>JAZKEV010000298.1:0-1839 GCA_040386765.1 Verrucomicrobiota bacterium | reverse complement strand
GGCAGGAGAGGGAGGGCTCGATCTGGATTTTTCGAATGCGCTTCTGCGCGAGATGATCGGCGAAGGGCTCGTTCGGGCGGAAGAAGGCGCAGTTGGGGCATACCTCGGGCCACGGCATCGTGCCCCCGGCGAGCGCGGCGCGGATGTGACGATAGCGATGATTGGAGAGGAGCGAGTCCACCGCCCATTGCGGGTTCTGCGCGGGGATGCGGCCAAGAAAAACGGATTCCCCTGCATCGTCGTTGCAAGGTACGTCGCCATTACTGCGGACGTAGAGAGTGTGCAGGATCTCGCAGTTCAAGGGCGACAGGTAGGCGGTGCAGACAGCAGTGGGATGGCGTGGTTGCGGACAAAGGCTCGGTCACAGCCGATGACAACTGTGCGCGCGAAACCCACTATTCGAGATGCGGAGTCTGAAGTAGGGCGGGTTTTTAATCCGCCCTACTTCAGGCCGCGACGCACCAAGCAGTTTGTTGTAGCGGTTTACGCCGGGATCTCGGTCGCCGCACGCTACTTGCTGGCAGGCACCGCGGAAGCGAGCGCGGGCGCAGCGTCTTTCACGCGCTGCCCGGAAAGCACGCGGATGAGAACGCGTTTGGCCTTATCCTTTGGCGAGTCGGCCACGATGCCGACGATGCCCGCCGTGGCGAGCAGCGGCGGGCGCGGCGAGGTGACGTAGAATGCGCACTCCAGCGCGGGCTGGCCATTGAGGCTGAGCGTGAGCTCCATCCGATAGCAGGGCATGTCCGGCACGCCCCAATCGGCGCCGCTGGCGGTCGAGGCTTTTCCGAAATTGAAACCGGCGTCGATTTTTCCGCCACGGCGGGCGATCGACCACAGCGAGGGTTTTTCCAGCACGCTCCAGAGAATCTCGCGCAGGCCCGGCGTTGAATCCACGGCCTGGAAAAACGACATCATCGACGGGAAGAGGCCGGCGAATAGCTGACCATCCTCGAATGAGAGCGTCGTGGGAGGTGTCGTCGTGGCCGGCGGCGACGTGCCGGCTTCGGCGGGTGTCGGAGCCGGGGTGCGGATCATCATCTCGCTGGCGCGATCCAGACCCAGCCCGAGCAATTTGGGGCTGACCAAGACGCGGGAGCGTTTCGGCTCGCCAGGAGGTTTGGCTTGGGCGGAGAAGGGGCCGGCGGTCTGTACGTCGAGCGCCACCGGATCGCCGGCTGTGAACACATGCTTCTGCTCATTGACGGTGATCGTGGCCGTCATCGGCTTGGCGGCGGCGCGTTCCTCGGGCGTGGCGGCGGCGAGGGTGAAACGCACCAGCCATTGCCTCACCTTGGCGCTCTCGTGGGCCGAGATCAGCACCGTGAGCGCATCGCCGATGCGGCCCTCGTCGGCTGTAGGGGAAACGTAGATACACTCGATGGGGATGCTGCCGGCCTTGGCGTGATCGAGCACCGCCGGCAGCGGCGGAACGGTGAGGGGCCGCGGTGCGTCGACCGCCGAAGCCGTGGCGAGAAGCGCACCCGCGACGGCGAGCCCCGCCGCGCAACGTTGCAGCAGGCGAGGCAGCATCACTTCAACTGCAGCTCGGCCACGATCGGCAGGTGATCGGAGGCTACGGCGGCGATGTCGGAGGTGATGACTTCCATTTTCACCGGCGTGATCGTGGCGGGCGTGATCCACACGTAGTCGATGCGGCGGGCCGGCTTCTTCACGGGAATGGTGAAGCCACCGCCCGTGCCGATGGCGGTCCAGACATCCGTGAGAAACTCGCGGATCGCGGCGATGGAGGGCGCAGTGGGCACGGCGTTGAAGTCGCCGAGGAGGATCACGGGCATCGTACCCGCGGCGGCGACGATCTGCTTCAGCTCGGTGGCG
>JAZKEV010000297.1:0-8391 GCA_040386765.1 Verrucomicrobiota bacterium | reverse complement strand
CCGCCCCCCTCACTCGTTTCCTACCCACCGCGTTCTCACCACCCTCGTGCTCTTGCTCGTGCTCTTCCTTCCTTCTCCCTCCTCCCTTCTCCCTTCTCCTGCCCAGCCCCCGCTCCCCCTCCGCACCAAACAACCATCCGCGCCCCCACGCGTCCTGCTGGGTCACAAACCCGCGACGACCTCCCGCCGCGCCTTGACGCTCCTCCACCGCTCTCCCTTCCTCTCGCCCGCATGCTTCAACCGCTGTTCCCGCTTCGCGACAGTGCGCTCCTCAGCCGCCGCAACTTTATCGCTGGCTCCGTTTCCTTTGCCGCCGCCGCTCTTCTCTCGACCTCCCGCCTCTCGGGCGCGGTGAAGGAGAACGCCAAACTCTCCGCCTATCCGTTTTCCCTCGGCGTCGCTTCCGGCGACCCTACCCCCAACAGCGTCGTCCTCTGGACGCGCCTCGCGCCCAAGCCCCTCGAGCCCGGCGGCGGCATGCCCTCCGCCCCCGTCGTCGTCTGGTGGGAGCTCGCGGAAAACGAAGCCTTTTCTCAGGTCCTTCGCTCCGGCACCACCCTCGCCAATCCCCATTGGGCCCACTCCGTCCACGTCGAAGTCGAGGGCCTCAAGCCCGACCGCTGGTACTGGTATCGCTTCCGCGCCGCCGGCGAGACAAGCCGCATCGGCCGCACCCGCACCATGCCGCCCGCCGCGTCGTCGCCCGAGCGGCTGCGCTTCGCCTTCGCCTCGTGCCAGCACTACGAGTCGGGACTTTTCACGGCTTACCAGCACATGGCCCGCGAGGATCTCGATCTCATCGTGCACTTGGGCGACTACATTTACGAAGGCGCCGCCCGCGAAAAAGGGGTGCGCCAGCACAACAGCCCCGAGATCGTCACCGTCGACGACTACCGCGCCCGCTACGCGCTCTATAAACTCGACCCCCACCTGCAGGCCGCGCACGCGATGGCCCCCTGGATCGTCACGTGGGACGATCACGAGGTGATGAACAACTACGCCGGCGATATCCCGGGCCGGCCCGGCCCGCGCGACGAGTTTCTCAAGCGCCGCGCCGCTGCCTACCAAGCCTACTTCGAGATGATGCCGCTCAGGCGCTCCGCGCAGCCCAAGGGCCCCGACATGCTGCTTTACCGCCGCCTCAATTTCGGCCGCCTCGCCTCCTTCAACGTCCTCGACACCCGCCAGTACCGCACCGACCAGCCGCAGGGCGATGGCCGCAAGCCCTTCAACGAAGTCCTGCTCGATCCCAAGGGCACGATCATGGGCGCGCAGCAGCGCGACTGGCTCCTCAACAATCTCTCCCGATCCTCCACCGATTGGAACATCATGGCCCAACAGGTGATGGTGGCTAACGTCGACGTGAGCATCGGGCCGGTCGTCGAGTACAGCATGGATCAATGGCCCGCCTACGAGTTTGAGCGGCGCAACTTGCTGAAGCACCTTCGCAATCAGAAGGTGAAAAACCCGGTGGTGCTCACCGGCGATATCCACACCAACTGGGCCAACGAGCTTCTCACCGACTTCGAGCGCCCCGGCGAGGCGCCCGTCGGCGTCGAGTTCGTCGGCACCTCGATCTCCTCGGGCGGAGATGGCGAAGATCTCCCCAAGAGCCGCGCCACCACGCCGGAGGAAAACCCCTGTGTGAAATTCCTCAACGGCAACCGCGGCTACGTGCGCTGCGAGGTCACGCCCAAGTTGTGGCGCACCGATTACCAGACCGTCGCCTACATCACCAAACCCGATGCCCCGCTCAAAACGCGCGCGACCTTCGTGGTGGAGTCCGGGCAGTCGAAGCTCCAGCAGTCGTAGGTTGTCGGGCGATGCAGGTAGGGCGGTTTATCCTTAAGCCGCCGCCTCAGCGGTCCCGAAGATCCTGAGCGACGCGTGACGGACCACGCGCTATAAACGTGCCCCACCGCCGGAAATCTCATTTCGCTTCGCAAATGGGATGAGCACGCTCCGTGACCTCTGTGTCTCCTCCGTGCTCTCCGTGTCCCAAAATCCGGATCCGAATCCAAGTTCGTAGTTCCGCCTTCAGGCGGAATCCGAAAACCCTCCGCCTGATACCGCCCGTTCGCCACGCGCACGCTATGGCCGTTCCGCACGTTCCTCGATCACCGCATTCCCGAGCGTTCGCATCGCCTGCGGAAACGCTCCGATCAGCCGCCCCTTCCGCACAAAATCCGCTCCCGGCATCACCAGATACGCCGGGCGAAAACCATAGTCCGGCCCGAGGCTCGCCGCGAACGTCAGGATATTGACCTCGCGCAGCACATCCGGCCGGGCGCGCCCCAGCAGGATCACGGCATCGCACTGCCGGGCGTCGAGTTGTGCGGCTGCCTGCGCCGCCTTCATGCTTTCCGAATGCACCGCGACGGGAGCGCCCGTGCGCTCCAGCAGCGTCATGAGCCTCGCATCGATTGCCGCCCGCAACCATGTCTCGTTCGACGCTCCATCCGGAATCACCACGGCAATTTTGACCGTCGCCGGCATGGCACGGTCCACGTCGATCGCCCGCTCGACGGACGAAAACGCGAGCACAATGCCCAATGCGACTTGAAACGCCATCGACTCACATCGTCACCGGTTGCCCCGAGTTGAGCCAGTCCAGAAATTCGCATGGATTCGGAAACTTCATACGCTCTCGTATGCCATCCATAGACCCACCCTCCACCCATCCCGCGTTCTGGAATCCCCGCTACGAAGCCGGGACCACGCCATGGGATTTCGGCGGCGTGCCGCCGGTTCTCTCGCGCTACCTCGCCGCCCACCCCGGCCACGGCGCGCGTGTCTTGGTGCCAGGCTGCGGGTCCGGTTACGAAGTCGCGGCCTTTGCCTCCGCCGGCTACCGCGTTACCGCCATCGATTTCAGCCCGCCCGCCGTGGCGAAAGCGCGGGCCAATCTCTCGCCCGCGCTCGCGGAGCGCGTCGTCGAAGGAGATTTTTTCACCTACGATTTCGCCGACGCCCCGTTCGATCTCGTGTACGAGCGCACCTTCCTGTGCTCCATGCCGCCCGCGCAATGGCCTCAACTCATCGCCCGCACCGCCGCGCTGCTCGCGCCCGGCGGCATCCTCGCCGGCCTCTACTTTTTCGGCGACAAAACCGATGGCCCGCCCTTCGGCCTCGCGGCCGACGAACCCGCCCAGCTCTTCGCCGGCGATTTCACCCTCGTCGACGATCGCCCGATCCCGCCCGCCGAATCGCTCCCGCTCTTCGTCAATCGCGAGCGCTGGCAGGAGCGTCGGCGCAACATCTCGCACTGAAGCAATTTCACAAAACTGTGGCCGACATCGCCACCCCTCATTTCCAGACGATTGAATTTGAACAGAAGAAAACGAAGTCAACGAAGAGCTGATTTTGTGAACAAAGGCGGCATCGCTCTTCGTTTCCTTCTGTAAAAACTTCCGGCGGTTTGGAGGTCGACTGCAGTTTAGTAACCACTTGGTCCACACAACGCCTTGCCTGCCACCGCAGGCTTCGTTCTCCTCGGTACCCGATGACACTGCGCCCCCTGCTCTCGCTTGCCCTCGCTGGCACCCTCCCGGCGTTTGCCCTCGCCGCCGCTGCCGACCTGAAGCCGCTCCGCGACGCCCTCACCTTCCACGCCCCGTTCGACGACACGCTCGATGCCGCTTTCTCCCGCGGTGACACCACCGCCCTCGTGCCACCGGCCGCCACCAAAGGCGCGCCGCCCCCGCCGATGAAAGACGTGCTCAAGATCGCGCCCGGCGAAGGCAAATTCGGCGCCGCGCTCCACGTCGTGAAGAAGAATCCTTACAAGCCGGCCTACAAGGGCCCGGGCGTCCTCGACTACAAAGCCGCGAACTGGAGCGGCAGCGTCTCCATCTGGCTGAGACTCACGCCCGACGAAGATCTCGAGCCCGGCTACTGCGATCCCGTGCAGATTGTCGGCGGCGATACGAAGAAGGGCTTCATGTTCCTCGAATGGTCCAAGGACGAGACCCCGCGCGAATTCCGCTACGCCATCCGCCCGCTCGTCGAAATCTGGAATCCGAAGAACCAGGATTGGGCCAAGATGAGCGACGCCGAGCGCCCAATGGTAAAGCTCACAAAAGCCCCCTTCTCCCGCACGAAGTGGACGCACGTCGTCTTCACCTTCGATAACCTCAACGCCGGCAAGTCCGGCGTCGGCAAACTCTACCTCGACGGCAAACTCGTCGGCACGCTCAAGGGCTGGGACCTCACCCTCGGCTGGGAAGCCGACAAAGTTCAGCTCGTCCTCGCCGCCGCCTACGTCGGCTACATGGATGACCTCGCCGTCTTCAACCGCACCCTCACCGACGCCGAGGTGCAGCAAATCCACGGCCTGAAGAACGGCATCAAAGATCTGCGCTGAAGGTAGCTGACCGGAGTGGTGGTAGTTGTTCCGACACCACCCTCCCGATAGCGGTCAGAGACGACGCCGCGCCTTCAAAACAATCGCGCTTCGCCGATCAGGCGAAGCCTCCCCGCGTTCCCTGCTCCTTCGCCTCGGGAAAAATTAGCGCAGATTAGCGTTCCTCTCCCCGTCCTTTCGCGCTCGTTCTCCCACACCTAAGTTCGCTTCACGCGTATCAGCGCCCCGCGCGATTCCGCGCCCGATATTCATACGGGCTCTCCTCTGTCTCGCGCCGGAAGGCCACACTGAGATAGCTCGCATCGCGAAAGCCCGCCAGCTCCGCCACCACCGCGATCGAAACCTCGCTCTCGACCAGCAGATGCTTCGCCCGCTCGATCCGCTCCTGCACGATTTGCCGATGCGGCGAGTGCCCGACCGCGGCGTGAAATTTCCGCTCCAGCAGCGTGCGCGACATCGGCACCGCACGCAGCACGTCGCTCACGTCGATGCCGTCGCCCACGTGCTCGCGGATGAAACGCAATGCCTGCGCCACGCGCGCATCGCCGACCGAGACC
Source organism: Verrucomicrobiota bacterium (assembly GCA_040386765.1). Classification (GTDB taxonomy): domain Bacteria; phylum Verrucomicrobiota; class Verrucomicrobiia; order Opitutales; family Opitutaceae; genus ER46. The sequence continues at coordinate 3,471 of JAZKEV010000297.1, read as the reverse complement.
ATGTTGGTCGATTGCCGCTCCACCACGCGCACCGGTGCCACCAGCCGCGTCTCGCCGCCCGCGACCTTGGTCCCGCGCATCATCCGCGCGAGCATCGCCGCGGCCTCGTAGCCGGTGCGCCAGGCATTCGGCTGCACGCTGCTCAGCGGCGGCGAGCACAGCTCGCACAGCACATCGTCATTATCCACGCCGAGCACCGCGATCTCGTCGGGCACCGACCAGCGCCGCAGCTGGCACATCTCGATCACCTGCTGCGCACGCCCATCGTAACAGGCAAAGATCCCCACCGGGCGCGGCAGCTTCGCCAGCCACTCGGCCATCGCGCGCATTTCCGACTCCGAGCGCCTTCGCGCGCCCTTCTCTCCGGCAAACATTGCGCAGCTATGCCCCGCCGCCGCGAGAATCCGCCGGAATTCCTGTCCGCGCTGCTTCGCCCAGAGGAATTCCGCATCTCCGCAAAAGGCAAAATGCCGATACCCCTTCGCGATCAGGTGATCCGCCGCCAGCTGCGCCACCGCCGCGTTGTCCACGCTCACGCGCGGAAATTCCGACACACCCCGCTCCGCGCTCACGTCGACGACGGGCAGCCCCGTTTTCCGCAGCGCCGCGGCGGTCCTCGGTGAGTCCACCCGTGCCACGATCCCATCGCCCTCCCACGTCCGCAACCATGACGGCAGCGGCGCCAACCGGGCCTGCTCCGTGAACCGGATCGCCCAGCGCTCGCCCTCGCGCATCCAGTCGCGGACACCGTAGAGCAAGTCGCGCCCATACCGATTCGAAGTCTCGATCAGCAAGGCCACCTTCCGCGCCTGTTTCACCGTCCGCACGCTCAGCAGCCATACGCCCTGTACGAAAAATCAAAAGAAAATAGCGCATCTTTACTACCACTCCCGCCCCCGCTTCCGCTACACTCACCCTCCCCCGCTCTGTCCCGCCCTCACTTCCCCGCTACCGGCACCATCGCCTACGAAGGTCCACAGACCGAGAACGCCCTCGCCTTCCGCCACTACAACCCCGACGAGGTCATCGACGGCAAGCCGTTCTCGGAGCACATGCGGTTCTCCATCGCCTACTGGCACGCTTTCCGCGGCACCGGTTCAGATCCCTTCGGCCCCGGCACGATCAATCGCCCGTGGGAAGCCGGCAAGGACGCCGTCTCCGTCGCCAAAGTCCGCATGGACGCCGCGTTCGAGTTTTTCCAAAAGATCCGCGCCCCCTTCTACTGCTTCCACGACCGCGACATCGCGCCCGAGGGCAAAACCCTCGCCGAGTCCAACAAGTACCTCGACGCCGTCGTCGCGCACGCCCAGGAGCTGCAGCAGGCCACCGGCGTGAAGCTCCTCTGGGGCACCGCCAACCTTTTCTCCAATCCCCGCTACCTCGCCGGCGCCTCGACCAATCCCGATGCGCACGTCGTCGCCTACGCCGCCGCGCAGGTGAAGAAAGCCCTCGAGGTCACGAAACAGCTCGGCGGTGAGAACTACGTCTTCTGGGGCGGTCGCGAAGGCTACGAGACGCTTCTCAACACGAACCTGAAGCGCGAGCAGGACCACCTCGCCGCCTTCCTCCACATGGCGGTCGATTACGCCCGCTCGATCGGCTTCAAGGGCCAGTTCCTCATCGAGCCCAAGCCGAAGGAGCCGACGAAGCACCAGTACGATTTCGACGTCGCGAGCGGCATCGCCTTCCTCCGCACCTACGGCCTCGAAAAGTATTTCAAGTTCAACATCGAGACCAACCACGCCACGCTCGCCGGCCACACCTTCCAGCACGAGATCGAGGTCGCGGCCGCGCAAGGCATGCTCGGCTCCATCGATGCCAATGCCGGCGATCTCCTCCTCGGCTGGGACACCGACCAGTTCAATACCGACGTCCGCGAGCTCACCCTCGCCATGCTCTCGATCCTCCGCGCCGGCGGCCTCGGCACCGGCGGCTTCAATTTCGACGCCAAGCTCCGCCGCCCCTCGATCGACCTCGAGGATCTCTTCCACGCCCACATCGGCGGCATGGATGCCTACGCCCTCGCCTTCAAGCTCGCCCGCCGCATCCTCGCCGACGGCAAGTTCGAGAAGTTCGTCCAGGACCGCTACGCCAGCTTCGACACCGACTTCGGCCGCGACATCGAAATGGGCCGCTCCAACTTCCGCCAACTCGAGAAGCTCGTCCTCACCAAGCTCGGCGAGCCCACCCCGCGCAGCGGCAAGCAGGAGTACCTCGAAAATCTCCTCACCAGCTACCTGCACGGTCGCTGAACGTCGCCGACGATTCCAAAAGCCGTCCGCTGCCACGCAGTGGGCGGCTTTTTGCTATACCCGGACCAGTATTTACCGAACACTACGGTAGGCAAACAACCTACCTCGTCTCACCGGCACACCCCCGCGCCCGTCCTGTCCATAGCCTCGCATGCCCCTCCGCCAGACCCGGTTACTCTCCGCCCTGCTCCTTATCGCCGCGACCTCCCTCGCCGGCGCCGCAGAAGCTGCCCCCTCGACGGCGGATCGGGTGCGCGAACGCGTCCTGCGCATGACCGACTTCTTCGACACCATGCTGCCCGGCGTGCTCGACCAGGAGAACATCACGATCTCCTTCAAGCCCAAGTTCGGCGACCTGCGTGACGAGGAGTACATGCGCTTCCCCATCGAGCTCCGGTACGGCTACACCGACCGTCTCGAATTCCAGACCGGCCTCGTCCCCTTCACACCCAGTCCTTTCAACAGTGGCCGCGATCACCGTTGGGGCCTCGGCGAAGGCAAGCTCGGTGCCAAATACGATGTCGGCAAAACCCTCGGCTTCTTCGACGACACCACGATCGGCCTCGAGAACCGCATCCCCCTCGGTAAGCCCCCCGTCGAGCTCAACGACCACTACACCCACGTAAAGGCCTTCATCTCCGCCGCCCGCGAGCTGCGCATGTGGCCCTCCACCACGCTCTACACCAACCTCAGCTACGACCGCAGCGTGAAGCTCACCCAGCGGGGCGACCCGCCGCCCGAGGTTGAGCGCCGGCACGTCCTCGAGTTTGCGCCCGGCCTGCTCTACAAGCCCAACCAGTTTGCCTACTTCACCGAGTATCGCATCCGCCACCTCGATGAAGAGATCGGCTATCGCCTCGGTCACGAGATCCAGTTCGGTACGATCTGGGATATCCCGCTCCAGCGCACCGCTGACTGGAAGCTCCCCGGCAAATGGCAGCTCGAGCTCGCCTACAAAGTCGGCCACGAGGAAGGCCGCGACACCGACCATGGCATCTCCGCCCGCGTCAACTGGCGCACCACCCTCCGCGAAGTCCTGGAGCACACGAAGTCGGTCAAACTCTGGCCGGGGAAATAGTCCGACCGGCTCGCCCGGATCGAACGTAGCCCGCCCCGTGAGGGGCGGGACCTCAGGAATCTCGACCGCGTGGTAAGTGAAGCCACGTCCTTGATCCAGTCGCGGCGTAAAGCCGCTCCTACAACTCGCGAAAAACCGCAG
>JAZKEV010000296.1:0-7621 GCA_040386765.1 Verrucomicrobiota bacterium | reverse complement strand
TCACGTAGCGTCGCGTGCGGTCCTTCTCCAGGCAACGCATCACGATCCAGTCGAGGTCGCCGTCGATGAGGCGGATGAGCTTGGGCGCGTCGCTGTGCCGCTGCTGGGCGGTGGTGGTGAGCGTCGCCCGGTCCAGGGTGCGAAGCCGCGTCGAGGGCCGTGGTGGCTCCACCTCCCGGATGCGCCGGCGCATCTCCTCCAGCCCCGCCTGGAGGAGCGCCTGCGACTCAAACGGCGTGCGCCCCGTGAGCAGCTCGTAAAGCAAAACGCCCAGGCTGTAGATATCGCTGCGCGTATCCACATCCGTACTACTCAGCTGCGCTTGCTCCGGGCTCATGTAGGCCGGCGTGCCGATGAGTTGCTCGAAGGCCGTGAAGAGTGTCGCGTCCGTGAGCCGGCCCTGGGTCGCCTTCGCGATGCCGAAGTCGATCACCTTCGGCAGCGGCGTGCCATCGTGCAGCGTCACCAGGATGTTGGAGGGCTTCAGGTCGCGGTGGATGATGCCCTTTTGGTGGGCGTGTTGCACCGCGTGGCAAACCTGCGTGAAGAGCCGGAGCCGCTCCGCGGTCGGCAGACTGTGTTGATCGCAGTACTCCGTGATCCTGGTGCCCCGCACCAGCTCCATCACGAAGTACGGTCGGCCCGTCTCCGTCGCGCCTGCTTCGAAAACCCGGGCGATGTTCGGATGGTCCATCATGGCGAGGGCCTGCCGCTCGGCCTCGAACCGCGCGATGACCTCCCGGGTATCCATGCCCAGCTTGATGACTTTAAGGGCGACCCGACGGCGCACCGGCTCCTCCTGCTCCGCCAGATAGACGGTGCCGCACCCGCCCTCGCCGATCTTCTGTAGAAGCTTGTAGCGGCCGATCCGATCGCCCGCGCCCTCAGGAGCGGCGCGACTGACGCGCAGCAGCGTCAGCAAGTCGTCGGCCTCGCCGCCCGCAGGCCCTTGCATGAAACCCGCGTCCTCATGCGCACGCAACAACGCCTCGACGGCGAGGCGCAAGGCCACATCCGCGCCACACGCCTGGGCGATAAATGCGCTGCGCTCCGCCGCGGGTAGTGCGAGCGCTTGGGCAAAAATGGATTCTTCGGAAGGGGGCAAGGGAGTCGGGTTCATAGTGCGTCCGGTGAAGCGGGATCCCAGATAGTGCGGAATTTCCGGAGCGCAGGGCTCACCCAGCGTGAAATAGTTTTCGCGGAAAGCCCAGCAAGGCCGCGGAGCACCGCTTCGCAGCTCCCTCCCGGCGTTCGGATGATGACAAAGGGTTCGCCCTTGCCGCATGCCTCGATCCTCGGCCTTTCTGAATTCGGACAGAAGAAAACGAAGGTAGCGCAAAGCGGATTTTGCGCACGAAGGCCGCAACGCTCTCCGTTCCCCTCGTTGCCTTCTGTAAAAACTTCCGCGGTTTGGAAAGCTGGCTGCAGCTTTACGGCCCCTTCACCGTGGACGCCGTCTGCTTCAGCTGCGGCATGATCGCCTTCACATCTTCGAATTTGCCCGAAGTGAAAAACATCGTGTAGCCTTTCGGGCCGAGCACCCGGATGAAGTGCTCCGTCATGACCTGGTCGCCCCGCGTAAACGTCGCGAAATATGTCATCGCCGGGCTCCCATTCACCTCGAAGAACAGGAAGCTGTCGGGCACATTCTTGTAGTCGGGGGTCCCGGCCACGCGCGAAGCCTCCTTCTTCTGGGCTTGTTCTTGCAGGAGCGCCTGGCTGCCGGTGCCGCTCATGGCCGCCGCCTCCTCCGCCGTATAAGGCTTGTAGTACATGCTCGGCCCCGCGCTCGACGCCTGGTCTGGTTTTAAGAAGACCGTGTTCTGGAGATGGCCCTCGCCCCAGCGAATGGCGGACCGCACCGTCCAGCCCTCGGGAAACGTCGCGCTCAGTCCCACGGCGGCATCGTGGTAGCGGTTGCCTGGCCCGAGGGCCTGCGTGAGATCGATTTTAATCGGAGCGTTCGGATTGGGCTCTGCGGGGGCCCCTGCTGCGAGTGCGGACGCGGGAGCCGGCTGCGCCGCGGCAGTCGTCGTAACGGCGGGAGCCACCGGGGCCGGACGCGCCGGCACGGGCGCGGGTTTGGCGACTGGCGTGACGACGACGGGCGCGCTCGCTTCCGGCGCCGGGGTAATCGTCGTGAGATAGTATTGGAAACCAAACCAAGCCAACGCGACGACGACGACAAACGTGACGAGATATTTCATCAGATCGACAGGGGTACGCCCGGAGGTTGGGAAACGAAAGGGCAGTAGGCAAGACCGCGCGTCCTGCGCCACAGCCCCTAAAAGGCTCGCTTGGCCCCCGCGCCCGTGGCGAAGCTGGGCCCATGCAGCGACGGCCAAACTCCGCGCGCGGTGGGTTGCATCCCCGGCGATTTCATCAACTCGCGGCGGCGCTATTGCTCTCCCTGCTGTCCGCGAACACCGCGTCGGCTCAGGCCGCGAAGCTCTCCCCGGAGCTGCAGGCGAAAATCGAAAACGCCGCCACCACGTTCCTCTCGGAGCGCAACGCCCCCGGGATCTCCGTGGCCGTGGTGCGCGCCGGTGACTTCGTGTGGTCGTCGGGCTTCGGTCTGGCCGACCTCGAGAACTCGGTGCCCGCGACCTCGCAGACGGTCTATCGCCTCGCTTCGATTTCGAAAACGCTCACGGCCACAACCGCCCTCGCGCTGTGGGAGGGCGGCAAGCTCGATCTCGATGCCGCCGTGCAGAAATATTATCCCGCCTTTCCCGAGAAGCCGTGGCCCATCACCACGCGGCAGCTGTTGGGCCATCTCGGCGGGATCCGTAGCTATAATGTGCCGGAGTTTCCCTACTCCGAGTCGCAGTCCGACCCCGAAGTCGGCAATACCCGCCACTTCGAAAAAGGCATCGAGGCCGGCCTGAAATTTTTCGCCAGCGAACCGCTCGTCGCCCCGCCGGGGACGCACTTCAAGTATTCCACGCACGGCTATTCGCTCGTCGGCGGCGCGATCGAGGGCGCTTCGGGCCAGAGCTACGCCGACTGCGTGCGCCAGCGCGTGCTCGTGCCGGCGGACATGCGCCAGACCTATCCCGATGACCGCGTCGCCGTGATCCCGCTGCGCACCCGCTTCTATTCGAAGGATCAAGCCGGCGCCGTGGTGCACGCGGAGCCTCTCGATGCGAGCTATAAGGTGCCGGGCGGCGGCTGGCTCTCCACCGCGCCCGACATGGCGCGGTTCATGGTCGCGATCCTCCACGATCGCCTGGTCGCGCGCGCCACGCGGGACCTGATGTGGACCGCCGTGCAGCCCACCGATGGCCTCGGCCGGATGGCCTACGGCCTCGGCTGGCAGCTCGGCGAAGTCGACGGGGTGAAAGTAATCGGCCACGGTGGCTCGCAGCAGGGGACGAGCGCGCTGCTCCTGCTCGCGCCCGAAGCGCGGACGGGCGTGGTGGTCCTCGGCAATTCGGACTCCGCCGGCGTCTCCGGGTTGGCGACCCAGGTGCTCAAGCTCGTGCTGGAGCTCCCGGCGCGTGAGCCCAAAGAGATCGCCCTCGACCCCGCGGCGCTCGAGCCCTGCGTCGGCACCTACCAGCTCGGGGATTTCAAACTGGCGATCACCCGCGACGGCGGTCGCTTGCTCGCCGGCATCCGAGGCCATCAGAATCCGTTGACTCCACGCAGCGCGCGCGAGCATGCGTTCCAAGGCTTCGACGCCCAGCTCATCTTCCCCGCCGACGGCCGCAGCCCGGCGAAAGAAGTGATCCTGCGCGAAGGCGGGACCGATTCATACCTGGTGCGGATCGACTAGCCTCGTCGCCCGCTTCAGTGCAATGCCAGGAGGGTGGGCAAGGGGAACGCGAGCAGTTGCCGCTATCTCAATCTTCCGAATCCAACTCCAGCTGCAGGTTCTTCACCTCGATCAACCCATTCAGCATGAGCACCACCGACTGCACCATGAGGCACGGCGGACACGAGAACCGCACGCGGTCGCGGATATAGGCGATCTCGTCGACGGGCAGCGGCTTCAATTCGTCGTTGATCTGCTTGAGCAGGGCCTCGTCGCGCATGTCCTGCGGCCCGGCCGCGAGCTGGCGCAGGGCGGCTTGCACACGAGGAGTGAGGGAGCGACGGTGGCTGCTCATGATGTCTCCGCGCAACGTGCACACACAGGCGCAGTTGGCCAGTCGGAAGACAGAGACTCCGCCCCTCCCGGCCGAGTGTTTCTCCCTTCCGCGTCCGTGCTCTAGACTCTCAGCTCTAAGCTCTCAGCTACTCCGCCGTCTCTTCGGCGGAGCCGCCGCCCCTCACATCTTCTTCACCGCGTACGCCATCGCCTCGGCAATCTTTTCCAATTGCTCGTCGGTATGCATTGCGGAGATCGCCGTGCGGATCAGATCCTTGCCGGCCGGGACGGCGGGCGCGATCGACATCACGGTGAAGACGCCCTTATCGAGCAGATTCTTCCAGAAAGGATAGACGCGCTCCTTCGAGCCGAGGACGATCGGGACGGCCGGCGTCTCGCTCTCCCACGTGTCGAGGCCGAGCGATTTCAGCATCGCGCGATACTTGCGCGTGTTGGCCCAGAGACGCTCGAGATGCTCGGGCTCCTTCTGCATCAGCTCCAGCGAAGCCTGCGCGCAGGCGGCCTGGCTCGGGCTGATCGCCGCGGAGAAAATGGTCTGCTTCGAATTCGTGCGGAGATACTCGATGATCTCGCGCGAGGCCGCGACGAAGCCACCCGTGCTCGCGAGCGATTTCGACATGCTGCCGCAGATGACGTCGACCTTGTCGTTTAGCCCGAAGTGATCGACCGTGCCGCGCCCCTGGCGGCCGAGGACGCCAAAACCGTGCGCATCGTCGAGCACGCTGAAGCACCCGTTTTCTTCCGCGATCTCGGAGATCTCGGGCAGGCGCGCGATATGGCCCTCCATCGAGTAAACACCCTCGATGACGAGCATCTTGGGGGTCTCGGGACTCACGGCAGCGACGACCTCGCGGAGATCGTCCGGGCTGTTGTGCGAGAACCGTTCCACGGTCGCCATCGAGAGCCGGATGCCATCCCACAGGCAGGAGTGGATGTTCTTATCGGCGAGGATGACGTCGCCCTTCTGGGCAAACGACGCTACGCTCGAAAGGCACGCGAGATAACCCGCGACGCTGATATGGCACGCCTCGCGACCCAGAAATGCCGCGAGCTTTTCCTCCAGCTCGACGTGATACGCACGCGAACCATTCGAGGTCCGCGCGCCCGTCGTGCTCGTGCCCCACTTGAGCATCGCTGCCCGGCCCGCCTCGATCACCTTGGGGTGGAAGGATAGCCCCAGATAGTCGTTGCTCGACAGCATGACCATGTCCTTCCCGTTCAGTGTCACCGTCGTGCCCCGCTGGGCCTCCATGGCGTGATAGTAGGGGGCGTATTTGAGGCGCATCTTCGTCGCGTAATCGTCGCGGCAACGCGCCTGCAGGGCCTTTTTGTTTTTCGTAAAGAAAGATAACGCCATGAGCAGGGAGAGGGTGAAACCCTGAGCACCGCCCATGCCTAATGCAAATGTAAAGGCAGGCGCAGCCGAAGCGGATTCATAGTAGAGGCTTGGGCGACGCGCGACGCGGAACAGTGGCAACCCATTGGCACAGATCGTCCGCGTAATCCGACCACGTGCGTAGATGCCGCGCGCGTGCCGCCGCCGTGAGCGCGGCGAGCTCCGTCGGCGAGCCGAGCAGCTGCGCCATCGCGGTCGCGAGCGAAGCCGCATCGACCGAAGGCAGGGCCACGCAACCGCCCCCGCGCGCCGATTCTCCGAGCGCCCCGCGCGCCGAGCAAATGCACGGCCGCCCATGCGCAACACTTTCCAGCACAGGCAGACCGAAACCCTCGATCATCGACGGATACACCATGAACGTGCAGCCCGCATAAGCCGCCTCGAGCGCCGCCTCATCCACCGGCCCATCGTACCGGAGCGGCCGGCCCGCCGCGCGGAGCGCCTCGATCCTGGCCAGCGCGGCCGCCGCAGTTTGCGGCTGCGCCATCCCAACCAGATGCAGCGTAAACGTGTGCCCGCCCGCCCACAGCGCCTCGCACGCCTCGAGCAGCGCGAGGTGATTTTTCCGCCCCTCGATACTGCCGACGGACAGTACGACGGGCCCCGCCGAGCGCGCGCCGGTCGCCGGCGAAGCGGGGAGGGCCGGGTGATTTTCACCACGAGCTGCGCCAGCGTGGGTGTCTATCCCCAAAGGAATGGTCTCAAGCACCGGCGTATCGGTCACCCCCAGCCAGCGCCAATAATCGCGCAGCGCATCCCGCGAATCGTCCGACACCGCCGCAATCCCATCGAACGCCAGCAGCTCCCTGAGATACGCCGGAAAGCGCGCCACCGTCTTCGAAGGCGTGAGCTCGGGAAACTTCAGCGCAATGGCGTCATGAAAGACCGCGACCCGCGCCCCCCGCGTCTTGGCAAAAAGAGCCGGCAGCGCGCCAGCCACCGCCGGCGAGAACAGCTCAGGCACGAGCAGCCCGTTGCAGGAGCGGCTGAACGCTGCGAGCCGAGCCTCGAGCCCAGCGGGCGCGGCAGCGGAAGCGCGAGATGCCACGAGCTGACGCAGGTGCCCGCGCAGCCGGGCCGAGAGAGGCCAGCGAGCGCCGCGCTTGGCGGCCGGCGCGGTGGAGTTGAGATTGGCAAACTCCCACGCCTCGAGCAGCCGCCACATGGCGCGGTGCGGATCGTGCGTGATCGCCACCGCGCGGCTGCTGAGCGCCGCGTAAAGCGAGCGGGCGACGCGTTGAATGCCGGTGCGAGCCTGCGTATGGCTGGTGTGCGAGAGATCGAGAAGCAGCGGCGCGGGCATGGGCGTCCCCACGAATCGGGCCGCGGACAGGAAAAAAGGAAACGCTAATCTGCGCGAATTAACGGCCTCCGAGGTAGGGCGAACCGTCCCGGTGAGCCGTCTCGCGCTACACTTGCGAACAATCTCAGGCCCTCGACCGTGCCAAGCGCGACGACTCGCACTGTACACGCTTCGCTACCTTTGCCGGATTCATGCACTGAAGCCGATTTGGCTTCCCGCCTTTTTGCGCGTGTTGCCGGGTCCCATGCCTCAGACCATCGACCGCGGATAACGCCGATAAGACCAAACTGTCGCGTGAGCGTATCTGCGACATCCGCGCTGCTATACCTGAACATGCTGTTTCCCTGCGTGCAATTTCTTCTCAGCCGTGAGAATCCGCTAAGCTTCTCCTGTCTGATTCAGCGATGTTTAGCGTCTTTCAGCGGTTCAAGGTTTTCGTGTATTTCGTGTGTTTCGAGGTTCTTTAAAAAGCCCTTGGGTTGCGACTCCGCCGCTCCAGGCAATCCGCGGTCAAAAAAAATCCCCCCTCATCGCGAAACCCGCAAATCATACAGCGCAAACCCCAACGCCCGCGCCCCCGCCCCCGGCCCTTCAGGCGTAGCCGGCGTGAGCGTAAAAAACTCCAGCTTCGCCTTCCGCGGGAGACCTCCCGGCAGCGTCACGACATGCGCACTCACCTTCGGCCCGACCTCGCCGCGCCAAAGTTCACGCCCCTCGACCTGAAGCACCACCGTGCGCGCCTCCAGGCTGCGCAGCGAAAACGCGACCCTGAGCGCGTCCGCATTCACATCCGCGCCCGCCTGCGCGT
>JAZKEV010000295.1:2491-6903 GCA_040386765.1 Verrucomicrobiota bacterium | reverse complement strand
TCGATCGTCGCGACTTCATCAAAACCTCACTCCTCGGCGCCGCCGTGGCTGCGGTGGCACAGACAGCGCCCGCAGCGTCGCCGCACGTGGGCGAATCGCCCGGGATCGTCGACACCAACGTGAATCTCTTCCGCTGGCCTTTTCGCCGGTTGAAGTACGACGACACCGCCGCGCTGGTGAAGAAGCTAAAGAAACACCGCGTGGTCGAGGCATGGGCGGGCAGCTTCGAAGCGCTCTTGCACAAGGACATTGCGGGCGTGAACGGGCGCCTGGCCACGGAGTGCCGCGAGCGCGGCGACGGCCTGCTTCGGCCAATCGGCAGCGCGAATCTGGCGTGGCCCGATTGGGAGGACGATGTGCGCCGCTGCCACGAGACGCACCGGATGCGCGGCATCCGGATCTATCCCGGTTATCAGCCCTTCGACCTTTCCCATCCTGATTTTCCGCGGCTCGTGCGCGTGTGCCACGAACGCGGGCTGCTGCTGCAAGTTGTCTTTCAGATGGAAGACCCGCGCGTGCACCATCCGCTGCTGAACCTGCCGGTCATTGATGTGCGCCCGCTTGTCGCGGCACTCAAGCCCGTGCCCGAGGCGAAAGTGCAGCTCCTTCACTTTAGCGGTAACGTGCAGGGCTCGGACCTCAACGCGCTGATGACCCAGACGGCGGTCACTCTCGATATCTCGCGTTGGGAAGGAAATGGCAGCGTCGGCAAAATGATCGGCGCCGCTCCGGAGGGCGCGAAGGCCAAGGTCCCCGTGGACCGAGTCGTCTTCGGTTCGCACGTACCGTACTGTCCGCTCGAAACCGCGATTCTCCGTCTGATCGAATCGCCTCTGTCGATCGAGCAGCTTCACGCGATCATGTATCGAAATGCGAAGCGGTTGCTGGCGTAGCCACGCACTGCGCCGCGTGCGTTTGCGCGGGTTCTCCCTTCACCGAGCATGCACCCGCATCGTTTATCGAAACTGGAAATGATTTGGCGGCAAGGGTGGCGTTCGCGGATGAAACGGCTCGCTTTCCCCGCGCGCTTCGCGCACCACGCTGGTCGCTTCGATCTCGCTGCCTCCCGATGAATGCCCCGCGTCCCGACCCCTCGCCGGCGCTCGACGAAACCACCGCCCGGTGGTTTGCCGAGGAGGTGGAGCCGCATGAATTTCGGTTGCGGGCGTGGTTGGCCGGACGGTTTCCGCAGATCCGGGATCAGGACGATGTGGTGCAGGATACCTATGTGCGCTTATTCCGCGCGCGGCGCGAAGGTGGCATCCGCTCGGTGCAGGGATTTCTCTTCACGGCGGCGCGCAATGCGGCGCGGGATGTCTTTCGACGGGAGAAGGCACATGTCTTCGAGCGCGTGGGCGATTTTGCCGAGCTGCCCGTGCTCGAGGAAAAACCCGATGCGGCGGAGTCGGCAGCCGCAAGCCAGGAACTGGAGATTCTCGCCGAGGCGATTCGGACGCTGCCGGACCGCTGCCGCCAGGTCTTTACCTTGCGTAAAATCTACGGGCTTTCGCAGCGCGAGGTGGCGGCGCAGCTTGGCATCTCGGAAAATACCGTGGAAGTGCAGATGGGCCGCGGCGCGCGGCGCTGCGCGGAGTTTCTGCGGGCGAGGGGGATCACGCGATGAACTCTGAGTCCTTTGCCAACCGCCGAGAAACGGAGGACGCCGCCGCACGTTGGCTGGCGCGGCGCGACCGTGGTTTGTCGCCGGCGGAGCAGGTGGAGTTTGCGCGCTGGATTGCGGTCTCTGCGCATGCGGAGGCGTTGGGTGAGATCGAAGGGCCTTTCGCGGCCCTCGATCGCGCGACTCAATTGCGGCCGATTGGAAAGGGCCTGCCCGACCCCGACTTACTGCTGAAGCGCGCAACAGTGCGTGAGAATGCTGCACGGGAATCTCGCCGGGCGAACGGTCGGCCCGTGCGCCGGTTGTGGTGGCTGGGCGTCGGAACTGCGGTTGCGGCCGCTATCGCTGTGGGAGTGTTTTACCTTGGCTCGCCTTCGGCGGTGCCGCAATCGCCCTCGGCGCGCGGCGTGGTGGTGCGGCATGAGCCGGAGCGGCTGACGTTGCCCGACGGGTCGCGCGTCGAGATGAAGCGTGGGACCGTATTGGAAACGGCTTTCTCGGCGCATGAGCGCCGGGTGCGGTTGCGCTCGGGTGAAGCGTTCTTCGCCGTGGTGAAGGATTCGGCGCGCCCCTTCATCGTCGATGCGGAGAAGGTTGCCGTCCAGGCGGTGGGCACGGCTTTCATTGTCAGTGCTTCGAGTTCCGAGGTGGAGGTCGTGGTCACAGAGGGCCGCGTGCGCGTCGACGATGCCGAGGGGAAAACCCTGATTGGCGCTGCACCGGGCGCAACGACCGCGACGCCCACACCGCTGTCCGCTTCGCCAGCGTCGACTCTCCCCGCAGCGCAGATGGCCATCGCTCGCGGGCTCGATGCCGGCCAGCGCCTCGTGATCGCGACAGATGCTCCTGCACTTGCGCCGGTCCCGGTGTTGGAGGCCACACCAGCGGTAATCGACCGGGTCTCGACGTGGCGCAAGGTTTGGCTCGAGTTTGGCGAGATGCGGCTGACGGATGTCGTGGAGGAATTTAATCGCGTCGCGCGCGAGCAAGGCGGCGCCCCCCTGCGCCTCGCCGACGAGGCGACAGGCCTTGTGCTGGTTTCGGGGACCTTCCGGGTCGATGGCGTGGAGGCATTTGTGCGCGTCCTGCAGACGACATTTGGGATTCAAGCGAGCGCGGCGCCAGACGGCGCTACCCTCCTGCGCAAGAGCTAGCGAAAAGATTTCGCGAAGTTCGTGTAACGGATAATGCCGCTTGCTGCGGCATTAAGGGTACTGGCTCTTCTCTTCGGCGCCATACCCCGCTAATGTACCCTCGTTGTCCCACCTTCACCGCTTCCAAACTGCGTTTAGGACTCCTCGTCCTCATCGCCCTTTCGTTGGGAGGGTTGCTTCGTGCCGCGACAGCAGAGGCGACCAAGCGCCCTTTCCGTCTGGATTCAGGCGATGCGGCCACGACCTTGCGGCAGTTTGCCGCGCAGGCAGGGGAGCAAGTCCTGTTTCCGCCTGAGGCCGTGCGCGGCGTGATGACCAAATCGGTCCGGGGCGAATATACGCCGCGCGAGGCTCTCGTGATGATGACGTCCGGCACGACGCTCGTGGTCATGCAGGACGAGAAGTCCGGCGCGTTGAGTGTGAAGCGAGATGGGCCGGCGGAAAAAAACGCCGAAGGCCGTCCGGCGAATGACCGGGCGGCCCTCTCGCCCGCGAGTGCAGGACCCATGGCCTCGGGTGCGACGGGTGATGTCACCGGCCGGATCAAGAATATGGCGACGGGTGCTTATCTAAACAACGCCCGCGTTGCGGTGTCCGGCACCAGGCTCCTGGTGTTTACCGACGATACCGGCACCTTCCGCATCAACGGCGTTCCCAGCGGGGCGGTTTCGCTCGCGATCTTTTACACCGGCCTCGATCCCCAGGTGGTTAACGTGCAGGTCGAGCCCGGCCAGACGACCGAGCGGAATATCGAGCTTACGAGCGCGTCGCGTTATGGCGGTGGAACGGGCGTGATCGAACTCGACTCGTTTGTCGTCGCCTCGGCGCGCGAGACCGACATCGAGGCCATCGCGATCAACGAGCAGCGCTTTGCGCCCAACATTAAAAACGTCGTCTCCACGGAGACGCTGGGCGATCCGCTCGGTGGCAGCATGGGTGACTTCCTGCGTTTCCTCCCCGGCGTGGCCGCTTCCTACGGCGCATTGGAAACCGAGGGCGTGCTGATCCGCGGCTTTCCGAGCGGCATGTCCATCGTCTCGGTCGACGGTGTGCAGATGGCGGGCGCCAATCTCAGCGGCGAGCGCGACTTCACCCCGTCGCGCATGGGCGTAAACAGCATCTCGCGCGTCGAGGTGACAAAGGTTCCGCTGCCTTCGACGCCAGCGGACACGATGTCGGGCTCGATCAATCTCGTGAGCAAGAGCGCGTTCGAACGCAGCAAGGCGGAATTCAAGTACCGCGTGGGCGTTTCCTCCAATGAGCAGACCTTTGCGGTGAAGAAGACCCCCTCCGCGCTGAACAAGAATACCTACAAAGTATTTCCGGACTTCAGCTTCGATTACACACTGCCGATCAACAAACAGCTCGGCATCGTGGTGACCGGCTTGCACTCGACCTCGTCGTTTCAGACCGACACGTGGTACACCGACTACCTCGCGGGCGGCACCAGCACGGGCGCGACGCCCGCCAATCCCTATCTCCAGCGCAATCGCAACGTGGAGATCTTTCGCTCGTATGAGCGCAGCTCCCTCTCGCTCAAAGTCGATTGGCGCCCCTCGAAGCACGGCGTGCTGTCGCTCGGTGGCATGGTGCTGCGCTACCACCAGGAGAATCCCAACTCGCAGTTCAACCCCACG
>JAZKEV010000295.1:1928-2481 GCA_040386765.1 Verrucomicrobiota bacterium | reverse complement strand
ACCTCATCCATCGCGGGTGGGCGCGCGCTCACCTACACGGCTACGAGCGTGGAAGGCGCGACGGGTCGCGGCAGTGTGCCGCAGGCTTTCAGTTTCCTCGAGAGCGATAGCCTGAACCAATCGGCTAATCTCCGCTACCGCCTCGACGACGGCACTTGGCGCATTACATCGTCGCTCAATACCTCCTCCTCGACGGCGACGCGCCGCGATGTTGACGAGGGCTTCTTCAACTCGCTGGGCGTGGGCCTGCGTGTGCCGGTACGGGTGACATTGAACAACATTCACGACGGGCAGGTCGGGGACTTTCAGGTTTTCGATAACAACAACACTCCGGTCGACCCCTTCGACATCAACAACTACAACCTGACGACCGCGACGAATCAGCCCAAGACGGATATCCGTTCCACGATCTCGGCGGCCGATCTCGATGTGCGCCGGCAACTGACGTGGCTGCCTTTCCCCGCCGCCGTGCAGGTGGGCGGTCTGCATCGCATCCAGACCAACGACGATCGCCGCATCAATGGCAGGGCCTACAACTACAACGGCATTAATG
>JAZKEV010000295.1:0-1918 GCA_040386765.1 Verrucomicrobiota bacterium | reverse complement strand
GTCCCTCTCGGCGGCACCGTATCTGTCCGACGTTTATTACGGGTACGCCAAACTTGCATCGTATCCGGACAAGCCCTACGTGCCGTGGGTCTCACCGCACAAGGTGTATTCGGCCTTTGCGGTCAATCCCGCGCTCTTTTCGCAGACCGTCGCGCAGCAGCGCACGACGGCGAGCAACAATATCCTCAACTCTAAATACATCGAGGAGCAGGTGACGGCGGGCTATGTGCAGCTCGAAGGCCGCTTCTTCAATAACCGCTTGAGCGCGGTAAGTGGCGTTCGCTTTGAGAAGACCACCGACAAAGGCGAGGGCCCGTATCAGGACCCCAACGCGGTCTTCGTGCGCAATGCCGATGGCTCGTTTGCGCGCAACGCAGCCAACGCGCGCATCCGCAAGCCCGAGGCGGGCGCGGCCGGTTCCGTTGAGGAAGTCGCCCTGATCTACAAGGAGCGCGCGTCGCTCGCCAATCGGGCCTACGATGGCTACTACCCGAGCGTGCACCTGAACTTCAGCGTGACCTCCAATTTCCTCGTGCGCGCCGCGTACGCGAAGACCTATGGGCGGCCCAATTTCAGCAACATCATCCCCAATACGACGGTCACCCAGGACGATGATTTGAACATGGACCCGGATCTGACGCGTGGTCGCATCACCTTCAGCAACATCGGGCTCAAGCCGTGGACGGCCGACAATTATGATCTCTCGCTCGAGTACTATACCGAGCAGGGCGGCGTGATCAGCGGCGGCGTCTTCCTGAAGGAAGTGAAAGATTTCTTCGGCGCCTTTGTGAAGGATGCGACGGCCGAAGACCTCGAGGCCCTTGGGCTCGACCCGCGTTATCTCGGCTGGCGGGTGACGACGCAATTTAACTCCGGCTCTGCCCGCGTGCGCGGTGCGGAGATCAATGTGCGTCACTCGCTCCTGCCCTTGGGTAACTGGGGCAAGCACGTCATCGTCTTTGCCAATGCCACGAAGCTGAAACTGCAGGGCCACGACCTCGCGGATTTCACCGGTTTCCTGCCCGAGTCGATCAATTGGGGGTTCACGGTTGCGGTGCGCCGTCTCACGTTCATCGCGAAGTGGAATTATCGCGGTGAGCAGAAGGCGGTGTCGTATCCCGACATGGGGCCGGATGCCTTTCGGTTTCCGCAGCCGCGGATGCAGCTCGACTTGAGCATGGATTATCAGGCGACGAAGCGGCTCTCGATCTACTTCAACCTGCGCAATGCGACCAACGAGGTTCAAAAGGAAGGCGCCTATGGCTCGCAGACCCCCACCTATGCGCGTGAATTTTATCACGGTAAGTTCGGTCGCGTCTTCACAGTGGGTGTGAAAGGAGTATTCTAAGAGGACCGATGTTATTTCTGCGATTACGCGTTTACTCCGTTTTGGCGACGACCGGGCTGGCGCTTGCGTTCACAACGGGAGTGTCGGCGGCGGAGCCGGTGGATTTCGGGCGCGATATCCTGCCGATCCTCTCGAATAACTGCTACCACTGTCACGGTCCCGACGAGAATCAGCGCAAAGCGCGGCTCCGGCTCGATACGCGCGACGGGGCGCTCAGCGCGGGGAAGAGCGGCGCGGCGGCGGTGATTCCCGGCAAGAGCGCGGAGAGCGAACTGGTCCTGCGGATCACCTCGACCTTTGCGGACGAGGTGATGCCGCCGCACGATGCGAAGGAGAAGCTTTCCGCCACGCAGATCGATCTGCTCAAGCGCTGGGTCGATGAAGGCGCGAAGTGGGGGAATCACTGGGCCTACCAGGTGCCGAAGGCGCCTGCCGTGCCCAAGGTAACCGATGCCAAGGGCGTGCTCAGTCCGATCGACGCCTTTGTGCGCGCGCGGCTCGAGCGCGAGAAACTGGCGCCGTCTCCGGAGGCGGATCGGCGCACGCTCGCGCGGCGCCTGAACTTTGACC
>JAZKEV010000294.1:0-2918 GCA_040386765.1 Verrucomicrobiota bacterium | reverse complement strand
CAGGTAATCCGCGGTCAAAAAAAACGCCCCCATTCTTCCCTCAACTCCGAGCCCAACTCATCCATTAGAAATCACCCGCCCTACCCGCTACCCCTTCCCGCGCGGATGAAACTTCGTGTGATGATCCAGCACGCGTTGCGGTTCGACCGCCGTGTAAATCTGCGTCGTCGAGATGCTCGCGTGCCCGAGCATCTCCTGGATCGCGCGCAGGTCCGCGCCTCCGGTGAGCAGATGCGTCGCGAAGGAATGCCGCAGCGCGTGCGGCTTCACGTTCTTCGTGATGCCCGCGCGCTTTGCGTAGTCCTTCACGATCATCCAGAGCGCCACGCGCGAGAGGCCCGTGCCGTTTTTATTGAGGAAGAGCTGGCTGCCGGTTTTCGGTTTCACGAGATGCGGCCGACCCGACACGAGATAAGTCTGCACGGCCTCGCACGCCTTCCCCCCGACCGGCACCACTCGCTCCTTCGCGCCTTTGCCGAAGACGCGGATGAAACCGGCTGCGACATCGATCTGCTGCAGCGTCAGCGCCGCGAGCTCCGATACACGCAGGCCGCTGGAGTAGAATAATTCGAGCAGCGCCCGGTCGCGCAGGCCACGCGGCTCTCCGCCCTGGGCCGCGACCATGAGGCGCGATACCTCATCCTCGGACAGCGTGCCCGGCATCTTCCGCTGCGCTTTCGGCCCCTTTAGCAGCGCCGTAAAGTCATCCTCGCGCCGGCCCTCGCGCACGAAGAACCGCGACAGCATCCGCAGCGCCGCGAGCTTTCGCGCCACGCTCGCCACCGTGTACTCGGCGGCGCTCAACGAGTGCACCCACGCCGTGGCCTCGGCCTTGGTCACTGCCCGCCAATCGGCCACGCCGCGATGCGCGAAAAACGCCGCCGCCTGATCGAGATCGCTCTGGTAGTTGGTCCGCGTGTGCTGCGACAACCCTCGCTCCAGATCGATGAAAGCGATGAACGCATCGATATCGCGCGCAAACGCCTTGGGCGCCCGGCTGAGCGGAAGGACTTTCTGCGTTTTAGCGCGCGCCATGGTTCAGGTGCAGGCAATGCCCGCGAAAATTCAAAACCTCCAGCCTATCCCTTCACAATCCCCTCGGGCACCACGAAGACTTCACTCGCTCAATCCAAGCCTAACCCACG
Organism: Verrucomicrobiota bacterium; assembly: GCA_040386765.1. Classification (GTDB taxonomy): domain Bacteria; phylum Verrucomicrobiota; class Verrucomicrobiia; order Opitutales; family Opitutaceae; genus ER46. Next base: position 1,773 of record JAZKEV010000294.1, on the reverse strand, counting down.
CCCGGCCCATCACCCCGCTCAATACCGGCGGCGCATCGGAGGCGGAGAAAAATTGGTTTCCTTCATGCGGAAGATGATGCGCGCCTTCTCCAGATCGTACGGACTCATTTCCATTTTCACCGTGTCGCCCGCCGCGATCTTGATGAAGTTTTTCCGGAGCTTGCCGGAAATGTGCGCGAGCACCACGTGCCCGTTCGCCAGCTGCACCTTGAACATCGTGCCCGGCAGCACCGACACGACCTTCCCTTCCACTTCAATCGCGTTGTTGTCAGCAGACATAGTTACTGCGGCGTTCGAGCGCCTGGCGTGAGGTCATGGGAGAGATCTTCAAAAGCCCTTGTAACAGCATATGGGGCCGCCCTTAGTCAAGGCTGCGCTCTGCTATGGTAAACATGCCCGAATCCGCCGCCACGCCCCCACCCTGCCCTTTCGAAAAGCGGTTCCCCTCGCAGTTGGTCCGCGACGACGTTTTCTTCATGAGCCTGGCCTATAATCAGGCTATCGACGCCTGGCGGCGCGACGAGGTGCCCATCGGCGCGGTGATCGAGATCGGGGGCGAGATCTACGGCCTCGCGCACAACACCGTCGAAAGCGCCAACGATCCCACCGCCCATGCCGAGATCCTCGCGATCGGCCAGGCCGCCGCCAAGCTCGGCGACTGGCGGCTGGAGGGCGCGACCCTCTACGTCACCAAGGAGCCGTGCCCGATGTGCTCCGGTGCGATGCTCATGTCGCGCGTGAAACGCGTCTGCTACGCCGTCCCCGACCCCAAGATGGGCTGCCTCGGCGGCGCGACCAATCTCAACGACCTTCCCCGGGTCAACCACCACGTCGAGCTCACCGCTGGCGGCGTGTTGGAGAACGAATGCCGCGAACTGCTCCAGGCTTTCTTCCGCTTAAAACGGGAAAAACCCGATGCGGAAGACACAGCCCAAAGTTGACGCAACCGGGCAGCGGTGCATAAGTTGCCACTCTTCGTTCGTCTTAACCTTTAACACAAAACGACTCCTATGGCCTTCGAACTTCCGAAACTTCCCTACGCTCCCGCCGCGCTCGAGCCGCACATCGACGCCAAGACGATGGAGATTCACCACGGCAAGCATCACAATGCCTACGTGACCAACGCCAACAACGCGCTGAAGGACCAGCCCGCCCTCGCCGCGCTCGACGTCAATACCCTCATCGCCGACCTCAGCAAGGTCCCCGACGCCATCCGCGGCGCCATCCGCAACAACGCCGGCGGCCACAGCAACCACTCCTTCTTCTGGACGATCATGGGCCCCGGCAAGGGCGGCGCTCCGAAGGGCAAGCTCGCCGAGGCGATCAACGCCACCTGGGGCGGCTTCGACAAGTTCAAGGAAGAGTTCGCCAAGGCCGCCGCCACGCGCTTCGGCTCCGGCTGGGCCTGGCTCGTCGTCGGCGCCGACAAGAAGCTCTCCATCGGTTCCACCGCCAATCAGGACAGCCCCCTCATGGGCAAGGCCGTCGCCGGCATCGAAGGCAAACCCGTCATCGCCCTCGATGTCTGGGAGCACGCCTACTACCTGAACTACCAGAACCGCCGCCCCGACTACGTCACGGCCTTCTGGAACGTCGTCGATTGGGACGCCGCCGAGAAGAACTACCAGGCCGCCACCGCCTAAACCGGCCGCAACCTCCCCACTTCCAAGCCGGACCCACAAGGTCCGGCTTTTTGTTTCCCCGCTGACGTTTGTAGCCCTGCGCGTGAGCGCAGGGACGGGCTCCAATCACCAAACAGATTTTACAGGAGCC
>JAZKEV010000293.1:0-1737 GCA_040386765.1 Verrucomicrobiota bacterium | reverse complement strand
CGAACTACTTCCTGCTGCGTGCCTATGATTCAGAAATCGCCGCGCTCCGCGAGACCAACGACCTGCGCACCCGCTCCCTCGGCCTCATCGAGCAGCGCTTTAAAGCCGGCACCATCCCTGAGGTCGACCTCGCCCGCGCTCGCACCGAGCTCGCCTCAGGCAAGGCCGAGCTCGTGGATGTGAAACGCAACCGTCAGGAAACCGCGGACAACCTCGCCATCCTCTGCGGCGAGCCCGCCAGCACCTTCACCATCGCCGAGCGCCCCATCTCCGGCGCGCCTCCGCGCGTGCCCGCCGGAATCCCTGCCGATGTGCTCGAGCGCCGACCCGATGTCGCCGCCGCCGAGCGCCTCGTCGTTTCTAAAAACGCCGAGGTCGGTGTCGCCAAGTCCTACTACTTCCCCTCGATCAAGCTCACCGCCGATGGCGGCTTCCTCACCAAGGAAACCAGCAGCCTCTTCAAAGCCGACAGCAAAGTCTGGTCCATCGGCCCCGAGATCAGTCTCCCTATCACGGGTTATGCCTTGATCGGCGCGAGAGTCCGTCAGGCCAAGGCCGCGCGTGAAGAAGCCATCGCCAACTACCGCCAGGCCGTCCTCGCCGCCGTGAAGGATGTCGAGACCAGCCTCACCCAGATCCGCTCTCGCCGCGAGCAAGCCGCCGCCCAGAGCGAGGCCCTCGCCGCCGCCGACAAGTCCACCGCCCTGATCCGCTCCCTCTACGAAAGCGGCAGCCTCAGCTACCTCGAGCTCCTCGATGCCGAGCGCACCCTCCTCCAGCTCCAGCGCCAGACCGCCCAGATCAACGCCCAGCGCTTCATCGCCTCCGTCCGCCTCATCAAATCCATGGGCGGCGGCTGGTGAGAACAAAGCCTCGTTCCACCATTTCGCCTGCGCACTCCCCAGCGCCCAAGGCGCGCGGCGCTTCAGCCCGCAGCAATCCCAAAGACTGCATCAAGGTGACGACACTCCTCGCACGCCATTCAAGCCCAGGTTCATCGGCTTGAACCACTGACGTGCGAATCCTACCCCCGAAAGCGAAACACACTGCTGCGGGCTAAAGCGCCGCGCCCCACTCACCTCTGAGTCATTCGTGTCTCTTCGTGTCCATTCGTGGTTAAACCCTTCCCAGGCTTGCACCCGCATCCCCACCTGCCACACTCGCGCCCTTTATGTCCACCATCGTTGTCGCCCAGAAAAATGGCATCGCCTGCATCGGCGCTGACACCATGAGCTCCCTCGGCTCTGTCCGTCAGAAAGCCCACCACATCGTCAACAAGACCAAGATCACCAAGATCGGCGACACCCACATCGGCCTCACCGGCACCTCCTCCAGCCTCGTGGTGATGAACAGCTACTTCGCCAATCCCGAGCGCCCGCGCGATTTCTCCAGCACCTCCGCCATCTTTGAGACCTTCCGCCACGCGCATCATTGGATGAAGGCCGAGTACTTCATGGCCACCATGCCGGACAAGGGCGAGGAATACGAGACCACCCAGTTCTACGGCCTCGTCGCGAATCCCCACGGCATCTTCGCCCTCTACTCGTATCGCACCGCCCAGCAGTTTCACCGCTTCTGGGCCGCTGGCTCCGGCCGCGACTTCGCCCTCGGTGCCATGCAGACCGTCTACGATCACTACCAGGACGTGACCGACATCGTCAAAGCCGGCCTCTACGCCGCCGCCGAGTTCGATGGCTCCACCGCCGGCCCCTTCGAGATCTACACCTGCCCCCTCGC
>JAZKEV010000292.1:0-8551 GCA_040386765.1 Verrucomicrobiota bacterium | reverse complement strand
GTGCTCTTCGCCGAAGCCCACCGCGGCCAGGGTAATATCGACGAAGCCGCGGCCGTCTACGCCGAGTTGCAGAAGCAATTGCCGCGCGATCCCCACATCGCCTTCGCCCGCGCCACCATTCTGCTGCAGCAGAAGAACCCGACGGCCGCACGCGTCGAGCTCCTTCGAGTTCGCGAGCTTCATCCCGGCCACTTCCCCGCACTCGAGCAGCTCGTAGACCTCGATCTTCGCGACAAACAGCCCACCGCCGCCCGCCAGCGCATCGAGGCCGAACTCGCCAAGAATCCCCAAGCGGCGCAGCTCCAGCTTCTCCTCGCCCGCGTCAGCGCCACGCAGTCCGATGCGGAGGGCACCGAGGCTTCGCTCAAAAAGGCCCTTGAGCTTCAGCCCACGTCCATGGTCGCGCACTATCAGCTGGCACAGTTCTACGTGCGTACCGGCCAGGAGGAGAAGGCCATCGCCAATCTCCAGGAAACCACGCGCAACGATCCGAAGTCGTCCAGCGCCCACCTGCTCCTCGGCATTCTCCTCGATCACTGCAAGGACCACGCTGCCGCACGCGATGCCTACGAAAAAGCCCTCGCGCTCGAGCCGAAGAGCGGCCTCGCGCTCAACAACCTCGCGTATCTCTACTCCGAACGTTTAGACCAGTTGGACAAAGCCCTCGAAATGGCCCAGCGGGCGCGCGCGATCCTTCCGCAGGATCCGCGCACAGCCGATACGCTCGGTTGGATTCTGACGAAAAAGAAGCAATACGCTCACGCACTTCCCCTCCTCCAGGAGAGTGCCGGCAAGCTGCCCTCCGAACCCGAAGTGCAGTATCATCTGGGCGCCACGCAGTACGCGCTCGCCGACGAGGCCGCGGCGCTCGCCGCGCTCCAGCGCGCTGTCGATAGCGGCGCTCGTTTCCCAGGACTGGACGACGCCCGTGAGCGCATTTCGCTTCTCCGACTCGATCCCAACACCATCGACGTCGGCTCGCGATCCCTGCTCGACAAACGCCTCGCCGCACAGCCCGACGACCCCGTGGCGCACCTTCGTCTCGGCAGCCTCGCTCGCCGCAGCGGCGAAATCGATCAAGCTCTCGCGCATTATAAATCCGTCCTGCAAGCCAATCCCAGGCATCCGCTCGCGTTGATCGATACCGCGCGCATCTATGCGGCAAAGAAGGAGCTGCCCAAAGCGCTCGAAGCCGCCAAGGCCGCGCGCAGCGCCGCGTCCTCCGATCCTGCGATCACCCACGCGGTGGGTCGCATCGCCTACGAGGCAGGCGATCATCGCTGGGCCGCGAGTCTTTTGCAGGAATTGGCCCGCACTCAGCCGGATAATCCCGAAATCCTCATCGATTGGGCCGAATCCGCCTACAGTGTAGGCCGCATCGCCGATGCCGAGAGCAGCCTGCGCCGAGCTTTGGAAAATCGTTCCACGCTCGGCCGCGCGGCCGAAGCGGAGCGCTTTCTCTCCGTGCTCACTCTCGCATCCGAGCCTACGCGGATCGCCGCCGCGAAATCGCAGATCGAGGAAGCATTGAAATCCGATTCCACTCACGGTCCTGCCCTGATGGCCGCCGCCTTGCTCGCGGAGCAGTCGGCCAATCCGGCCGCTGCACGCACCGCTTACGAGAAGCTCCTCGCACGCTTCCCGGAGTTCTCTCCGGCGCAACGTAACTTAGTGCTACTCTACGCCGCCGATCCCGCGGCAACCGGCAAGGCCACTGCGCTCGCCTCCAAGGCCCGCCAGGCCTTTCCCAACGATCCCGCGCTCGCCCGCGCCATCGGCATCGTCGCGTATCGCCAAAGCGACTACAGCAAGGCGGCTAACGTGCTGCAGGACTTCGCCACAAAGAACGAGCGCGATAGCGAGGTATTGTATTACCTCGGCATGGCGCAGTATCACCTGAACAAACGCAACGAGAGCAAAAAGTCGCTGCAACGCGCGCTCGATCTCGGGCTGCAAGAGACGCTGGCGGTTGATGCCCGTAAACGCATCGCCGTCACGGAGTAAATACCCGTCGGAAACGACGACGACGTGTCAGGTTTTCTTACAACTATCGTCGTTGGAAAAGCCACAGTAAAACGGGCTCCAATAAAAATTGGTATTTTTAGCACCTTCAGGACAAGCGAGTTACACATAAGCTCCCGACTGGTTGGCACGCGTGGTCCGGCCGCTGCTAAATATACCCGGCAACACGAAAAATGCCCAAATAATAACCACGATTCAGAACCCTCCAAATCGCTATGAAGACACTCCGTAAATATCTGGCTCTCGCTGCGGCGATCGCCGGCCTCACCCAACTCGCTCACGCCGTTCCGCAGCTCATGCTCACGGATGGTATCAACACCGTCATCGTCTCCGACAATGGCGTGGGCGATGCCCAAGGCGCTGCCGGCCAGGTGGTGTTTGTCGGGTCGATCGGCAACTGGACGCTCAACGTCCACAGCGGATCGACGTATCCTGTCATCGGTTCGCTTTCGAATCCGATGATGGATCTCTCGTTCAACGCCACGAGCAACGGCGCGGGTGGAACGCTCCAGATCTTGTTCTCGGCGGACGGCTTCGGCCCGACGTCCGGCAGCACCCTGTCGCTCATCGGCGGCACTGCAGCCGCGCTCGGCTCCGTGAGCTACGCCACCTACGGTGGCACGAACAACACGCTCTTCAGCACGACCAACCTGCTGACGTCGCAAGGGCCGTTCGCGCCGGGCGCCTTCTCCGGCACGCAGACGGGCGGCTCGATCAACAATGCCGGTCCGTACTCGCTCACGCAGATCGTCTCGATCACGCACTCACAGGGCACGTTCCAGAGCACGGGTGACGCGCTCCTCCAGGTTCCCGAGAGCGGCACGTCGATCCTCCTGCTCGGCGCCGGCCTCACCGGCCTCGGCCTCGTGGCACGTTTCCGCCGCCGCGAAGTCCTCGCGGCCTGATCCACACTCTAGGGCCGCACTACCCCGCGGCTCGAAAAATTTCGTGTTCCGTCTGCTCCGACGGGCGCCTCGCGCCCGTCGGAGCATTTTCATTCGTTAGCGCATCCGACGGGAGCGCGCTTTGTTGGAGGGGCGGCCTTACGCCGCAACCGCAGCGCCTGCGCGCCCCCCTGACAGGCGCGCGTGGCCCCCGCTCGCCCTTCACCGCTCAGCGGAGCGGCCGCCAGCGCATCCAGTTTTATCATACACGCGCAGAGTGCGTTGTATGACATAGTTCGCCGGAACGCCTCGTGCGTTTTGCGAATCGCCAAGCGTCGTGACCCTTGCCGCGATTTTTGCTTTCGTCAGTGCTGCATGCGCTGGCGCTCTGGCGGTAGCTTCAGCCGCACGCGCCCGGCGTTCGCTGCCGCGCTGGGCGTTCGCCGTGGGCATGGCGATGCTCGCAGCCGAGAGCATCTTCCTCGGACTCAGCCTCGTCGCCGAGTTCGCGAGCGAAGGCCGCCGCTGGCAGGAGTGGCGTGGAGTTGCCCTCTCATGCGTGCCGGCCGCGTGGTTGCTCTTCAGCGCCACCTACGCGCGCGGCAATCGGCACACTCTCTCGCTACGCGACCGACTTCCCCTGTTTGTTGCCGCCCTTCTGCCGGTACTCATCGCCGTCTATCGCGCGAATCTCTTCGTGCCGCTCTCGCTCGCAAGCGATGGCGCACATGTATTTCGGCTCGGCTGGGCCGGTGTCCTGCTGCATGCCATCGTGCTCGTGAGCGCGGTGCTCACCGGGATGAATCTCGAGCGCACCTTCCGTGCCTCGGTCGGCTCGATGCGCTGGCGCATCAAGTTCATGCTGCTCGGCGTCGGCGTGCTCTTCGTCGCGCGTATTTACACGAGCAGCCAGATTCTCGTGTTCCGCGGCTTCGATGCACCGCTGGAGGGTGTCGGTACCGCTGCGCTCATCATCGCCAGCCCGCTCATTATTCGTTCGTTCTTTCGGACCGGCTCTTTCGAACTCGACGTCTATCCCTCCCAATCGGTCCTCCAGAGTTCCGTCACGGTCCTGCTTGCCGGTGTCTATCTCCTCATTCTTGGGGTGTTCGCCAAGACCGTCACCCACTTCGGCGGCGACGGCGCTTTTGCCCTCAAGGCTTTCGTCATCCTCCTCTCGCTGGTCGCACTGGCGATCGTGCTGCAGTCCGATCGTGCGCGGCTGCGCCTCCGCAAATTCGTCAGCCTCCATTTTCAGCGCCCATCCTACGACTACCGCACGATCTGGCAGAAATTCGCCGCCGCCACGACCTCGCGGGTCGATCAGGCCGATCTCGCTCGCGCCACCGCCGCACTGCTCGCCGATATCTTTCAGGCCCTCTCGGTGAGCGTCTGGCTCGTCAACGACAAGAAAGACACGCTCGTCCTTCTCGCCTCCACTTCACCCCAAGGGTCCGTCGATTCCACTTCGCACGCCAGCGACACCTCCGCATCCGTCGCCGCGGCGATCGCCCATCTGCAATCCCACCTCGACCCCGTCGATATCGAGCACGCAAAGCAGGACTGGGCCGCAGCCCTGCGCGACTGTCACCCAAGCGTATTTCCCAATGGCGGCCATCGCGTGTGCCTGCCGCTCGCGAGTCACGGCGACTTGCTCGGTGTGATCCTCCTCGGCGACCGCGTAGGCGGCACGCCCCTTGATTTTCAGGATTTCGAAATGCTCCGGTGCGTCGGCGACCACATCGCCGCGAGCCTGATGAATGTCCGGCTTTCGCAAAAGCTGCTTCAAGCCAAGGAACTCGAGGCCTTCCAGGCCATGGCAGCGTTCTTCGTGCACGATCTCAAGAACGCCGCCTCCACGCTGAATCTCATGCTGCAGAATCTTCCGGTGCACTTCGACAATCCGGAGTTTCGCGCCGATGCCCTGCGCGGCGTCGGCAAAACGGTCACCCACATCAATCGCCTCATCGGCCGGCTCAGCGCCCTGCGCCACGAATTGAAGATCGAGCTGGCCGAAGCCGACCTCAACGAAATCGTCCATCACGCGCTTGCCGGCCTCGAGCACACCGCCGGTCTCGTCGTGGTGAAGGACCTGCAATCGCTCCCGCCGCTCCCGCTCGATCGCGAGCAACTCAACAAGGTCGTCACCAATCTCATTCTCAACGCCACCGAAGCCGTCCCGCGCGACGGCGGTCGCGTCCGCATCGCCACCACCGCACACGACGGCTGGCACGTTCTTACCGTCGAGGACAACGGCTGCGGCATGTCCACGGAGTTCCTCCGCCATTCGCTCTTTCGCCCGTTTCAAACTACGAAGAAAAGCGGCCTCGGCATCGGCATGTTCCAGAGCAAAACGATCGTCGAGGCCCATGGCGGTCGCGTCGGTGTCACCAGTGAACCCGGCAAGGGCACTACGTTTCAGATTTTCCTCCGCTCTGTGACCGAGCGGCGCCCGATCACACCGACCCGTTCCGCCGCCTCCGTCCCCAAGCTTCCTTTATATGAAACCGAAACTGCTGATCGTCGATGACGACGAAGAAATCCGCACGCAGATGCGCTGGGCCCTCGAGCCCGACTACGAGATATCGCTCGCCGGAGATCGGGCCACAGCGCTCGAGCGCTTTCGCACGGCACGGCCGACGGTCGTCCTCCTCGATCTCGGTCTCCCGCCGCACGCTGGCACACCCGAAGAAGGCCTCGCCACGCTCGCGGAGATCCTCGCAGAAGATCGCACCACCAAGATCGTGATCGTCAGCGGCCAAGGCGAGAAGGACCCCGCCCTCCAGGCGATCGGCTCCGGCGCCTACGACTTCGTGCATAAGCCGGTCGACATGGCTGAATTGCGCCTCCTGCTGAAGCGCTGCTTCCATGTCGCCCAGCTCGAGCGCGAGTACGTCGAGATGCAGCAGCGACTGCAGGTCGACTCCTTCGAAGGCCTGCTCGGCAGCGGGCCGCGCATGCAGTCGGTCTTCGAGACGATTCGCAAGGTCGCGACCTCCGACGCCCCGGTGCTCATTCTCGGCGAGAGCGGCACGGGCAAGGAGATGACCGCCCGCGCCATCCATCAACGGAGCGCGCGGCGCAATGGGCCCTTTGTCGCGATCAATTGCAGCGCCATCCCCGAGTCGCTCATCGAGAGCGAATTATTCGGCCATGAGAAAGGCGCTTTTACCGGCGCCCACCTCCAGCGTCGCGGCCGCATCGAGATGTCCGCCGGGGGCACGCTCTTCCTCGACGAAATCGGCGAGGTGCCGCTGCCCATCCAGGTGAAGCTTCTCCGCTTCCTGCAGGAGCAGTGCATCGAGCGCGTCGGCGGCCGGCAGGAGATTGCAGTCGATACGCGCGTGATCGCGGCGACCAATGCCGACCTTAAAAAAGGCATGGGGACCGGCACGTTTCGCGAGGACCTCTTCTACCGCCTCGCCGTCGTGCAAGTGCTGTTGCCCGCGCTCCGCGAGCGTGACGACGACATCCTTCTCCTCGCGCGAGCCTTCCTGCAGCGCTTCGCGGCCGAGAGCGAAAAGCCCCACCTCGCCTTCGGGCCCGATGCGTTGCGCGCCCTCCGGCAGCACAGCTGGCCGGGCAATGTCCGCGAGCTCCAGAATCGTGTGAAGCGCTCCGTGATCATGAGCGAGAGCCGACGCATCTCCGCAGAGGATCTTGAACTGACGTCAACCGGCACCGCCGCCCAAGGCGCGTCTCTCAGGGAGGCGCGCGAATCACTCGAGCGAGACATGATCCGCCGCTCCCTGCGCAAACACGCCGGCCGCATCACGTCTGCCGCCGCGGAGCTGGGGATCAGCCGGCCCACGCTCTACGAGATGATGGATAAGCTCGGCGTCGAGCGTACGGCGTAAGATGCCCCGTTTACCTCGTGTCGGACTACGTCCTCCATGCAAATCACCTCTCTTTCGGGAATTTTCCGACGGTTTCGGCTCCGTCAGACGGAAAGTGCGCCTTCGGGCGATTACAGTTCGTAAATATCGGGTAAAACCCTATACCGTGGTAAAAACCTGTAAACGCCCACTTCCCTAAACGCTTCGTTATAAGTGGCTAGTAATTCGTGCGGAGATTACGACGACCAGTCTACGTATCCTTTTGGATTTTTGAGCTGTCGCGCGGACGCGAATTCGAGGGGCAATGAACCCGCTCACCGCGCTTCGTACCCAAATATCGAATACATCCGGCCTGCTTCGTGGCGCTTTGCTGCTCGCGACGCTGGTCTGCCGCCTCTCCGCGGCCACCTACTACGTGGACTACTCCTCCGGTTCCGACACCAACACCGGCACCTCCACCGCAACGGCCTGGAAGCACTGCCCCGGCGACTCCGCCGCCACGGGCGCCGCGTCCATGATGTCCCTCGTCCCGGGCGACACCGTGAGCTTCAAAGGCGGCGTCTCTTATGTCCTCACCGGCGCGACGGGCATCGCCCTCCGCTGGAATGGCGCCTCGGGCAGCCTGATCGTGTACGACGGCAACAGCGCCAACACCTGGGGCAGCGGCCGCGCGACCTTCACCGACAATCGCGGCGCCAGTTCCATCACCGCCTTCTCGGCCGCCAACGCTGTGAGCCACCTCACCTTTAAGAATCTCGAGTTCGCCGGCATCGGCGGTGCCGCCGCGCTCCCCGCCGATGCGGGCAGCGCGAGTGCGCCCCGCTTCGGCGGCGGCCTCGCCTTCTCGGCCGGCGCCAGCGAGACCACGATCGCCAGCTGCGTCTTCCGCGATCTCGGCTACGCCTTCAATCAGAAGCCCATGTCCGCCGCCTCGCTCAACGGCGTCGCGGTCGTCCTGCGCGGCACATCCAGCACCGTGACCATCGATGGTTGCACCTTCTCCCGCCTCAGCACCGGCATCGCCATGACCGGCGCTTCCAGCCTCTCCGGCGTGAAGATCGCGAACTGCGCGTTCACCGATTCCGTGGTATGGCCACTCGATCTGCCCGCGAACCTCTCCTCCGGCGTGAGCATCTACGGCTGCGCCGAGAGCAACAACGCCCAGTTTGCCCGCAGCGCGTGGACCGGCTACGGCGAGAGCCCGCGCGTCACCAGCCGCGCCGCCACCGCTGGCGCCTCAGTCTCCTTCACCGCCACCGCCGCCGCGCTCCCGAGCGCCACCTTCCAGTGGTATAAGGATGCCCAGGCCATCTCGGGCGCGACCAATTCCACACTCACGCTCTCGTCGGTCTCGGCCGACAATACCGGCGTGTACACCGCGTCGGCCACCAATTCCGCCGGCTCCACCTTGAGCCACGAAACGGTCCTCACCGTCACCGGCAACTCCTCCGGCAGCAACGCCGCGCCCGCCATCACGACGCAGCCCGCCAGCCAGACGGTCGCGACCAACTCCACCGTCACGCTCACCGTCGCCGCTTCCGGCTCGCCCGCGCCGACGATCCAGTGGCTCCGCAACGGCTCCACCTTCAACGGTTGGACCGGCACCACGCTCTCGCTCCCCGGCTTCTCGTCAAATGACGTCGGCGCGTACACCGCCGTCGCGACAAATGCTTCCGGCTCCGCCACCAGCGCCGCCGCGGTGATCTCGCTCGGCAGCCCCTCGACCCCCAACACGCCGAACACGCCCACCACTCCGACCGCGCCCACGAATGTCGCCCCTGCGATCACGACCCAGCCGGCGAGCCAGAG
>JAZKEV010000291.1:0-13386 GCA_040386765.1 Verrucomicrobiota bacterium | reverse complement strand
CCCCATGCCCTCTCCCACCCTGTTTCCCTCCGCTCCGCTCTGGCAGGACTGGCGCGCGCTGTGCGCCGACATCGGCGAGCGCCGCGCCGGCACGTCCGCCGAGCGCCGCGCTGCCCATTACATCGCCGCTCGTTTCAGCGCCGCCGGGATGCGGCATGTTTCCATCGAGTCGTTTCCCTGCATGAGCCTGCGCCGCGCCCGCGTCGAAGTGCACGCGCGGAAGGGCGCGCGCTGGCAACGCGTCGATGCCACCGCGCTCGTTGGGGCTCCGGGCACGCCCGGCGGCCGCGCCGTCACGGGTGAGCTGGTCTGGCTGGAACTGCCGGAGAATGGCCGGCGCATCGCGCGCGGCTCGCTCCGCGGCAAGATCGCGATGGTCTTCGGCCCGCTTCCGACTGAGGTCGAGGTGCACAAGCGCCTCGTCGCCGCCGAGCCCCTCGCCGTCGTCCACATTGACGATCGCCTGCCCTTTATTTGGACGAAGAACGACGGCGTCTATCCCCACTGGGCGCGCGCGCACGGGATGCCGCCGACCCTCGCCGTGCCGTATCTCGACGCGTGGCGCTGGCGGCGCGATGGCATCCGGAAACTCCGCGTCCGCAGCGAACTCGATCTCCGCGAAGCCGAGTCGCAAAACGTCATCGCCGAGTGGCCGGGCACCGATCCCACGCTGCCCGCCATCGTGCTCACCGCGCATCACGATACGCAGTGCGGCAACGAGGGCGCCGATGACAACGCCTCCGGCGTCGTCGCGCTGCTCGCCCTCGCCCGTGTGCTCCGCCGGCAACGCCTCCGCCGCACCGTGCGGCTCATCTCCTTTGGCACCGAGGAGCAGCTCTCCGTCGGCTCCGCCGCGTACGTCCGCAGCCACCGACCCACGACCCGCCACGTCGGGCTCGTCATCAACTTCGACAGCATCGCCTCGCCCCTCGGGCACTGGTGGATGTTCATCACCGGCGCCGAGCGTTTCGCGCGTTTCTCCATCGATGGACTCGCGCGCCGCGGCCTTGATGTCGATGCGAAGCGGGAGCTGATTCCGTTCTCGGATCATTTCCCCTTCAATCGCGCTGGCATCCCGTCGCTCTGGTTCATGCGCGTGAATTTCCCCGGCGGCCGCTGGCAGCACCACAGCCCGCACGATACCTTGGAAAACGTGTCCGCCATTCCCGTGCAGCAGCTGCTCGGCGCCGTGCACCCGTTCGTTACCGCGCTCGCGAAGAGCGAGAAGTGGCCCTTCCCGACCGAGATTCCCTCCGCCCAACTCAACGCCGCCCGCCGCATCGGCCGCGAACTCTATGGCTGATCCCACCTCCCTCCCGGTCGTCGTTTACTCTCCCAACGCACAACCAGCGGAAGTCCTCGCGGCCTTCGAACTCGCACGCCTCACCCAGGCTACGATAGTAATAGGCCGCCAGACGCCGGGACGGCTCTTCGTCGGTATCGCCCAGCAACCGCCAGTTCGCTCCTCGAGCGAGGCATGGATTTGGTTGCGTATCCGACCTGACGATACGGGCGAAATCCTGGCGAGCCATGGCTCGTTTCTCTTTGCCGCCATCCGCCTGCTGGGCTCCTTCGAATCCTCGGATCTCGCACGCGGTATCCTGCTCCCCGCGAGCTTCACGCTGAACCGCCCGATCTGGGACGGCTCCTTTGCGCAGTACTGGCGTTCCAACCGCAAGTTCTCCCCCGAGCAATACGTCGCCACGCTGGCCGAGTCGGGCTTCACGCACGTGGAGGTCAACAGCCTCGCGGCGCCCTTTCCGTACGAGGACTCCGTGCCCGGCGAGTACTACTCGCAGTTCTACACGTATTGCCCGGGCTTCAGTCACTTCATCGATACGCCGCTCACGCGCGGCGTCTGGCCCGCCCAGTACCTCGACGCCAATCTCGCCCGTCTGCAAAGCCTCGCCGCGCTCGGCCGCAAGTACGGCCTGAAACCCGGCGTGTGCCTCTACGAGCCGCGCAGCTTCCCGGAGCGCTTCTTTCAGAAATATCCGACGCTGCGCGGCGCGCGCATCGATCATCCCTTCCGCTCGCGGCTCCCCCGCTACACGCTCGCGCAGGATCACCCCATCGTGCAGGAGCACTACCGGCACGCCGTGCGGGCGATGATGCAGGCGGTACCGGATCTCGACGCGATGTCGATCTGGACCAATGATAGCGGCGGCGGCTTCGAGCACACCGCGTCGCTCTACGTCGGGCGCAATGGCGGACCGTTCATGATCCGCGAGTGGCGCAGCCACGACAAGATCGCCGAGGCCTCGGGCCGCAGCATCGGCCAGTTCCTTCGCAACCTACGCGAGGCCGCAGCCACGGTGAATCCCGACTTCAAGCTCAGCCTCCGCATTGAGCCCTTCAAGGTGGAGCACGATCACCTCAAAGCCGAACTCGGCCGCGGCGTCCACTGGGAGGGGCCGTCGATGCTCGCGCGCGGCTACACGCTGCCGTATTCACATCCGCACTACGCCGACCAGCAGAGCGTCGCGGGCGGCATGTTTCACTGCCAGATCGATCCGCGCGAGAAAGCCGAGCTCGCGAAGGAGCGCGCGCAGGGCATCGAGCCCATCCTCACCTACGCGCCCGGCCCCGTCTGGAATCAGGAGCCGCTCATCGGCATCCCGTGGCCGCGCATGCTCCACGCGCGCCTCACGCAGCTCAAGGGTATCGGAGCCAGCATGGTCAGCGCCATGGGCGGCCTCGCCAATACCACCGCCGCACCCTACTGGCCGAATCCCGCCGCGATCCGCGCCGCGCAATTCACTCCGGCGCGCTCGATCGACGACGTGCTGGCAGGCGAAGCCGTGCGCTTCGCGGGCGCGAAACACGGCCCTGCGCTCGCGCGGGCCTGGGCGCTCTTCGAAGAGGCCGTCACGTGGCAGCCCATCGTGCCGCTCTTCTGTCACTTCGGCTTCTGCTGGCAGCGGACGTGGGACCGCCCCCTCGTGCCCGACATCGAGGCGATACCCGAGGCCGAGCGCTTCTACTACGAGCGCCACGGCTGCTTCCAGCATCACAACCCCGGCCTCAACGACCTCGGCCGCGACGTCCTCTTCGAGCTCATCTCACGCGAAGCCGCCGACCGCATGGTGCCGCGCTTCGATGGCAAACTGCTCCCGCGCATCGCGCGCGCGGAAAAGTTCGTCGCCGTCGCGCTCGCGAAAGCCGCCGGCGACGCGCAAGCCTCCGCCGTCTTTGCCGATCTCCGCGACCGCCTCCGCGGCTACCGCCACTGGGCCACGACACTCCGCAGCGTCGCCGCCTGGTGCTCCGGCGTCTACGGCTACCTCGAGAGCACGGGCGCGGCGCAGAAGAAGCGTTACGAGAAATTCCTCCAGGCCGCCATCGACCTGGAGCTCACGAACACCCGCGGCCTGCTCGAGCATTTCGAGACGTCGCCGACCGAGTTCATGGTCGTCTCCGCCTCGGGCGAGAACACTTTCATCTACGGCGAAAATCTCGGCGAGCACCTGCGCTCAAAGATCCGGCTGATGGAGAAATACCGTCACCACAAACCCCGCATCGACCGCGACATCCTCTGGCGCCCGACGCCGGGTACGACGTGGCCCGAGGGCTGGGCCGCGAAATAATTTCGCCCGCGAATCACACGAATAAATGCGAATCAGGCGTGGCGCGGAGCTTTTAGCCCGCGCCCGGATGAGCTGATACTTTTTACGAATCGGAATCGCGGGCGACTCCTCTCGCTTCGCCCTATCTCCCGACTCACTTCTTCATCTGCGCCCGTAGCCGTTGGATGGCAGCTCCGGCCTGTTGCACGCCGAGCTTTTGCGCGCGCTCGTAATAATCCAGCGCCCGCGCATCGTTCTTCGGCACGCCCATGCCGCGCTCGAAGAGTTCGCCCATCAGCGCGACGGCCTGTGGGAAGTTGGCTTCGGCCGCTTTCCGGATCAATTCCGCGCCCGCAGCGGGCGTCGCCGGGAAAGGCGCGTTGCCGCCGAGAATGATGCGACCCATCTCGAACTGCGCAGGAGGAAAGCCGGCATCGGCCGCTTCTTTCATCAGCGCGATCGCACCTGGCACATCCTTGGGCACGTCGGTGCCCTGAAACATCATCCCGGCCTGACGAAACGTTGCCTCGGGGTCGCCGGTCGCGACGGCTTTCTTGAGCCATTCGAGTGCCGCCGGTTTGTCGGTCGCATAGGTCTGCAGCGCCAGTGCCAGCATGGCGCGGCCCTCGCCCTTGTCTGCCGCCTGCTTCACCCAATCCATCGCAGCGGGGCGATTAGTGGGCGCGAGTTTCTCCGCCAGCTGCATCATCGCCTTGGCGTCACCGGCTTCGGCTTTCTTCGTAAGCGCAGCGATCCCGTTGGGAGCGTTGTCAGCCTTGAGCGCCTTGATCCGCAACTCGGCCTGCGGGCCCAGGAAGTTATAAGGCGACTTGAGCGCGACCGTCTTTTCATACGCCGCCAGCGCACCTGTGGGATCAGGAATCAGCTCGAGCGTCTGGCCCAACTGATACCAGCTGTCGTAGCTGTCGGGCGATTCCTTGACCAAGGTTTGGAGAATCTCCGCCGCGCCCTTGGCATTGCCGCTTTGCGAAAGCGCGGTCGCGAGCCGGTTGCGCTGGTTGAGCTGTCCGGCCTCGACCGCTTTGCGGTACCAAATCGCGGCGCCCTCGGGCACCTTATTTTCTAGGAGCATGGCCGCATACGAGCTCATTCCCTGAGGGTGGCCACCCTCGGCGGCTCGCTTCATGTGGGCGAGCGCCTTGTCCCGATCCTTCGGCACGAAGCTGCCAAACTGATACGCAATGCCCAGCATATAGACGGAAACCATGTCGCCGCCCGCCGCGCCTTTTTCAAATGCATCGCGCGCCGCAGTCTGATCGGTCTTGATGCCCAGCTTGTCATCGCCCCCGGCGTAAATCAGCCCAAGCCGCTGCCAGCCGACCGGGCTGCCGAGTTCGGTCGCCTTTTTCAGCCACGCAATGTACTGCGCGCCCTCCAGCTTCGCGCCCCGGCCGTAGCGATGGAGATCGCCGAGCGCGAGTGCGCCCTCGGCACTGCCCTTCTCCGCGGCGCGACGGTAATATTCCGCCGCGCGACCATCGTTCTGCAGCACGCCCGCCCCCTTGGCGTACGCTGCGGCGAGTTTGAACAACGCGGGGACATCGCCACCTTTCGCGGCGGTCTCCAATTTCGCCAACTCGGCGGCCTGGATCGCCGGCACTTCGGGCGGGAGGGTTTTCATCGCGTTGCGGAAGCGCGCGTAGGCCCGCTCGCTCGCGAGCGTATCCTCCGTCGTCTTGGCCAGCAGCCCGCCGCGCCGGATCATCTCCCGCGCCCAGCGGGCACCGGCTTCCGTATCGGCCGTCGTATGCGAAAAAGAATACAGCTTGTTCAGCATGCCCTCAGAAAAGTTCTTGGGGTAGAACCCATCCCAACTCCGCGCCGCCGATTCGAGAAACCAATGCTCGGCCGCACTGAGATTGGTTGCGACGCCGTTGCCGTAGGCGAAGGCCATGCCGAGTTTATAGGCGCCCTCGGGACTGCCCGCCTCGGCCGATTGTCGGTAGTAGGCCGCGGCCTTCGCGTCGTCCTCGAGTTCTTTCTTGCCGCCGACGGAGGCGTAGTCGCTGCCCAGCACATGCGCCGCGGGCGCGTAGCCCGCCTTGGCTGCCGCTTGGCTGAGATTCGGAAAGGCGGGATCGTCCACCTTTGCGTCCGTAAACGCATATGAGAGCTCGAGCTTCGCGGCCGGGTCGCCGGCTTTGGCCTTGGCGCGGAGCGCTGGGCTATCGACGGGCTTGGGCAGCGGCTTGCTCTGGAGCCGGCGCTGCGCGACGGCGGCCTCCACCTGGGCTTGGATAGCCGGCCCTCCGCCTGACCGGGAGTGCATCATGACCTCGAGCATGAGCGGCGAATTCGACGCAACGCCCCGAAGCCCGAGGGCCACGAGCGTGGTGCTGTAGAAGTCCGCCTTGTCCTGCTTGATCGCCGCCACGATGTCGGCCGGATTGGCCTTCTGGTCGAGCGCCTGCAACAAGTCGGCCTCGGTCCACGGCTTTCCTTTGGTGAGCGACGCGGCGGGCAACGAAAGCGCGCCGGCAAGAAGCAACGCGGCGCAAGAGGTGGCTTTCCAGCAGGAAGGGAGGCGCATGCGCCAGAGGGTAGCCGCAAAGGGTTTCCCCGCGCCATACGCATACGTGCGTAGCCGGAGCGACGGTAGGCGTACGCTACCGTCCCCGTACCCGCCGACGATACTCTGACGGCGTAGTGCCCACGACCTGCTTGAATGCCTTGGAGAAGTGAAACACGTCGCAGAAGCCCAGCTCGTCGGCGATCTGCTTGATGGTGTGACCGCCTTGGTAGATCGCAGCGCAGGCCCACTCCAGCCGGCGGCGTTTCTGGTACTGGCCGGGCGACTCGCCGGTCAGTGCGGCAAAGCGCTTCCGGAAATTCTCGTAGCTCAGCCCGACTTCGCGCGCCGTTTCCTGCGGCGACCTCCAGCCGGCGCCGGCGCGGCGGTTGCCGAGCAAGCGCAGGCTCTGCTCCAGCCACGCCTCGCGTGCGGGGGCCTCGGCGGCTTCGCGGTCCGCGGCCATCATCTCCAGCAGCACATCGCTGAAGCGGCCCAGCGCTCGCAGCGCCGCGCCTGCGCCAGTCACGGGCTCGTTTTTCACCACGCTGGCCAGCCGCTGCTGCCAGTAATCCGGCGCGCCCAGCCGCCACACCGGGCGCTCGGGGCGCAGCAGCCCCTGCTTCCGCCAGAGGTCGAACTGCGGCCCGTTGAAGACGTAGTAAACCTGTGTCCACTCCCCGCCGACGACCGGTCCGTAGGCGTGCGCAATCTCCGGAAACACGAGCACCACGTCACCGGGCCCGAGGTCGCAGGCGGTCCCGCGCGCATCGCGATAGTAGCCCTTCCCCTCCACCATGAGCACCGCCGCATAGCTTCCCAAAACACGCATGGCCCGCGGATCGATGCCCACGATATTGCGCAACAGCCCTGCCAGCTCCAAATCGCCCGCCTCCGTGCGGAGAGGACTCTCCAGCCAGGGCTCGGCGCGAAAGGGCGAGGCGTTCGGCATGGCCTCCCAAAATTTACATGAGTTATCCCACTTCAACCATATTGTGCGGAGCCTTCCGGGTGTAAATTAGCACCATCATGAGCACCCTCACCGCCCTGCCCCAGCTCTACTCTTACGGCCACTCGCTCGACATGGCCGACGACAAGGCCGGCCTGCTGCGTGATTCCAGCGATGCCGCGGACGATGTCGCCGAGCTCCGCCAGCGTTTCGCACAAGATGGCTATCTCTACATGCGCGGCTATCTCGACCGCGACGAAGTGCTCGAGGCCCGCGGCAGCCTGACCGACGGGCTCGCCGCCGCCGGCGTCCTCGATCCCGCGTATCCCACGATCGACGGCGTATGCAAGCCGGGCTCCGGCTACGTCTTCAAGCCCGAGCTCACGAACAACAATCCCAACGTCCAGAATCTCCTCTACGGCCCACGCCTGATCGAGTTCTACAAACGTTTCTATGGCGAGGACGTGCGCCACTACGACTTCACCTGGCTCCGCGCCATCGGCCCCGGCAAGGGCACCAACCCGCACTGCGATCTCCCGTACATGGGCCGCGGCACGCATGGCCACATGACGTGCTGGGTGCCGTACGGCGACATCTCGTTCGAACTCGGCGGCCTGATGGTGCTCGAGGGCTCGCACCAGCGCATGGATCTCCTGAAGAACTACGTCTACCGCGACGTCGACGCCTTCTGCGAAAACAAACCCAAGGAAGTGGAGAATGCGAAGACCGGCGCCAATGGCTTCGGCTGGACCTTCACCGGCACGCTCTCGCACAACCCGCCCGTGCTGCGCGAGAAGTTCACCGGCCGCTGGCTCACGACCGAGTTCCGCGCCGGCGACTTCATCACCTTCGGCATGTTCATGGTGCACGCCTCGCTCGACAACCGCTCGGAGAACCGCCTGCGCATCTCCAGCGACTCGCGCTACCAGCGGGCCAGCGAGCCCATCGACGAGCGCTGGGTCGGCGCCAATCCCCCCGGTCACACGACCGCTGGCAAGCGCGGGCGGATTTGCTGAACCTCGATCCTTTTTGACCGCGGATTGCGCGGATGCAGCGGATAAAGGCCTAGTTCTTCATAAAATTATCCGCGCCATCGGCGTAGTCCGCGGTTAAAAAATCAGAAACAAAACCCTTATGGTCGCCCCTTCGTCTTCGTCCGCTTCCACCTCCTCCGCCCCTTCGGCCACGGGCCGGATGGCGGCGGTGCAGGATATGGCGCGGCTGCAGCGCCTCCTCTTCGAGGTGGAGCGCGAGTTCGTCCGCACCGCGACCACGCTCATCTACCGCGTCGGCGAGCCCGAGCTGAAGTATCTCCTTTGCCAGCACGTCTGGGAATCGGCCGGCCACGCGCGTTTCCTGCGCGAGCGCGGGCGCGAGCTCAGCGGCTTCGGCAGCGGCGAGGCCGTGCGCGATTCGCTGCGGCTTGTTTTCAA
Source organism: Verrucomicrobiota bacterium (assembly GCA_040386765.1). GTDB lineage: Bacteria > Verrucomicrobiota > Verrucomicrobiia > Opitutales > Opitutaceae > ER46. The sequence continues at coordinate 4,908 of JAZKEV010000291.1, read as the reverse complement.
CGAGGCCGTGATGCCTGCGGATGAGGGCGTGGCGCTCGCCGGTTTCTACCGCGTGCTCAAGCCCGCGCTGCTCGAAGCGTATCGGCACTATCTTCGCGTCACCGATCACCTCGCCGACTGGCCCTCGAAGGGGCTCGTCGAGGAATTCATCGCCGACGAGGAGCGCCATGCGCGCGAGATCGCGCCGTTTCTCGCCGAGGAGTCCAACACTGAGCTGCTGCTCTGGACCTCGCATCTTACCATCCTCATCGTCCATCTCGGCGGATTCCTCGGCGTGTTCACCGGCGTGCCGCTGCCCGCCTCGTTTGGGTACGAGTCGGCCAATCGCACCTACACGCACCCGGCCACCTGCAATCGCGGCAAGTATCCCACCTGTTCCAGCGTATTCAGCAACGATCCGAAAGAGACGCCGATCGTCCGCTCATGGCTGGTCGATCCGCAGACCGATGCGCGCGTGATCCGGCTGATGGTCTACGTGTGGCTGATGATGGAGATGGATGCCGTCGACTATCTCGCCACCGTTTTCTACGACACACCGCAGGCGCCCTTCGACCTGCACCACGATCTCGCGCGGCATCTTTGGGATGAGTCGCGCCACAGCCAGTTTGGCTACCGGCAGCTGCCCAAGCTCGGCGTCGACCTGATGACGGTCGAGCACTCGCTCGACCTCTACAACATCCTCGTCCAGATGCCGCCGCATGAGCGCTACGCGATGATGACGATGGAGTTCGAGGCGGGCAGCTTTCCGACCAAGGCGCTCGTCATGGACCGCATTCGCGAGCTCAACGACTTCGAGGCCGATACCCTCCTCGCCTTCGACCGCAACGATGAGCAGAACCACGTCCGCTACGGCCACCGCTGGCTCCCCGAGATGATGGCGCTCTTTGGCGAGACGCGTCCCGTGGAAGAATTCGTCAAGGCGACGCAGGAAAACTTCAAAGCAGCCGCCGCCCGCTTTGGCGGCCAGACGCCGCACAGCCTTCCGCCGGAGAAACGGCTGACCGGGGAAAAGATTGTGCAGCTCGTCGGCACCCGCTGAGGTTGCCGCCATGACGCAAGCTCCGAAGACCTATCGCGCCGTCCTCGCCGGCACCGGCAGCATCGGCGACGCCCATGTGCGGGCCGTCGAGGCCACGCATGGTCGCGTGAAACTCGTCGGCGCGATGGATATCGATGCGCGCCGTGTCGCGGAGTTTGCCAACCGCGCGCGCATTCCCGCGACCTTTCCCGACTACGCCGCCATGCTCCACGCCACGACCCCGGATCTGGTGCTCGTCGCGACTCCGCCCGCGGAGCACGCGCCCATGAGCATCGCCGCGATGGAGGCTGGCGCCTGGGTGCTGTGCGAGAAACCCTTCTGCGGCTCCCTCGCCGAGCTCGACGCCATCGAGGCCGCCGAGAAGCGCACGGGCCGCTACACCGCGTGCGTCTTCCAGATGCGCTTCGCCTCGTCGACCGCTCATCTGCGCGACCTCGCCGATACCGGCCAGCTCGGCCGCCCCCTCGTCGCCGTCTGCAACACCCTCTGGTACCGCGACGCCGCCTACTACGCCGCGCCCTGGCGCAGCACGTGGGCCAGCGCGCTCGGCGGCTCCACGATGTGCCTCGGCATCCACGCCATGGATCACCTGCTCCATCTGCTCGGTGACTGGCGCGAGGTCCGCGCGATCGCCGCCACCGCGGATCGCGAGATCGAGGTCGAGGATATCTCAATGGCGATCGTCACCTTCGCCAACGGCGTACACGCCTCGATCGTGAACAGCGCTCTCAGCCCGCGGCAGGAGACCTACATCCGCCTCGACTACCAGAAAGCCACGGTCGAGCTCACGCACCTCTACAGCTACACGCGCGACAACTGGAAGCTCACCCTCGCGCCCGGCGCGCACGACGAGGGCCTGTTGCAGGCTTGGCAAAGCTCCCCGCCCGACGTCGGCTCGACCCACGGCGCGCAGCTCAATGCCCTCGTCGCCGACATGGATGCCGGCCGCCGGCCGCTCACCTCAGGCCCCGAGGCCCGCCGCACGCTCGAGCTCCTGACCGCGATCTACAAATCCGCCGCGACTGGCGAGATTGTGAAAGCGGGAACGATCAAGCCGGGCGATAAATACTACGCCTCCGTAAACGGGCACGGCGTAAAGTAACCGAGCCGGGGCTTCGCTCACCGGAGCCGCACCCGCATCCTGATGCGGCTTTGATCCGCTCTCCGTGACGACTCCTTCGCACTGAAATCCCCCACAGCGATCAACGTGTTTTCTTCTTCGATCGCATCGCCCGCATGATGAGGACACCCTTATCCTTCACGATGCCCGAGCGAATTTTCCGCTCGAGCAGCACCTTGAGGTCCGCGAGGACGAGTGTGTAGCCTTCTGTTCCGTTGATCGCGGCTTCGACCCGCTGGCGGGCCGACCCTTTTACGGTCTGGGAGACGCTCACCATCGTCTGGGTGCGGGTCACTGCTTCAAAGGTCCACTCCGTCTCCGTGCCATCCGACCACCGCACGACGATGCGACGACCGGGCTCGAGCAAGGTCGCCGTCACTTTGTCGCTGATGCCATCGACCGGGAAATGCCAGGTCACCGTTTTTCCCAAGGCCAGCGGTCCACTCGCTTTTTTGAGCCAGAACTTCGCGAGCATCCTGGGCTCCACAAAAGCCGCATAGATCTTGGCCGCAGGCCGGCGGATGAGCAACTGGGATTGCGCGGAGGGAGATTTCGACGCGGTGGCCATGCCTTACTTTTCCAAGGAATCCCTGAGCGTCAAATGACCGGCGTGGAACGAGCTGCCGACCCAGTGAGCCCCGCGGACGATGTCACATGCCTGCCGGAGCGGGCGCACAAAAAAACGCGCCGGATTGCTCCGGCGCGTTTTGAGATTTTGTGCTGAAACGGAGAGCTTAGCTCTTCGTCTCCTCGGCCTTGGGGGCCTCGGCGGCGGGAGCGGCTTCGGTCTTCGGAGCCTCGGCGGGAGCGGCCTTCTTGGCTTTGCCCTTCTTGGCGGTCGACTTCTTCTGCTTTTTGTAGCCCGGATCGTCGGCCTTCACGAACTCGATGAGCGCGAGCTCAGCGGCATCGCTCTGGCGGCGGGCGCCGAGCTTGTAGATGCGGGTGTAGCCACCGCTGCGGTTCACGAACTCCTTGTAGGTTTCGTTGAACAGTTTGGTGATGGCATCCTCGTTGCGGACGTCCGCCATGGCGAGACGGCGCAGGTGGATCGCGTCCTTCTTCTCGGTCTTCGCCGCGGCGTTCTTCGCCTTGGTGATGACCTTCTCGATGAAGGGACGAAGCGCCTTGGCCTTCGTGAGGGTGGTCTGGATGCGACCGTGCTCGATCAACGAGGCAGCGAGATTCGACATCATCGCCGCGCGATGTTCGCGGGTTACGCCCAGGGAAGCGTGGTGTTTATTGTGACGCATTGGTCTTTGTTTTTAGGGTCTCCCGATCGGCAATCCGGTCGCAGCGTTGGGCGGCAGCGGACGGCGCGAGAGACAGGTTAAAATTTACGATGTATGATTTACGAATTACGATTTGGGCAGAGCCCGGGTTTACGATCGGGAGGTTTCCCAATCGTAAATCCGAAATCGTAAATCGTAAATGTCCTTAGCCTTCCTTCTTCGTGTCGAGGAGGCGCTCGTCGAACTTCATGCCAAGGGAAAGGCCGAGGGCTTCGAGCTTCTCCTTGATTTCGTTCAGCGACTTCTTGCCGAAGTTGCGGTACTTGAGCATCTCCTGCTCGGTCTTCATCGCGAGCTCGCCGACGGTGGTGATGTTCGCGTTGTTCAAGCAATTCGCCGCGCGGACGGAGAGCTCGATTTCGTTGACCGACATGTTGAGGAGCTTGCGGAGCTTGTTCTGCTCCTCGCTGACCTCGGACTGCTGGTTCTCGAACTCGTAGGCTTCCTCGCTGACGCGATCGAAGACATCGAGGTGATGCTTCAGGATCGAAGCGGCCTGCTTGAGGGAGTCGTCCGGCGTGATGCGGCCGTCCGTCCAGATCTCGAGGATCAGCTTGTCGTAATCCGTGATCTGGCCGACGCGGGTCGCCTCGACGGAGTACTTGACGAGCTTCACCGGAGAGAAGAGCGAGTCGATCGGGATGACCCCGATGGCCTGCTCTTCTTTCTTGTTCGCCTCACCCGGATAGTAACCACGACCGGTCTTGATCTCGATCTCGGCCTCGAAGGTCTTCTTCGAGTCGAGGGTGCAGATGACCTGATCGGGATTGACGATCTGGATGTTGGCGTCGGCCTGGATGTCGGCGGCCGTAACGGCGCCTTGCTTGCTGGCCTTGATCTGAAGGGTGATCGCTTCGCGCTTCTGGGAAACGATGAGGATCTTCTTCAGGTTGAGAACAATGTCCGTGACGTCCTCGACGACGCCGTCGATGGACTGAAACTCATGATTCACGCCATCGATCTTGATGGAGGAAATCGCGGCGCCCTCGATGGAGCTGAGGAGGACGCGGCGCAGGGAGTTGCCTACGGTGTGACCGTAACCGGCTTCGAAGGGCTCGGCGATGAACTTTCCGTAGGTCGTCGTGGCACCTTCTTCGACCTTCGTGAGTTTGCTGGGCAGTTCGAACTTTCCGAGACGTTTTGGCATAGACTGGGGAGTTCTGACGTTGAGCTTTGAGAGTAGTGAAAAACTCGGGCTTAGAAGCGCGAGTAGAATTCAACGATGAGCTGCTCGTTGACGTCCTGGGTCATTTCTTCGCGCGTCGGGAGACGTACGACGGTGGCCTTGAAGGTCTCGGGATTCATCGTGAGCCAGCCGGGGACATTGCGGATGCGATTCTCCTCGAGGCAGCGCGTGGCGAGCTGGCGGGAAGCCGGCGTGTTCTTGACCTCGATCTCGTCGCCGGGCTGCACGTTGTAGCTGGCGATGTCGACCTTGTGGCCGTTCACGCGGATGT
>JAZKEV010000290.1:0-5146 GCA_040386765.1 Verrucomicrobiota bacterium | reverse complement strand
CCGCGACCGCCAGCCGTGTCCTCGACCTTGTCCGCCTCCGCGAAAAAGCCGGCGCCCACCCACGCCAGCTCTCCGGCGGCCAGAAGATGCGCGTCTCCATCGCCCGCGCCCTCGCCATCTCCCCGAAGCTGCTCCTCCTCGATGAGCCCTTCGGCGCCCTCGATGAGATGACCCGCGAGCACCTCAACGAGGAGCTTCTCGCCATCCGCGAGCAGTCCGCGTGGACCGCGTTCTTCGTGACGCACTCCGTCGCCGAGGCCGTATTCCTCTCCAACCGCATCGTCGTCATGGCCGCCAATCCCGGCCGCATCCACGCCGAGTTCGAGGTGCCACTGCCGTATCCACGAACCAGTGACACCCGCCTCTCGCGCCCGTTTCTCGACCTCGTCACGCAGGTCTCGCGCTCTCTTCGCTCCGTGGAAACGGTCCCGGCCTGAACTCCGCCACCGCGATGTCGAACCGCTTTGCCCGGATCTTCTTCCCCGCCCTCACCGGCGCGCTCCTCATCGGGGTGTGGTATGCGATCCACTTTTTCATCGACGAAGAGCGGCGTTTTCTCGTCCCCACCCCGCACAAGATTCTGGCCGCACTGGTCGATCAAGGCCCCTACCTCGCCCGCGCGGCATGGAATACTTCCATCGGCGCACTGCTCGGCTTCAGCCTCGCCGTCGTCGTCAGCTTCTCGCTCGCGCTGCTGCTCTCGCTGTCGCCGCTCGTCCGGACCAGCCTCTACCCATATCTAATGGCGCTGCAGCTCACGCCGCTGCCCTTGCTTGCGCCCATCGCGGTGATCTGGGCCGGTCCCGGCCTCCCCTCCGTCGCGCTCCTCACCTTCGTAATCGCGTTCTTTCCCCTCGTGGTGAACACCACGCAGGGCCTCATCTCCGTCGACCGCCATCTCGTCGAGCTGTTCAACTCCTACCGCGCCTCGACCCTCCAGCAGCTTTTCCTGCTCCGTGTCCCCGCCGCGCTGCCGTATTTTTTCACCGGCCTCCGCATCGCCGCCACCCTCGCGCCCATCGGCGCTGTCGTGGGCGAGATGAATGCCGGTTCCTCCAGGGGCGACGGCGGCGGGCTCGGTTTCGCGGCGGTCATCTTCTCCTCCCAGGCGAAGTATCCGGCGCTTTTCGCGACGGCGCTCGTCACCTGCGTTCTTGGCTTCCTGTTCAATGCCGTCATCCTGACGCTCGCTTGGCTCGCTCTCCATAAGTGGCACGATTCCTACGAACGCACCGACCGCTAATCCCTTTCCCGCCATGATCGCCCTCCGTCTACTCGCCGTCTCCTGCCTCGCCGCCTCGTTCGCTTTGGCCGCCGACAAGAAGCCGACCAAGATCACCGTCCAGCTCGACTGGGTCGCCGAGCCCGAGCACGGCGGCTTCTATCAAGCCGAGGCCAAGGGCTACTTCCGCGACGCCGGTCTCGATGTCACGATCATCCCCGGCGGCCCCGGCGCGCAGGTGCTCCCGAGCGTCGCCACCGGCAAGGCCGACATCGCTCAGGCCGACCAAGTCGGCACGCTGCAGCAGCAGGCCGAGGGTCTCCCCTTTGTGCAGTTCGCCGCGGTCTTTCAAGACGATCCCTCCGGCATCCTCGTCCATGCCGATAGCCCCGTGCGCAAATTCGAAGACCTGCAGGGCAAGACCATCATCGCCCGCCCGGCCTGGCCCTTCCTCGAATTCTTGAAGAAGAAGTACGGCCTCAAAGTAAACGTCGTCGCACAGAACTTCTCCGTCGCCGCCTTCCTCTCCAACAAGGAAGCGCTCCAGCAGGGCTACTACATCGCCGAGCCTTACCACATTGTGGAGGCCGGCGGCAAAATGCCGCGCTTCCTCTCCACGTGGGACGCCGGCTTCCGCACCTACGCCGTCCTCGTGACCAACAAGAAATTCGCGCGCGAGCATCCTGAGGCGCTCCGCGCCTTCACCGCCGCCTACATCCGCGGCTGGCGCGACTACCTCGAGGGTGACCCCAAACCCGCGCACGATGCGATGAAGAAGATCAATTCACAGAACACGGATGCGTTCATGATGTTTTCGCGCAAGATGCTCATCGACGAAAAGCTCGTGACGGGCCGCGACGCCGACGGCGGCCCCGCCAAGATCGGCCGCCTCGATCCCGCCCGCTTCGCCACCCAGATCGCCCAACTCGAGGAGATCGGCCTGCTGCCCAAGGGCAAAGTCACCGCCGCGGGCACCGTCACAACCGACTTTCTCCCGAAGCAATAAGGTAAGGCTCGGCGGCCCGCCGAGCCGTCTGGGATCGCCCACCCATGAGCGAGGCATCGCCCTCCAGCGCGGAGAATCGCTTCGCGACCTCCGCCTGGCTCTTCCTCCGCCTCCTCGCGCTCGTTCACCTCGTCGCCTTCGTCTCGTTCTGGGTGCAGCTCCCGGGCCTCGTAGGTCCGCACGGCCTGCTCCCGGCCACGCCCTACTTCGCCGCGATCCGCGAGCACTACGGCACGGCCGCGTACGCGCAGCTCCCCACGCTCTGCTGGTTCCTCGGCAGCGATACGTTTCTCCACGTGCTCTGCGGTGCGGGCGTCGCACTCTCGCTGCTGCTCTTCGCCGGCATCGCCCCCGCGGTCTGCCTCGCCCTGCTCTGGGCCGCGTATCTGTCGCTCAACTACGCCGGCCAGATCTTCTTCAACTTCCAGTGGGACACGCTGCTGCTCGAGACCACGCTGCTCGGGCTCTTTCTCGCACCGTGGAAATGGTTGCCGCTCTGGCGGCCGCAGGAGCCGCCGCGCTTCGCCCGCCTGCTCCTGTGGTGGTTGCTCTTCCGGCTGATGTTCCTCGCTGGCGTGGTAAAACTCGCGAGCGGCGATGCCACCTGGCGCGACCTCTCCGCGCTCACCTTTCACTACGAGACTCAGCCGCTTCCGACCTCCTTGGGTTGGTTCGCGCACCAGCTGCCCGCGTGGTGGCACCGCGCCTCCTGCGCCGGCATGTTCGTCATCGAGCTCGTCGTTCCATTCTTCCTCTTCGCCCCGCGCGCGATCCGGCACAACGCCGCGATGCTGCTCATCACGCTGATGGTCGCCGTCGCCCTCACCGGCAACTACACGTTCTTCAACTTTCTCGCCGTCGGTCTTTGCCTCCTCTGTCTCGACGACGCTTTTCTCGCACGCGTCACTCATTTCCTGGCGCGGCGCACCGTTAGACCGGACATTAACACCGCAACCTCCGCGTCCGGCGCCGCCGCAAGCCCCGAGCGCTTTCAAACGATCGTCGCCACCGCCTTCGCCGCGTGTGCATTCGTCTTCACGTTCGCCCAGGCGATTCCCGCCGTCGTGTCCTTCCCCGGCGAGCTGCCTGGCTACCGCGCCATTGCTGCCGCCATCGGCCCCTTCCGCTCGCTCAACAATTATGGCCTGTTCGCCGTCATGACGAATCCGCGGCCCGAGCTCGTCTTCGAAGGCAGCAACGATGGCCGCACGTGGGAAGCCTACGAACTCCCCCACAAGCCGGGCGCGCTCGAGCGCCGTCCCACGTGGGTCGCCCCGCATCAACCGCGCCTCGACTGGCAGCTGTGGTTCGCCGCTCTCGGCCCGCCCCAGCAAAACCGCTGGGTCCTTTCCGTCTGCGAGCATCTCCTGCGCGGCACGCCCGAGGTCCTCGCCCTCTTCCGCCACAATCCCTTCCCGGGCGCTCCGCCGCGCCACATCCGCGTCGTGCGCTACGAGTACCACTTCACTGATGCCCCCACGCGCACCGCCACCGGTCATTGGTGGCGCCGCAGCCCGTTGGATTTCTACGTCCAGCCGTGGTCGCTGAAATAAATAGGACCAGGCGCACTATACCCTCAGGGAGGCGTTTCAAAGTAGTTTGTCATTCTGAGCGCAGCGAAGAATGCACGCATGCGAACGCGACAGGGTGTTCGTTGCCGTGGACTCTTCGCTGCACTCAGAATGGAAAAAAGGGAAAGCCGCCCTATGTTGAAAACCGGCCCTTCGCGCCCCGGACTTCCCTTTTCGCCCCTTTTGCGCCTTCTTGCGACACCTGATGCCGCAACCGACCGCCCGCGACCGCTTCCTCGCCGTGCTCCGCGCCGCCCTCACCGAGGGCACGCTGACCAAGCTCACGCTGGGCAAATACCGCGGCCCCGATGCCACGCTGCGCAATCTCTTCATCCGGCCCGTCACTCTGAAGGCCGGCCCACACTTCGCGTTTCTCTGGCGCCACGCCACCCGCGACGTCGTAAAGAACCACCCGCCCACCGAAGCCCTCGCCGAAGTCGAAGCCCTGCTCGGCCGCGATTTCCTCGACGCCCATCTCTTCACGCCCACGCAGACCGCGCAGTTCGAAGCCCAACCCGATGGCACCGCGCGCATGAAACTCACCCGCGCCTCCGACGCCGCTACGACCGCGCCCGCTCCCGTTCCGCTCGCCCCCGCCGCCCACGACCGCGCCAAAGCCCACCTCATCCCCCCCGATGCGCCCTGGCTCCACTCGCTCGGCGTCGTCAACGACCGCGGCCAGCCCCGCGAAGGCATGGCCGACAAGTTTCGCCAGATCCAAAAATTCGCGGAGCTGCTCACCCATCTTCTCACCGAGGCGTTTCCTGCTTCGCCATCCCCCTCGTCCCAATCACCCTCGCCCGCCACGCCGCCGCTCCGCATCGCCGATATGGGCAGCGGCAAAGGTTACCTCACCTTCGCGCTGGCCCACGTCCTCGGCGAGCGCGCCCACGTCCGCGGCATCGAACTGCGTCCCGAGTTGGTCGAGCTCTGCAATCGCCTCGCCCACGAGCATCACCTCGCTTCGCGCCTCACCTTCTACCCCGGCTCGATCGCCGACACGCCCCTCGCACCTGGCGACTGCGATGTGCTGATCGCGCTGCACGCCTGCGACACCGCGACCGACGACGCCCTCGCCCGAGGCCTCGCCGCCGGCGCCCAGCTGCTCGTCGTCGCCCCTTGCTGTCAAAAGGAACTGCGCCGCCAGCTCACGCCACCCGCCGTGCTCGCCCCCGCTCTGCGCCACGGCATTTTCCAAGAGCGCCAATCCGAATTCGTCACCGACGCCCTCCGCGCCCTCCTGCTCGAGTGCGCCGGCTACCGCACCAAAGTCTTCGAATTCATCTCCACCGAGCACACCGCGAAGAATCTCATGATCGCCGCGATCAAGACCCCCGACACCGACCC
>JAZKEV010000289.1:0-2074 GCA_040386765.1 Verrucomicrobiota bacterium | reverse complement strand
TCGCCCTCGGTTCGGCTCCTGTGCGACGGTTTGAGGGTAGGGCGCGTTATCCTTAACGCGCCGCTGAGGGCGTATGCATGCCGAGGGCGCGGCGGCTTAAGGATAAGCCGCCCTACCTATAAAAGCTTCTGCGACGGTTTGAAAGTGGAGGCGCGGTGGCCCCACCGCGCGGGGAAGCAGCTACATTCGCAAATCCGACCAGCCCCAACGGGGCGTCAGTCGAAAGCCCAGGGCAACGCCCTGGGTTCTGATGTAAAAAGAAAGAGTCCTGAAGGGACGACACGTTGCTCGTCGGGTGCCGCCCCTTCAGGGCGGAAAATTCTATACGTCAAAACCCAGGGCTTTGCCCTGGGCTATCTAATTTCGCTCCTTCGGAGCTACCAAACGGCGATCAGAATTTGATAAACCGTTAAGCAGCGTGCGTCCGCGCAATAGCTCGTGCACGCGACTTTGTCCGTATTTCGCCCGCACGCAAAGAAGCCGCCCGAAATAGAGCGGCTTCTTGTTCTGCAACCCTCCGACTCACGCGCCCGTTTAACGCGGGCGCGCGGCGAGGTTTTATTTAAGATGCACGATGCTCACGCATTCGGCGCCGTTGGCGTGCCCGCAGGCGGCTCGGCCGCCGGCGGAGTGCCATCGCCGTTGGCGGCTTGTTGCTCGTCGGTCTCCACGATCCGGGCGATGCTGAGGAGCTTGTCGCCGGGCTCGAGGGTGACGAGGCGCACGCCCTTGGCACCGCGGCCGGTTTCGCGGATGTCGCGGACCGGGCAGCGGATGCTCTGACCCTTGGCCGTGAGGAGCATGACTTCATCGGTGTCGCGGACGCTGAGCGCGCCGGCGAGCTTGATGGAGCCATCCTCGGGGAGGTCGATCGCCCAGACGCCGGAGCCACCGCGGTTGATGAGGCGGTAATCCTCGAAGCGCGTACGCACGCCTTGGCCGGCTTCGCTCGCGACGAGGAACTTGGCATCGTGATCGACGACCTCGATCGCCTGCAGGTAGTCGCTCTCGAGCTTGAAGCGCATGCCGGTGACACCACCGGTGGCGCGGCCCGTGGCGCGGAAGACATCGTCGCCCGTGTCGCGGTTGCGCTCACGGAAGCGGACAGCGAGGCCTTGGTTGGAAACCAGGATCAGCTCGTCGTCGCCGGTGGTGAGCACGGTGCCGATCACGTTGTCCTTTTCGGCGAGGTTGATGCCGATGAGGCCGCCTTCGCGTGTGGCGTTGGCGTAGTCGGCGAGGGAGCTCTTCTTGATGACGCCGGTCTTGGTCGCCATCACGAGATAGCGATCCGCGATGAAGTCCTTCACGCAGAGCATCGAGGCGATCTTCTCGCCGTCAGTGAGACGGAGGAACGAGGCGACCGACTTGCCCTTGGCCGTGCGGGTGCCCTCGGGGACGTCGTAGACCTTCTTCGCATGGCACTGGCCCGTGTTCGTGAAGAACAGGATGTAGTCGTGCGTGCTCGCGGTGAAGAGATGCTCGACGAAGTCCTCCTCGTACGTCTCGGCGCCGATCACGCCCTTGCCGCCGCGTTTCTGCGAGCGGTAGTCGGCGACGGGGGTGCGCTTGATGAAGCCCAGGTGCGAGACGGTGATCACGCAGCCTTCGTTGGGGACGACGTCTTCCATCCGGAATTCGCCGGCCGCGGCTTCGATGATGGTGCGACGGGGTGAAGAGTACTTCTCCTTCATCTCGAGGAGCTCTTTCTTAATGAGCGCCATGAGCTTCTCGTCGGACTCGAGGATGCCGCGCAGCTCCTCGATGATCTTCATCAGCTCGAGGTACTCCGCCTCGATCTTGCCGCGCTCGAGGCCGGTGAGCTGATACAAACGCAGCTCGAGGATGGCGTCGGTCTGGCGCTCGGAGAGCGGATACTTCGCCATCAACTTCACCTTGGCCTCTTCGCGATTCTGCGAGGCGCGGATGATCTTTACGAAGTCATCGAGATTATCGAGGGCGATGATGTAGCCCTCGAGGATGTGGGCGCGATCCTCGGCCTGCTTCAGGCGGAACTTGGTGCGGCGCGTGACGACATCGCGGCGGTGCTCGATGTAGCACTCGATGAGCTCCT
>JAZKEV010000288.1:0-3917 GCA_040386765.1 Verrucomicrobiota bacterium | reverse complement strand
AGGTGGGCAAGCACGTGAAGTCGAACTCCATCGTGTACTGCCGCGGCGAGCAGACGCTCGGCGTCGGCGCCGGGCAGATGGCGCGGGTCGACAGCTCGCGCATCGCGGTGTGGAAGGCGGGCGAGGCCAAGCTCGACCTGAAGGGCTCCGTGGTGTGCAGCGAGGCGCTGTTTCCCTTTGCCGATGGTCTCCTCGCGGCGGCCGATGCTGGCGCGACGGCGGCGATCCAGCCGGGCGGGGCGATCCGCGATCCGGAGGTGATCGCGGCGGCCGATGCGCGCGGGATGGCGATGGTCTTCACGGCGAGCCGGCATTTTAAGCATTGATTAGGAAGAACCAAGGGGAGTCGGGCAGGTCAAAATGCCCGAACCCTCTTTCTCTTCCTGTCATGAAACGTTTCCTGCTCTCGTCCCTCGCTGCTGCGCTGCTGGCTCTCGCCGGCTGTTACACCAATCCCGTCACCGGCCGCAAGTCGCTCGTCCTCCTTTCGGCGGGAGAGGAGGTCACGATGGGCGCGCAATCGTTTCAGGATATCCGCAGCAAGGAAAAGGTCTCGACCGATCCCGCGGCCAATGCGCGCATACAGCGGATCGGCCAACGCATCGCGCAGGCGGTGGGCGACGCGCTGCCGAATGCGAAGTGGGAGTTCGTCGTTTTCGAATCCGATGATCTCAATGCCTTCGCGCTCCCGGGCGGCAAGGTCGGCGTCTACACCGGCCTGATCAAGCTGGCGGAAAACGATTCCGAGCTGGCGATCGTGATGGGTCATGAAATCGGCCACGTGATCGCGCGCCACGGCGCGGAGCGCATGTCGGAGGCGATGGTGATCTCCGGCGTGGGCGCGCTCGGCGCGGCCGTCGTGGAGAACAAGGCGGACGATCCGCAGACGAAGCAGCTCTTCGAGCTCGCGTACGGCGGCCTCACGACGGTGGGTCGTGTGCTCCCGCACTCGCGCGCCAACGAGACCGAAGCCGACGGCATGGGCGCGATGTACGCCGCCAAGGCGGGTTACGATCCGCGCGCTTCGATCACCTTTTGGCAGAAGATGCTCAAACAGAAGCAGGCGGCGGGCGCCGGCGCGGGTGGGAAGATCGAGGCGCTGATGTCGACGCACCCGGCGGACGAGAAACGCATCGCCGACCTAAAGGCGTTGATGCCGCAGGTGGTGCCGATCTACGAGCAGAACCGCGGGAAGTTTTCGAACTGAGCGAGCTGAGGATCACCCAAGCAGTTTGAACAGGAAGAGCGGGAAGATCGGAAAGCAGGCCATTCCTGCGGTCTTTCCGGACTTTTCGTTCTTCCTGTTCAATCTGTTTTTTCGTTGGTGTGGGTGAGCGACGTGCTGGCGGATGTCTTTCGGTAGCCGGATGAGCGCCAGCGAGCTGGCTGCCTACTTTGCGGGCGTGGCTCCTGAGGTCGCGGCGTAGCGCCGCTCCTACAGCTCGGAGAGGTTTCGCGACGGCTTGGTGAAATCACCGCTCTTTGGATACGGGCACTGCGACTGAATCGTCATTCACGGCCATAATACTGTCCGGTGTTTTCCGATTGGCGGTCGTGGCGATTTACGTCACGGTTGGCGGATGTTCGATCCCGTCGAAAAACTGAAGGAGTTTATCCGGCACGCCAGTGTCTCCACGGACCCGAAGGCGAAGGAGGGGATGAAGGGCGCGCAGGAGTTTGTTTCCGGGATGCTCCGCTCGCTGGGATTTTCCGTCGATGTGGTGCCCACCGACCTGCATCCGCTGATTTTTGCGCAGCGTGGCGGCGACAAGAGCTGGCCGCACGTGGTCGTCTATGGGCACTACGACGTGCAGCCGGCGGACCCGCTGAATCTCTGGAAGACCCCCGCCTTTGAGCCGACGATCATCGGCAACCGCATCTACGGGCGTGGCGCCGCCGACAACAAAGGCCCGCTGCTGACGATCATCACGGGGCTCGCACAACTCCTGGAAAAGGAGCCTAACTTGCCGCTGCGCATCTCGTTTCTCGTCGAGGGCGAGGAGGAGATTGGCAGCCCGAGTTTCCCGAAGTTTCTCGAGCGCTATGCGGACAAGTTGCGCGAGGCGGACTTCGTTTTCCTCTCGGATACGGCGCTGCCGAACGAGCAGCAGGTAGTGCTCACGTGCGGCCTGCGTGGGCTGGCGCTCTTCGATGTGCAGATCACGGGGCCGAAGGGCGACCTGCACTCCGGCCTGCACGGCGGCGTATTGAGAAATCCGATTCAGGCGCTGGCGGAGATCCTCGCCACGCTGCACACGCCTGAGGGCAAGGTGAACGTGCCCGGTTTTTACGACGACGTGCTCGAGGTGCATCCTTGGGAGCGCGACGAACTGAAGAAACTCGGCGCGGACGAGAAGGCCTACGCGGAATTTCTGGGCATCGACACGTTTTACACCACGCCCGGCTTCACCCCCTTTGAGTCGCTGCGTTTTCAGCCCACGCTGGAGTTCAACGGCATCGGCGGCGGCTATCAGGGCGAGGGGACGAAGACGGTGATCCCCAGCAAGGCTTTCGCGAAGATCAGCTGCCGGCTGGTGCCGAACCAGCGGCCGGATGCGATCAAGAAGCTCGTGATGGATACGATCCGCGCCCGCGCCCCGAAGGGCGTGAAAGTGGACTTTGTCGATCAGCACAAGGGCGAGCCCTACGTGGTGGTGCCGCCCGATCGCTCCAATACGCCGAAGGATCAGTCGCCGGTGCTCGCCCGCGCCTTCCGCGCCGCGCACACTGCCGTATCCGAAGTCTGGGGACGCCCGCCGCTGTACCTGCGCGAAGGCGGCAGCGTGCCGATCATCGCCGATATCAAGCGCGTGACGGGCCTCGATTCCGTGATGATGGGACTCTTCCTGCCGGAAGATAATCTCCACGCGCCGAACGAGAGCTTTAATCTCGATGTGATGAAGAAGGGCACGGAGACGGCGCGGCGGATCTTTGCGGCCCTGGCCAAAGGGTAGGAGGACAGGGTGCGTAGTGCCATTTACGCATCGAAATGAGATGAAATATAAGGCCTGGCGAACAGGCCTGTCTGTCCGTTCGCGCTGAGCCAAACGAACGCCTTTTTCTTGCTCGCATGTCTCAGCGGGAACGGCTCGGCGGGCCGCCGAGCCCTACCCTCCAACCGTTCGCAGCGAGCGTCTCTCTCGATTCGTAATGGGTATTATTTATCGAAGAATTTTTGTTTGAGGAGGATCAGCAGGACCAGTCCCGCGACGATGTCGCCGAGACCGACGATGATGCGGAGCGGGAGAGGCATCTTCGTGAGAAATGCGAGGATGAGGGCGCCGCCGATGATGAGGATCGGCGCGAGGATCAGGATCGTGCGGCGGAGCTTGGCGCGTTCGCGCGCGAGTTTCTCGGGATCGGGTGTGGGTGCGGGCTTGGACATGAGACAGGAAAGGAGGGGAACGCTAATCTGCGCTAATCTTTTTGATCGAGCGTGGAGGGGCGATGTGCGTGCTTCGCCTGATCGGCGAAGCGTGGGGATTTTATGGGCGGGGATGAGCGCAGATTCGCGTTCCGTTTTTTGATCTTATTTTGCGCGCGGGAGGGTGATGCGCATCGTGGTGCCGGCGGGACTGGTGCGAAGGAGCGCGATGTCGCCGTGGTGGCTGATGAGGATGCGCTTCGCGATGGCGAGGCCGAGGCCAGTACCATCGGGGCGGCCGGAGAGGAAGGAGTCGAAGATGCGCTCGCGGATCGATTCGTCGACGCCGGTGCCGGTGTCGGTGATGTCGAGGATCACGTTGGAGGCGCCGGCGCCGCCATCGGTGCCGATCGCGAGGGTGATGGTGCCGCCGTCGGGCATGGCGTGCGTGGCGTTGATGAGGAGGTTGAGGAGGACTTGCTGGATCTGGCCCTTATGCACCTCGACGAAGCGCGGTCGCGGCGGCGGGGTGAAGTGCACGGAGACCTTGCTC
>JAZKEV010000287.1:0-2552 GCA_040386765.1 Verrucomicrobiota bacterium | reverse complement strand
GGCGGCGGCATGATCACCGACTGGGGCGCCCACCACATCGACATCGCGCAGTGGGCACTCGGCATGGATGGCAGCGGCCCCGTCGAGGTCCGCGCCCCGCAGAATTGGGAAACCGCCAAGCGCGGCGCCCAGCTCGTCTACGCCGATGGCACCGTGCTCACCCACATCAAGGGCCGCGGCGTCTCCTTTTACGGCACCGAGGGCGAGCTCCACGTGAACCGCGGCAAGTTCGAGCTGATGATGAACGGCAAGACCGTCCACAAGTTCGTCGACAAGGAAGTCGACAAGGGCACCTCGCTCGAGCGCGAAGTCACCCTCACCGAGCGCGAGTTCCTCGCCGATGCCAAGGTGAAGCTCTACAACAGCAAGAGCCACTTCGACGACTTCATGGCCTCCGTGAAGTCCCGCAAACGCCCCATCTGCGACGTCGAGATCGGCGCCAGCTCCGTGATCGCCTGCCACGTGATGAATTTCGCCTACCGCTATGGCGCCACCGCCAAGTGGAACCCCGCCAAGAACAAGTTCGCCAGCGGCGGCAACAACAAGTGGCTCACCCGCGACCGCTACCGCGCCGGCTGGGTCGTGTAAGGGAGTGCAGGTAACGGCGGTCGCCTCCGACCGACATTCCGACGGCCATCGCCCTCCGAGTCGCGTAGCGCACACGCGGTCCCCGCGCGTGTCCGCTTTCCGTCTCCAAATGTAGCCCTGCCACACGTAGCGCGGAGCTCTAGCCCGCGCTGGGGACTCCCGAGCGCGGGCTAAAGCTCCGCGCTACGCCAGGCGGCTGCACCTTTGAGCAAAACACTCTAGCGAGCTACGCACCGCTGTTCGGAAAGCCCCAACGGGGCGCCAGTCGATAGCCCAGGGCAACGCCCTGGGTTTTGCCCATAGATAATTCTGAGCCCTGAAGGGGCGACACCCGCACGCCGGCGAAGCCCCGTCCAACTATCCACCCCACCCCTCCCCGGCCCCCTTTACCCCATAACTCCCGATGCCCGGTGCGCTTGCACCCGGCGCAACACCTGCTCTTTTAAGTGCATGCCTGTACGTTCTTCGTTACCCTTTCTCCTTGCTTCCTTCGCCCTCCTCCTGACCGCCTGCGGCAAAAAAGACGTCGCCCAATCCTCCTCCCCCGCCTCCGGTTCCACCGCGGCCCCCGCCGCCACCACCGCCGCTTCCGGCTCCCAGATCTGGCGCATCGGCAACGGCTCCGAGCCGCAGGATCTCGACCCGCACATCGTCACCGGCGTCACCGAGCACAAGCTCCTCATGGGCCTCTTCGAGGGCCTCGTCAGCG
Source organism: Verrucomicrobiota bacterium (assembly GCA_040386765.1). Taxonomy (GTDB): domain Bacteria; phylum Verrucomicrobiota; class Verrucomicrobiia; order Opitutales; family Opitutaceae; genus ER46. Next base: position 1,255 of record JAZKEV010000287.1, on the reverse strand, counting down.
AAAACCCCAAGGACCTCAGCCCCGAGCCCGGCGTGGCCGAGAAGTGGTCCATCTCCGAAGACGGCCTTGTCTACACCTTCAATCTCCGCGCCGATACCAAATGGTCCGACGGCACCCCGTTTGATGCCACGACCTTCGTCCGCTCCTACCAGCGGATGCTCACGCCCGCCCTCGGCGCCGAATATTCCTACCTCCTCCACTTCATCAAAAACGCCAAGGCGTTCAACGAAGGTAAGCTCAAGGATTTCTCCGAGGTCGGCGTCAAGGCCCTCGATCCCCGCACCCTGCAAGTCACGCTCGCTTCGCCCACGCCGTTTCTTCTCAAGATCATCGCCAGCCACTACGCGTGGTATCCGGTGCCGATCCACGTCATCGAGAAATTCGGCGGCATGGACAAGAAGGGCACCGCCTGGACGCGCCCGGAAAACATGGTCTCCAACGGCCCCTTCCGCCTCAAGGAGTGGCGCCAGCAGCAGGTGATCGTCATGGGGCGCAACCCGCAGTATTGGGACAAGGAGCGCGTGAAGCTCGACGAGATCCACTTCTTCGCCGTCGAGAATCAGGACACCGAGGAGCGCATGTTCCGCACCGGCCAGCTCGACATGACCTACGAGCTCCCGCTCGCCAAGGTCGACGTCTACCGCAAGGAGAACCCGCAGTCGCTCCGCATCGATCCCTACGCCGGCATTTATTTCTACCGCTTCAACGTCACCAAGCCGCCGCTCAACGACAAGCGCGTGCGCCGCGCTCTCGCCCTCGCCGTCGATCGCGACAGCCTCGTAAAGAATGTCGTCCGCGGCGGCCAGGCACCCGCCTACGGAGTCACCTATCCCGGCATCGCCGGCTACACCTCCCGCGCCAAGCTCACCGGCGACCTCGAGGACGCCAAAAAACTCCTCGCCGAGGCCGGCTTCCCCGACGGCAAAGGGTTCCCCAAGCTCGAGCTCCTCTACAACACCAGCCAGAATCACCGCGTGATCGCCGAGGCGATCCAGCAGATGTGGCGCCGCAATCTCGGCATCGACATCACCATGCGCAACGAGGAGTGGAAGGTGTATCTGGATTCCCAGGACAACCGGAACTACGACCTCCAGCGCGGCGGCTGGATCGCCTTGATCTACTGGTGCGCCCAACCGGGCCAACCAGAGTCGAACCAATACGGCGCGCCGCCCCTGCCGGGCGCACCTGGCGTTCCGGTCGCTCCAGGCCAGCAATAAGCGAAGGCATGGATCCCGGCTCAAGGCCGGGATGACAG
>JAZKEV010000286.1:0-2870 GCA_040386765.1 Verrucomicrobiota bacterium | reverse complement strand
GCGTGATTCGCATCCTTGCCGAGCTTCTTCTCGGCGCTCCAGCGATAGCCGACATGCAGCGAGTGCGTCTGGTCCGGCAGCGCGGGAGCCACGGCCGTTTTGGGATCGAAGGCCTTGTCCGGTTTGAAACCCCAGACCGGATCGGAATCCACGCGCCAGAAGGCATCCCCCACCGGCATCACCCGCACCCCAAAGCTGCGCGCCAGCTCCCCGTACGCCGCCCGCGAGCGCTCCCACATCTCGCGCTGGTTTGCGGCGCCTTTTTTCGGTGCCACCTGGCCGAATTTGTCGGCGTCCGCGCGATAGGCCCACGTCTGGTGGATGACGATCTCAGCGCCGGGCTGCATCTTTTTCAGGTGCGCGTACAGCTTCCTGGCGTGGGGCTGGTAGGTCGCGGGATCGGTCGAGTGCAGCGAGTATTGCTGGATCGTGATCACGTCCCACGTCTTCGTCCCCATGTGCTCGTGGAGGGATTTGCCGCTGTAGATTTTCGCCTTTGGATCGTCGGGATTCGCCAGCAGCGCCTCGGTCGCATTCCAGTGCCGCTCGAAGGAGCAGCCGCCCGCTTGCGCTTTCCCCATGATCAGTTCGTGCCCGCCTTCCTTCGCAAGCTCGGGCAGAAAACGCGTCGCGTTGTTTGAAAAACTGTTTCCCACCACGAAGAGCCGCAGCGTCTTCGCCTCCGCCAGCGAGACCAGCGCCAGCAGGCCCAAGACCCACGCCCGGCGCGCACGAAAGAAAGAGGGGAATTTCATCCCGGGCAAACGAAGGCACCCGTCCTGCAGGCGCAATCCCTAAGCTCTTCACCCGTGGCCTCAGCCCCGACGCGGCCTTCATTCGCCCCGGAAAGCTACGCCTTCTTCACCTTCACCGCCCGCTTCCGTCCCGGAAACAGCGTCCGGCAGATCTCGCACACCGTCCCATCGCAGCCCCAAGCTGTGCAGTGCTCGCGCCCGTAGTAGATGATGCGCAGGTGCAGCGGATTCCAATGCTCCACCGGAAAGAGTTCCTTCAGGTCCGTCTCGGTCTGCTCGACATGTTTCCCGCTCGTCAGCTTCCACCGCTGCGCCAGCCGGTGGATGTGCGTATCCACCGGAAACGCCGGCACGCCAAATGCCTGGATCATCACCACCCCGGCCGTCTTGTGCCCCACACCCGGCAGTTCCTCCAGCTCCTCAAACGTCCGCGGCACTTTGCCGCCATGCGTCGCAATCAGCATCTCCGAGAGCCCGCGGATCGCCTGCGCCTTGCGCGGCGCCAGACCGCAGGGCCGCACGATCGCATCGATTTCCGCCACGCTGAGCTTCACCATCTTCTCGGGCGTGTCGGCTTTGGCAAAGAGCGCGGGCGTCGTCAGATTCACCCGTTTGTCCGTGCACTGCGCAGAAAGCAGCACGGCGATGAGCAGCGTGTAAGAATCCTTATGGTCGAGCGGGATGGGCGGCTTGGGATACAGCTCCGCCAGCCGTTGATCGACATAAGCCGCACGCATCTCGCGCGTGGGATAAGGCAGGGCATCGGGCATATTTCTGCCCATCTTCACGGGTGCCCAACCGAAAATCAACGCCGCCCGCACCTCCCCCGGGCCGCTTCCATTCCTCCCGCCCTTCCCGTCCCTCCTCATCACCTTCAACCTCCGGCCCGTCCGCGCCTCATCCGCCCACCCGCCCGCGCCAAATCGCCATTGCGCACCTCCGTCCCCGGCCTACCGTCAGCTCCAACCATGTCCTCGCTGCGCGATCTTCTCGCTCCCACCGACACCTTCGCCCGCCGCCATCAGGGCGACAACGCCGCCGATACCTCCGCCCTGCTCTCGGCCATCGGCCACGGGTCCCTCGATGCCCTCGCCGATGCCGCCGTTCCGCCGCACATCCGCCTCCGCCGCGCGCTCGATCTTCCCGCCGCGTTGGGCGAAAGCGCCGCGCTCGCCGAGCTGCGCCGCATCGGTTCGCAGAACAAGATTTTCCGCAGCGTCATCGGTCTCGGTTACTACGATACCCTGACGCCCGGCGTCATCCAGCGAAACATCTTCGAGAATCCCGGCTGGTACACCTCGTACACGCCCTACCAGGCCGAGATTTCGCAGGGCCGCCTCGAAGCGCTCCTCAATTACCAGACTGTCGTCACCGAGCTCACCGGCCTCGAGATCGCCAATGCCTCGATGCTCGATGAGGGCACCGCCGCCGCCGAGGCGATGATGCTTTGCCACCGCATGAAAGATGGCGATGGCGGCACCTTCTTCGTCTCCGACCGCTGCCACCCGCAGACGCTCGATATCGTGCGCACCCGCGCCAAGCCCCTCGGCATCACCGTCGTCACGGGCGACCACAAGACCTTCGATTGCGCGGCGGCCAATCAGCTCTTCGGCGTCCTCGTGCAGTATCCCGATACCACGGGCAGCATCCACGACTTCGGCGCGTTCTTCGAAAAAGCCCACGCCGTGGGCGCGCACTGCATCGTCGCCACCGATCTGCTCGCGCTCACGCTCCTGCGCGCTCCGGGTGAGTTTGGCGCCGATTGCGCCATCGGCTCCGCCCAGCGCTTTGGCGTGCCGCTCGGCTTTGGTGGCCCGCACGCGGGCTTTCTCGCGACCAAGGATGCCTTCAAGCGCCAGATGCCCGGCCGCCTCATCGGCGTCTCCAAGGATGCCCAAGGCAATCCCGCCATGCGCCTCTCGCTCGGCACGCGCGAGCAGCACATCCGCCGCGACAAGGCTACGTCCAATATCTGCACCGCCCAGGTGCTCCTCGCCGTCATGGCCGGCATGTACGCCGCGTATCACGGCCCCGAGGGCCTCCGCCGCATCGCCCGCCGGGTGAAGGCCCTCACCGAAGTCCTCGCCGCCGGCCTCCGCGCCGTCGGCGCCAAGG
>JAZKEV010000285.1:0-7703 GCA_040386765.1 Verrucomicrobiota bacterium | reverse complement strand
AAGTTCACGCTCAAGCCCGAGACCACCGCCATCTCCGCAACCGGCGATCTCGAGGCGGCGGCCACCAAGCTCGAAAAGATCGACCCCGCGCTCGCCGCCATCGGGCGCATGACGGTGAAGATCTCCTTCGACGGCAGCCTCGCCAACGACGTGGCCCAGCTCAACAAGCTCGTGCTCGAAGCCACCTCGGCCGACGGCCGCAAGATCGCCGACATCACGACCGCGCAGAAAATCGGCTACGAACTCAATACCAAGCGCATCACCTTTGCCGACGCCAAGGCCGAGCTCGCCCGCATCAAGATCGACGCGCTCCCGCTCGCGTGGGCCCAGCCCGCCGCGCAGCCGATGATCATCGACAGCGGCGACTTCTCCCTCTCGCTCGCCGTCGAAGCCGAGCCCGATGGCAGCCGCGTCCGCGCTCGCGCGCTCGAGCCGATGGCGCTGCGCAATGTCACCGTCCGCCAGGGCGACAAGAAGCTCGCCGACCGCGTCACCCTCACCGTCCGCCCCAGCGTCGACTACTCCGCCACGCGCGTCCTCGCCGAGTTGAGCGACCTGAATATTTCCATGCCCGCAGGCGATGCCGTCACCGGCAAGGTCACGGCCGACATTACCAATCTCTCCTCGAAGCCGATGAAGCCGATCATCGCCTTCACCACGCAGATCAATGCGAAGATCGTCGAGGCTCTGAAGCCCTACATGCCCGCTGGCCTCAACGTCGGCCCGCTTGCCATCGTATCCACAATGGAAGGACGCCTCGAAGGCGACCTGCTCCAGCTCGCCAAGGCCAGCACGACCGTCACGCGGGAAGGCGGCGCGCATTTCGTGGGTTTCGAAACGCAGCAGCCCCTCCGCCTCGATATCAAGACCACCACGCTCACGCCCACCAATCCGCAAGCCACCGCCGCGCGCATCCGCCTCGGCGAGGTGCCGCTCGCATGGGCCGAAGCTTTTGTCCCCAACTCCAAGTTCGCCGGCTCGCTCGTCGGTAGCGTGCTCGACGTTTCCCTTCGCTCGATTGACGACGTGACAGTGAACATGGTCGAGCCGCTCACCCTCCGCGGCGTTGGCGCCACAATGGACGGCAAGCCGCAGATCGCCGGCCTCGACATCAGCACCAATCTCACTGCCACCAAGCGCGGCGAAACCATCGCCTACGAAGTCCGCCGCATCGAGGTGAAGCAGGGCCAGGCCGTCCTCGCCGGCCTCAGCGTCACTGGCGAAGCCAAGCTCGGCACCAAGATTGCCGTGATCGCCAAGGGCAAGCTCGAGGCCGATGTGCCCGCGCTCACGCGCCAGCCCGCGCTCGCCTCCTTTGCGACGCTCTCCAGCGGCAAGCTCGCCGCCGAGTTCGACGCCAATGTCGCCGACGCCATTCAGGCCAAGGCCACCCTCGCGATCAAAAATCTCGTCGCCAAGGCCGATAACCGCCCGCTCGGCGATCTCGACCTCAAGCTCGACGCTGCAGTCAAGGCCGATGGTTCCGGCACCCTCGTCGTGCCTCTCACCCTCACCAGCGCTTCGCGCAAATCCGATATCTCGATCAACGGCGCTTTCGGCAAATCCGCCGACCAGAAGACGACGATCCTCACCGGCAAGATCGCGAGCAACAATCTCATCGTTGCCGACTTCGAACCCCTCGCCGGCCTCGCGCCCGCCAGCGAACCCGCGAAGCCTGCACCTGCGCCCGCCCCGAAGCCCACCACACCCGCCCCGCGCCCGACCACGCCTCCGCCAGTCGTCTCCACGCCACCCGCCGTGCCCACCGGCCCCTTCTGGAAGGGCTACAACGGCAAGCTCGAGGTCGACTTCAAGCGCATCCTCTACGGCAAGGAGTATCCGATCACCGACCTCCGCGGCGTCGCGAGCGTCACCGATACCAAGCTCGCGCTCGATGGCATCCAGGGGAAGTTGAAGGACGATCCCTTCAAGATCGCCGGCGGCCTCACCTACGCCGCCAACCAACCCAAGCCCTACGTGCTCGCGCTCACCACCACGCTGCAGAATCTCGAGATCGGCCCCATCATGGTCGCGGCCAATCCGTCGGAGAAGCCGATGCTGGATACGACCGCCAATCTCGCGATCTCGCTCAGCGGCAGCGGCGCGACCGCGGCCGACCTGAAGAACATCTTCGGCAAGTTCGAGATCAGCGGCAGCAAGGGCACACTGCGCCTCCTCTCGCGCAAGGATAGCGCCGCTGGCACCGCAGTGAATATCGCCTCGACGGCGCTCGCGATCTTCGGCGCCGCGAAGGGTGGCAGCAAAGGCGAGGCTGCTAGCGCGATTTCCGAATTCGTCCGCCTCTTGAACGAGGTGAACTTCGACAACGTCGCCATCAAGCTGGAGCGCGGCGCCGACCTTCAGTTCAAGCTCACCTCGATGGAGGTGCTTTCCTCCATCATACACCTCTCGGGCTCCGGCACCGTCGACGCCACCGATCCCGAGAAGCTCGCCGAAGCTCCGTGGAAAGTCGTCTTCCGCCTGGGCGCCAAGGGCGAGCTGCAATACCTCATGCAGAAGGCCAATCTCCTCAGCGGCTCCACGGACGCCAAGGGCTACACCGCAATGACGCGCGAGTTCACCATCGGCGGCACCGCGGCCAAGCCCGACAACAGCTCGTTCTGGACAATTCTCCTGGGAACCGCAACGGATGCCGTGCTGCCCATGCTGCCCGGTTTGCTGAACCGCTAAGTCGGCGCTGCGATTCACTCGAGCCCGTCTCAAGCGGGCTTTTGGAATCAGCTGGTTGAACTCGAGCTTTACGCCGCGCCCTCAGCGGCCCCGCGTCGCCTCGCGCGTCGAAACGAGGTTCCGAAACGTAGGGCGGAGTTTCAACGCCGCCCTCTCGCATCTCCGACCACAACGGAAGCTCCGCTTCCTCTGCCGCCTTCGAGCGGCGCGGCGTCCTCACTCTACGTTTTCCAACGCGGGACGGGTTAAAGCCGGTCCAACTTCAAGCACGTTACAGCCTACAGCCGTCGAATCCGGATCTTCCGATACCACACCGGATCGCTGTGGTCTTGGAGGAGGATATGCCCCTCGCGCACTTTCGCGAAGTTTGAGAACTTCGCGAATTTGCTCTTCGCCACGCGCGCATTCCAGTCCTCGCTGCCGATGGTCGCTTCGGCCGTCAGCTCGCCGTTGAGCCAGGTTTGGATCTTTCCGTTCTGCACGCGCACGCGCAGCGCGTTCCATTCGCCGATCGCCTTCGCGGGGCGCTTCACCGGCGGATAGAGCGAGTAAATCGCGCCCGTCGAGGTGAGTGGATTCTTGCCGTCCTTGTGCACGGAATCGTCGAGCACCTGGATTTCCGGGCCCGTGTGCCAGGGTTTGTCGCTCGATTCCTCGACGCCAAACATCACGCCACTGTTGCCGCCCGGCAAAATCTTCCACTCCAGCTCCAGCTCGAAGTCGCGGAATTTCTCGCGCGTCATCAGGTTGCCACCGCCCTTTTGCCAGGCGAGCACGTCGCCCTCAACCTTCCATGCGATGGGCGCGCCGTCCGGTTTGCCGAAGAGCTTCCACGCCTTGAGATCGCCGCCGTCCAAAAGCGACTGCCACTCGGCTGCCGAGCTCACCGCAACAGCCATCGTCACACCACACACCGCGAGCGTCTGGCGCACGCCTTTCGAGAATGAGAAGGGGTTCATACTTCCCCACCAGCACGGCGCGTCCGGACAAAGTTGTCGAATCACAATCACCCACGCCTTTTTTCAGGCGGATTTCGCACACACGCGACAGTAGATAAGAGATGACACCCATGACTGACCACGACCTTCTGCGCCGCTACGTCGAGCACGCCGATCAGCGCGCGTTCACAGAGCTCGTCCACCACCACATCGATCTCGTCTACGCGACCGCGCTCCGCCATCTCCGCGGCGACCGCCACTTCGCCCAGGATGTGACGCAAGAGGTCTTCACCCACCTCACGCACAAAGCCGCGAGCCTCACGCGCCACCCGTGCCTCGGCGGCTGGTTCTACACCAGCACGCGCCTCACCGCCCTCGATCTCTTGCGTCGCGAGCAGCGGCGCCTCAACCGCGAAACCAAAGCCGCTCCCATGCAAGACACCGCCTCTTCCGCCGACACTCACTGGGAGGAAATCCGTCCCGTCATCGATGATGCGCTGCAGGAGCTCGACGAGCGCGACCGGCACTCGGTGCTCCTGCGCTTCTTCGGGCAGAAGACCTTCCAGGCCATCGGCCAGCAGCTCGGCCTCACGGAGAACGCCGCGCAGAAACGCGTCGACCGCGCTCTCGAGCGGCTCAGCACCGCCCTCGCGAAACGCGGCATCACCTCCACCGCCGCCGCGCTCGGCGTCAGTCTCGGTCACGCTGCCGTGAACGCTCCGGCGGCGCTAGCCTCCACGGTGGCTCGTTCGGCTCTGGTGGGTGTCACCGCGACCGCTGCGGCTCCGCACGCAGGCGCTGGCTTGGCCGCGCTCTTCAAGAGCACCACGTTCCTCACAGTCGGCGCGGTAACGACCGCGGTAGCCATTGGCGCCGTTTCGTGGCAAGGCGGCGCAGCAGCCGAGCCCGCGCAGCTTTCGGTGCGCAATGTTTCTGTCGCCCGCGCGCCCGTGGTACACCCGCAACCGGAAGTTGCCATCCTCGCGGAAAGCTCACCTGAACCCTCCCCTGCGCCTGCGGCTTTGCCCTCGACCTCACCCTCATCAGCCGCCGCCGTCACTACCGCAGCTCCTCGCGCCAATACACCCTCTACCGACGACCGGCTGGTACGGATCATGTACGCCGTCCTGCCCGGCGATAACGCCTTCACGATAGCCAAGAAAACAGGCGTGAGCATCGCCGCGCTCCAAGCCGCCAATCCCGTCTACGATTTTTCTCTGATGATGGTCGGCGATCAGGTGGTGATTCCCTCGGGCGACACCGCGCCTGCGCCCGATTCCACCCAGTCGCCCTCGCTCTCTCCTACGCCTCCGGCCCAGATCCCCGCCAGCGACGCCTACTACGTGCGACCCGGCGACAACCTCGCCAAGATCGCCGCAAAGCTCGGCACCACCCCAGAGCAACTCGCCTCGTACAACCCGGGGCTAAACGCGTCCCACCTGCGAGTAGGCCAGGCGATTCGTATCCGCTAGTCCGCTAGCCTCACTCGTCCGAGCTGGCCCCTTTCAGCTCAATCTGCCGCCAAGACCGGAGTTCCCCTGCTCCGGTCTTTTTACATGTTCTGCAAGTATCATGCAGCCAGCACCTATGAAGCTCCGCTCTTGTAGGACAAACACTGACACAAGGTCTGCCCTCCAACTGACAGGCTAATCAGACCCGCACGGATAAAGAGAAAATGCGCTTTCCGCCATCATGGGGGCGCAATGACAAGACATACACGTGCTGCTCTGACCTTCCTGGTCGCCTTCGTCCTCACCCTCACAGCCACCTCGCACGCGGTGGAGAACACTTGGGACTACAGTGTTCAGGTGAGCTCCTCCCTCCAGACTTCTCCTGCCAAGATCACCCTCACCTGGCCGCAAGACACCAACGGTGTCCCCTCCGGCTACATCGTCTCCCGCCGCACGCCCGGTTCCGCGAACTGGGGTGAAGGCAAGACCCTCCCCGGCTCCGCCACGACCTTCGTCGATAACGACGTCGTCGCCGGCACGCCCTACGAGTACCGCATCGTCAAGAACAGCGGCTCCTACACGGGTTACGGTTACATCCAGACCGCCATCGCCGCTCCGCTCGTTGATTCGCGCGGCAAGGTGATCCTGGTGGTCGATAACACCGTCTCCGCCCCGCTCGCCTCCGAGCTGTCGCGCCTCGAGCGCGATCTCGCCGGTGACGGCTGGCAGGTCCTCCGCCGCGAGGTCGGCCGCTCCGACTCCGTCACGAGCGTCAAGGCCGTCATCAAGGCCGCCTACGACAGCGACTCGGCCAATGTGAAGTCCGTCTTCCTCTTCGGCCACATCCCGGTTCCCTACTCCGGCAACTTCAATCCCGACGGTCACCCTGACCACGTCGGCGCCTGGCCGGCCGATGCCTTCTACGGCGACATGGATGGCAGCTGGACCGACAACTCGGTCAACTACGCCCAGACGCTGAACACCGATGCCGCTGACGCCGCCCGCATGACCAACAAGCCCGGCGACGGCAAGTTCGACCAGACCACGCTGCCCTCGCCCGTCGAGCTGCAGGTCGGCCGCGTCGATCTCTCCAATCTCCCCGGTCGCACGACCTGGGGCGGTCCCGCCACCTTCGCGAGCGAGATCGAACTCCTCCGCAAGTATCTCAACAAGGATCACGATTTCCGTAACCGTAAGACCAACCCCGCCCGCCGCGCCCTCCTCGGCGATTATTTCGGCCAGCGTGGTGGCGAGGCTTTCGCCGCTTCCGGTTTCCGCAGCTTCGCTCCCCTCGTCGGCGCTGAGAACATCCGCAACCTGAACAAAGAGTTCAACGACCAGAAGGGTCTCTGGATCAAGGAAGCCGCCGCGCAGGATTACCTCCTCGCTTACGCTTGCGGCGCCGGCAGCTACGCCACCATCGCGGGCCTCGGCAACACCGGTATCTACAACGACGGCGCGGCCACCGAGATGGTGCAGAACGACGTCCGCGGCGTGTTCAACCTCCTCTTCGGTTCGTGGCTCGGCGACTGGGATCACGAGGACAACATCCTCCGCGCTCCCCTCGCCACCAGCCACGGCCTCGTTTCCGTTTGGTCGGGTCGCCCCCACTGGTTCATCCACCCGATGGGCCTCGGTGAGACCATCGGCTACACCGCCCGCCTCGCGATGAACAACGCGGGTGACTACCAGACCCAGATCAACAGCGCTCAGAACCGCGTGCACATCGCCCTCATGGGTGACCCGACGCTCCGCCTGCACCCCGTGGTGCCGGTCGCCAATCTGAACGGCACCGTCAACAGCAACACCGTCGCCCTCACCTGGTCCGCCTCGAGCGACTCCGCGATCGTCGGCTATCACGTTTACCGCGCCGACTCGCTGTCCGGCACCTTCGCCCGCCTGACCGCTCTGCCGGTCACCGCCCTCAGCTACTCCGACGCTAACGGCTCGGCCACCGCGACCTACATGGTCCGCGCGATCAAGCTCGAGAGCACCACCAGCGGCAGCTACTACAACGCCGCGCAAGGCGTCTTCTGGTCCTCCGCCACCGGCAGCACCGGCGGCAGCGAAGGCATCGTCGCCACCACGCCCCCCGCGAGCGACACGGCTTCCAACACCACGCCCGTCGTTCCCCCGGCCGACACGACCACGCCCCCCGCTTCCACCCCGCCGGCCACGTCGCCCGCGGTCATCCCCACGGATGATGTTGTCTGGTTCGACGACGCTCTCCCCATCGGTGCCGGCGGCGGCGCGACGGGCGGCGATGCTTGGAGCTGGATCGCGAGCAATCCCGCCCCGGTCTCCGGCACGGTTGCCCACCAGTCCAATGTCAGCAGCGGCCACCACGAGCACTTCTTCAACTGGGCCGGCGAAACCCTCGCCGTTGCCGCGGGCGACAAGCTCTTCGTTTACGTTTACATCGATCCCGCCAATGTTCCTTCCGAGCTGATGGTCAGCTGGTGCTCGAACAGCTGGGAACACCGCGCCTATTGGGGCGCCGACCAGATCAACAGCGGCGTCAAGGGCACCGCGAGCCGTCACTACGCTGGCGCGCTTCCCGCCGCCGGTGAGTGGGTCCGCCTCGAAGTCCCCGCCAGCGCGGTGGCGGTCGAAGGTGCCGCGA
>JAZKEV010000284.1:761-7028 GCA_040386765.1 Verrucomicrobiota bacterium | reverse complement strand
TAACTTCCACATACGTCTTATTCTCTTCCACGAGCCAGACCAGCACCTGCCTCTTCTGCTCCGCCTTCAACTGCTCCAATTTCGCATCCGTCCGGACCTTTCGTTCTGAAATCATAAGGGAGTTTCCTTTCGTTAAAATGACCAAGGTTAGAACCCCTCATCATATCGTCTCCCCCGCTGCGCGTCACCCCGTCCATTCCCTCCATTCCGTCCATTCCGAAAAAAATTCAAATGTGGCCACGGTCCAGCTCCGGGCCCCGGCAATCTGCGCCAACGGGATGCCCTTCTGTTGCCCCAACGGGGCAAAATTCGATAGCCCAGGGCAATGCCCTGGGTACCCATCGAAAAAAGAGTGAGCCCTGAAGGGGCGAAACCCTTACGCGAGCGAGTCTCTCTCCGTCGAGAGGCTTCGGAAACGCGACGTCGGGATAAAAGGAAGTGGGTGCGATCCCCCACACCTTTCATGCAACGATTCCCCTCCGGGTGAAACTATGGATGCGCAGGTGTCTCCTCCGGACGGAGCGGCTGCGAATCCATGCGTCTACAGTTCAAATCCAATTGGGCGGACCGCGTGCGCACGGCGCTGCGGAGAAATGGCCCCCCGTTTCGGTCGCGCCCGGTTTCTATCGCAGAACTCCCTGCCACCGCGGCGTGGGACGATGCTTTTGCCCGCGTGGAGAGCTACTTGCGGGCGCATCACATCGAGAGCCGCGTGCTGCTCGCCAAATATACGACGGATATCCTCGCCGCGGCCCGGGCGCTGGCGGTGCAACATCCGAACGAGGCGCCGGTTACGCTCGCGATCCGGGTGGCGCACGCCCGCATCGGCGAGTGGCTGGTGCATGGGCTGGGCGAGGGGGATTGGGCCGACGAACGCTTTCGCGCCCGGGGCCGCCTTGCGCTGCTCATGTCCGAAATTCCGGAGCGGTGCCCGGAGCGATTCCTGTCCGCGGAAGATTTGCCGGCCGAGACGCGCAACCGTTTGAGCACCGCCCAGCTGCTGCCGGGCCCGGAGCTGCGCCTCGCGAGCATGCCGCCGGCGCCACTGGAATTTCCGCTGGGCGAGGTGGTTGAGGAAAAGTGGAGCACGTTCAATCGCTCCGCCTTTTTCCGTGCGTCGATGTCTTGGGTCGTACTCGCGGGAGCCGCCGGTCTCGCCTGGCTGGTCACACGCTGATTCCCATCATGCGACTCTCCCATTTTGATCTTACCGCCCTGGATCCCCAGACGGTTACGCAACGCCGCATGCGCGTCGCCACGCTGGTGCTGGTCCTCACGTTGCCCGCCGTCCTCGCCATGGCGGATCTCCATTGGCGCAGCGGCTTCGACCTCTGGAAGGTGGCGCATCTTTTCCTGTTCACGATCTTGTTTGCCCAGCTGGCCTTCGGCGTGGCGCAGGCCTGGATCGGCTTCCGTCTGCGGCGCGCGGGCGGCGATCCGCTGCGGATCGTGCGCACGCTCGATCCGGAGGACGACGAGGCGCTGGGCGTGCCGACGGCGGTGATCATGCCGATCTGCAACGAGGACGTGACGCGGGTGATGGAGGGCGTCCGCGTGATCTACGAGTCGATCCAAGCCAACGGCAAACTGGCGAATTGCGACTTCTTCATCCTCAGCGACTCGCCCAATCCGAATAACTGGATCGAGGAGGAGGCGGCCTGGCTCGCCCTCGTGCGGAAACTGAATGCGCACGGCCGGCTCTTCTATCGCAAGCGCCGCGGCGGCATCAACAAGAAGGCCGGCAACGTGGCCGACTTCTGCCGCCGCTGGGGCAGCCGCTATCGCTACATGGTCGTGCTCGATGCCGACAGCATCATCAGCGGCGATGCGGTGGCAAAGCTCGTGCGCCTCATGGAGCGAAATCCCCGCGTAGGGCTTATCCAAGCCGTGCCGGTCCTGGTAAACGGCGAGACCATCCTCGCTCGCGTGCAGCAGTTTGCCAGCCGCCTCTACGGCACGATCTTCTCCACCGGCCTCAATTACTGGCAGCTCGGCGAGGCGAATTACTGGGGGCACAACGCCATCATCCGCGTCCGGCCCTTCATCCAGCATTGCTCGCTGCCGGAATTGCCGGGCGGCGGACCGTTCGGTGGGCGGATTCTCAGCCACGATTACGTCGAGGCCGCGCTCATGCGCCGCGCCGGCTGGCAGGTCTGGCTGGCGACCGATCTGCCCGGCAACTACGAGGAATGTCCGGGCAACCTCATCGATTTCGCGAAACGCGACCGCCGCTGGCTGCAGGGCAATTTACAGCACACGCGGCTCATCGTCGCCCGGGGCTTTCACTCGGTGAACCGGCTGCACTTCTTTCTCGGCATCCTTTCCTACGTGGCGTCGCCGCTCTGGTTCGCCCTGCTGATGGTCTCGTGCATGATCGCTTACCGCGCCGCTCCCACGGCCGAGCCGGCGGCGCAGACGGCGAGCGTGCTGCCGTGGAGCTTTAGCACGCAGGCGATCGCGCTCTTTGGCGCCACCCTGGTGCTGCTGCTGGCGCCGAAGGCCTTTGCACTCTTCGATCTTCGACGGAAGCCGGAGGAGGTCGCGGCCTTTGGCGGCTGGGCGAAGATCGTGCTCAGCATCTTCGTCGAGACGGTGACGTTCACCTTCATCGCGCCGATCCTGATGCTGTTTCACACGAAGTTCGTGATTCTCACGCTGTGTCGTCAGACGATTTCATGGGGCAGCCAGCGGCGCGGCGGAGCGGGCGCGGCGTGGGGTGAGGCCCTCTCCGCGCATCTCGGACAGACCCTCTTTGGCGTGGCGCTCGCGGTTTTCGTCGCGCGTCTGAGCCCGGCGCTCGCGTGGTGGATGTCGCCGCTGCTCGCGGGCATGATCCTCTCGATTCCCATTTCATTTGTCACCGGTTCGGTCTCGATCGGAGAGCGCTTCCGGCGGTGGGGCATTTTTAGCACCCCCGATGAAACCGTACCCGCTCCCGAGCTGCGCCGCCTGACGGAAATCCTCGCGACGCGCTCCTCGGGCCGGGTGCCCGCGCCCGAATTGGAGAATGATTACGGCCTCCTGCAGGCGGTGCTCGATCCTTATGTGAATGCGGTGCACGTCTCGCTGATCCGCGCCAAGGACGCCGCGCCCGAGGCGACGGAGCGCCGCCTGGTCGAGCTACGCGAGAAGCTCCTCCGCGACGGCCCGGCGGAAATGCCCGTGCGCGATCGCATCGCGCTCCTCTCGGACGCGGACTCGATGGCCTCGCTGCACGAGGAAGTGTGGGCGACCCCTTCCTCGCAACTCGCCGAGTGGTGGCGGATCGCTCTCGCGCATTATCACGTCGTCGCACCGGCGCCCGCGACCGCCTTTACGACGGTAAAATAAGCGAACGAAATTCCCGGCGGTGCGTAGGGGAGTCGACAAGAGCAATTCGCTCTTGATGAGGAACGGGTTACTCCGGCACCGGTCCGTCACATGTCCGCCTTCAACTCGTCAACGTCCCCTAACTATTAACCCTACGTTATCCTCATCGATGAAAGCTAGCACCACCAACAAAGCTCGCGGCGCCGCGAATGTCGCCAAGGGCAAGGTCAAGGAAGTCACCGGCAAGGTCGTCCGTAGCCCCCGCCTCGAACTCAAGGGCAAGGCCCAAAAAGAAGTGGGCAAGGTTCAGCGCGCTGTCGGCAAGCGGCAGGACGCCCGCGGCGAATAATTTTCGTTCTTCGTTACAAGAAAAGGGCGGCTCGGGATCACATCCCGGCCGCCCTTTTTGTTTTTTCGGCTAGGCTTTCCACGACCGCCGTAGCACCGCTTGCAGCGCCTCGGGTGTGGGCGGTTTCACGAGATAGTCGTTCGCGCCGAGCTGCTTCGCGTAGGCGATGTCGGAAGCGGCCCCCGAGCCGGAGAGCATCACGATCACGAGGTCGGCGAGTGCCGGCTGCTGGCGCGCCCACGCCAGCGTTTCGAAGCCACTCATCAGCGGCATTTTGATATCCAGAAACATCGCGCAGGGCCTCGTGGTCGGCGTCGCGGCGCCGGGCTCCGCTTCGCACCAGCGGCGCAGGAACGCGACCGCCTGCTGGCCATTCTCGAACGACTGCGTGGGATTGCCGACGCCCGACTGTTTCAAGGCGCGCTTGAAAAAGAAGAGATCATCCGGGTTGTCCTCCGCGATGAGGAGGGTGGTTCCCGCGGGAGGTGGCGTGGCGAGATCAGGCACGCGGCACCTCGATCCAGAATGTGCTGCCTTCGCCGCGCTTCGACGTGACGCCGACGCTTCCGCCCATCCGCTCGACCGCCTTCTTCACGATGGCCAGTCCGATGCCGGTGCCGCCGTAGCCGAGGTCGGCTTGCTCGAAGATGCCGAAGATCTTTTCGCGCTGATCCTCCGGCACGCCGATGCCATTGTCCTGAACGAAGATTCGCACGTGCTCCTCGTGCGGTTCGCACCAGGTGCGGATGCGCGGCTTGACGCCGGGCGCGACGAATTTCACCGCGTTGCCGAAGAGATTGGAAAACACCTGGGTGAGCATGGCCTCGTTGCCGAGCACATTGGGTACGGGGCCTTCGACGGCGATCTCCGCTTTCTCGGGGGCAAACATCGGGTAGGTTTCGACGATGCTGCGCAGCAGGAGCTCGAGCGGTACGCGTTCCAGCGGTGACTCGCCGCGGACGATGCGACTGTAGTTGAGCACGTCCTGGATGAGCTTGTCCATCCGGCCGGCGGCGGTGGCGATGCGGCGAAGGAAACCCTGGCCTTCCGCATCCAGCTGGTTGAGGTGCTCGCTGAGCAACACATCCGAAAATCCCTGCATCGAGCGCAGCGGCGCGCGGAGATCGTGCGCGATGCTGTAGGAGAACGCCTCCAATTCGCCGATCGTCTCGCGCAATTTCGCGGTGCGGTCGGCCACCGTAAGCTCCAGCGTCTGCTCGCTCTCCTGCAAGCTGCGCAGCACCTGGCTGCGCTCGAGCGCATCCCAGCAGCGCGCGACGACGAGGTTGACGAGTTCGATCTCGTCCGGAGTCCACACCCGCGGGGTCGTCTGATGCACGGCCATCGCGGCGGTGAAGCGGCCGTCCTTGTGCAGGGGCACGCAGATCACCGCGCAGATATTCGTCGCCTGATAAGCGGGCAAGTTCTCGGGGCCGATGCGCGGGTCGTGCTCGGCGTCGGCGACGACGTAGGGCACATTGGCGAGCATGCAGCGTGTGCACTCGCTGCCAAAGGCTCCCACCGGCCAGCGGCCCACGATGCTGGGGACACCTTTGGAGTGGTCGCCCGTAATCACGAAGATGTTTTCGTTCTCGATCTCGGCGTAGGCACAGCGATCCACGCCGAGATGCTCGGCCAGCAGCCGCGCCGTGGAGGCCATGATCTCGCCTGGCGCCGAGAGCGACTGCGTGGAGATGTTGAGATCGACGAGGAAGCGCAGTGTCTCCTCCTTGCGCTTGCGGTCGGTGATATCGCGCGTGGTGCCCGCGACCGCCTCGACCTCGCCGCGTTCGTCGAAGACCGGGACAAAGATATAGTCGTAGATCCGGCGTCCACCGGTGCCGTTGAACGGCACTTCGCCGCGGATGGGGCGCTTGGTGGCGATCACCTCCTCGATTTCGCGGTCGTGCATCGCGGCGTGCCACGGCTCGTAGCCGAGCTCGAGACAGTTTTTGCCGGCGGACTCAGCCCACGTTTTGCCCCACATCGCGAGGAGCGCGGTGTTGGCATAGCGGAAGCGGTGATCGAGGCCGAAGATATACACCAGGTCGGGCGTGGCGGAGAGAATGGTGTCGTAGAGCCGGCGCTCCTGCTCGGCACTCACGGTCACGCGCTGCACCGCGTCCTCGGCCTGCCTGCGCTCGGTCACATCGCGCGCAGCGCCAAACCATTCCACGACCTCGCCACGTGCGTTGAGAATCGGAATCGCCCGCGAGAGCGTCCAGCCGAGCGAGCCATCGACGCGGATCACGCGGTGCTCCAATTCGAAGATACCCTTCCGCCGAATCGCATCGGCGATAGCCGCGAGCACGCGAGGCCGATCCTCGGGGTAGATATACTTCTTCAGCCAGCTCTCGCTCGGGCCTTCCGTATCGGCGATGAAGTCCTGGCCTTCGAGCCGCCGCATCTCCGACCAGTCCGGGCTCATCCGGTAGATGACATCCGCGGTCGCAGTGACAAAGGCGCGGAAGCGGTCCCGTTCCATGGCCACACGAGCGGCGAGCTCCTCGACCTGCTGGCGGTTGCGCACCTGATCGGTGACGTCCATCGCGTGGACCAGAATGCCGTCGACCTCTCCCGTCGCGGCGTGCGTCGGTTGATACACAAAG
>JAZKEV010000284.1:0-751 GCA_040386765.1 Verrucomicrobiota bacterium | reverse complement strand
TTCATCTCCCGGCCGACGAACGGCTCACCATTGGCGAAAACGCGATCCAGGATCTCGAGGTAGCCCTGACCCTCCAGCTCCGGCAGGGCTTCCATGAGCCGCTGGCCGACGATCTGCGCGCTGCGGCGGACGAGCCGCAGGTAGTGCTCGTTGGCCAGCTCGATCACGTGACGCGGTCCGCGAAGCACGCAGATGATCGCGGGCGCACGCATGAGCAGCTCGTGCAAGCGACCTCGCTCGCCCTCGATGGCGGAAGCCGCGGTGTTGACGAGCTTGACCAGGCGGAGGGAATTGCGATGTGCGAGTTCCACGCGGCTGCGATCGGCGGCGGGCAGGGTCTCGGATCTTGCCAGCAGATCGTCGAGTGGGCCCATCAATAGGTTCAGGGGAGTGCGGAATTCATGGCTGCGCGCCAGCAACTCGACTCGCGCCGATTCACCGTCGCGCTCGAGCGTTTTCTGAGTGCGGGCGAATTCGGTGATGTCGTCCACCCGATGAATGATCGGCAGCACGTCGCCGTCCTTCGAGAGCACGGGCGCATTTACCGGCGACCAGTAACGCTCGACGAATCCGCCGCCCTGGCTGGCGGGCTGGCGAATATCGTATTTTTGCAGCGGCATGGTGTCGGCCTGCTTGCTGGCCACCACGCGCTGCAGGGACGCCCGAAGATTGGCGGTGCCGTCGGCATGTTGCTCGTCCGGATTATCGGGAAATACGTCGAAGAGCCCCCGGCCTATGATCTCGTCGCGCT
>JAZKEV010000283.1:0-2250 GCA_040386765.1 Verrucomicrobiota bacterium | reverse complement strand
GAGGTAGGGCTCGATGAGCTGGGTGAGGGCGTCGAGGCCGGTGGCCGCGGTGAGGGCGGGAGGCAGGGAATAGGTGAGCTCGGGGTCGACGAGGGCGAGGCGCGGCAGCATATGCGGGCTGCGCAGGCTGACCTTCACGCGGTGGGAGGGGGAGGCGAGGACGGCGTTGCGGGTGACCTCGGAGCCGGTGCCTGCCGTAGTGGGAATGGCGATACACGGCGCGGCCGGGCGGGCCAGGGGTTGCGCACGACCGATGACCTCGAGGTAGTCGAAGAGATCGCCGTCGTTGGTGAGGAGGGCGGCGATGGCCTTGGCGGCATCGAGCGCGGCACCGCCGCCAAAGCCGATCACGAGATCGCAACCGGCGGCGCGCGCGTGGGCGACGGCACGCGGGATATCGTCGGTCGTCGGCTCATGGCCGATGGTAAAGGTCGTGGTGGGGAGGGAGGCGCGTGCGAGGATATCGAGCAGTGGCGCAGCGCGGCTGGAATCGCGACCGGTGACGACGAGGGCGTGATGGCCGAGATTTCGCGCGGCGGAGGCGGCTTCGGGGAGCGTGCCGGCGCCGAAGCAAATGCGGGTGGGCAGGGCGAGGTCGAAGCGCATGGCGGCGGGGAGCACGGAAAACGATTTTTACAGGAGACGAGCCGAGGACGGACCGAGGTCGAGCCACGAGCTACGGAAGAAGGGGATGAGGACGGGGGAGGGTTGACCGTAGCGGAGTGCTCACGCGAGCGCAGGCGGATGAGTATGCGGACGGCGCTCCGCGGGAGGTAGATGGATTGCCACGTCGCGGTGCTCCTCGCAATGACAAGAGATGAACAGGGGGAGGGTAAGGCGAGAATGCGAGGTGATCGAATCCTTGGATTGCGAACGGCCGGGCGGGCCGCCCGGCCTTACTTTCCATGCAGCGTGATTTTGAAAACATGCCTTGGATTTGGTGGGTCCAAGGCACCGTGCCTTGCGGTGAAGTCACCAGGCGTCGTCGGCGGGGAAGACGTTGGCGAACTTCACGCTCGTGCGGGGTTCGGCCATCATGGGGGCGACGGTGTCGCGCCACGTGGCGTAGTGGGCGGTCTCCTTGTGCGCGGCGGGGGCGGCGGGGGTGCGGTAGGCCTCGACGAGTACGAAACGGGTGGGATCGTCGGCCTGCTGCACGACATCGAAACGGGCGATGCCGGGTTCCTGCACGCTGGCGCGGGCATTGGCGAGCGTGGCGGTCTTGAAGGCCTCGACGTTTTCGGGTTTCACGCGGACTTGGACGTGGACGATGAGCATGAGGAGGAGGGTAAGCCTTTGATTGAGGAGGCGAAGCGCGTTGATGCAACCGCTTCACCGGTTTTCATGTCCGCTTTCGCTTGCGGGTGATGGAGACGAGGGGTAATCGATGACCCTCTTACTTCATCCCCGTTCTTACTCCATGAAAACACGACTCCTTGCTGCTGCCCTTGTTTGCTGCTTGTCCGGTGCGCCGATCGCTTCCTTTGCCCAGGCACCGAAGAAAGATGAAAAGAAAGCTCCCGCCCCGAAGAGCGCGACGGAACAGGCTTTCGACGAATTCCAAAAGATCCGCAACCAGCCGGGCGCGAAGCAGGACCAGGCGCGCTTCCAGCAGCTCATCACGGCCGGCACGGCGTTCGTCATGGCTCATCCGGCGAATTACCGGACCAACGAAGTGGTGAACTACCTCGGCGTGGGCTACCCCATGACCATCGATGCCAAGAAGCCGGAGCTGCGGATCCAGTACGTCTCCCTGCTGAAGCTCGAAGTCTCGAATCAGAAGTATAAGGACGGCGTGACCGATCCGGTGAAGGCGGCGTTGATGGGTCTCGATACGGCGGCGACGGAATTTGAAGTACGCATGGCCAATGGCGCACGCGACTCGATGCAGACGTTTCGGGAGAAGATCGACGAAGTCGGCGGCGTGCCGGGCGGCGGGCGCTTCGTGGCGGATCGCGAGAAGGCGTACCTGCACCTCCTGATGATGATGAACCAGACCCCGCGCGCCGAAGAAGCGCTGAAGAAGCTGGTGACGCACAAGGAGAAGGGCGTGGCGGACATGGCGAAGGCCGAGCTGGCGATGCTCGAAGTGCGCAAAGTGCCGGTCGACTTCAAGGCCACGGGGCTGGACGGCAAGCCGGTCGATCTCGCGACGCTGCGCGGCAAGGCCGTGGGCCTTTATTTCTGGACCACCGGTAGCAAGAGCTCGACCGATGCGCTGACGAAGCTGCAGCAGTACGCGTCCGATAA
>JAZKEV010000282.1:0-3316 GCA_040386765.1 Verrucomicrobiota bacterium | reverse complement strand
ACGGTCTCCACGCGGGCGTGCGGAGACTTTGCGATTTCGCCGAGCAGACGGACGACGCGGGAGTGAGTGTAGGGCTGGACGAGCGCGAGCCAGAGCGAGTCGGTTTCCGCGCGCAGGGTAAATTTCCCTTCTTTCAGCTTATCGTCCCACGCCATCTCGGAGACGTGCTGCCAGTGCTCGCCGTCGTGGCTGTAAACCGGCCTAGGCTCGGCGTTCATGTGGGCCGAAGGCTTGTCGTTGTACTCGCCCGGGAGGAAGTTGGTGAGGGTGAGCGTGAGGCTGCGCCCGCGGACATTGTCCATCCGGAAGTAGTACCACGTGGCCTGCCGGTTGCGGCCTCGTTGGTCCTGCTGGCCGGGCACGTGCACGCGAAACTCCGTTTCGGCGACCACCTCGATCCGCCCGAGCGCCGCGCCTTCGAAGGCGGTGTTGAAGCGCACGGCACCGCTGGAGGCTTTTTGAGCAGCCAGCGTCGGAGCGAAGAGGGCGGCCGTGAGCAGAGCCAGCGTGACGAGGGCGAGAGGGGTTTTCATGGGGCGGCGGTAGTGTGACGGCGGTGGGAGGCTTAGAACTCGAAAGTATTCGAGAACGCCCAGCTCTGCGGCTCGCGAATCCGGTAACTGGATACGGAGCCATCGGGATCGGCGAAGGTGGGCACGACCTGGTTGCCCACGCCGATGTTCCGTACGTGCAGGGCAGCGGTCCAGCTGAACTTACGGCCGAACTTCCGGGTGTAGCGGATAAAGCCGTCGTAGGTGGTCTGCGCGGGAGCGAAGTAGGGCATGGTGAGATCGAGGACTGCGCCGCCCGCCTCCGGAATGTCTTTGTAAGCGTAGCCAATCACACTCTTGGCTTCCCAGCGCACCGAGCCGCCGAGGCCCCAGCCGCGGAAACGGCCTTCGCGGAAGGTGTAGCTCGTCACGCCGCTCCAGCGCCACTCGCGGATCTCCTGCGCCTTGGTGCCATCGAGGACCTGCGCGCGATTGAGCGGCTGGTAGATCGGCTGCGCGACCTCGTTGCGCACAATGATGTTCTGATTGATCGTCGAGTGCATGCTGCCGAAGGGGCCGGCCCAGAGCGGCTCGAAGAGCTCGGTGACGATCTGCCTCAGTTCGCGCGAGGAGTTGTCGCGCATGGCGGATTGCTGCGCGGCGTTAAAGGCGATGCGCCAGCTCCGCGTGGGATTGTACACGGCTTCGAACTCCAAGCCCTTGGAGACGGTGTCGACAGTCGAGACGACCTCGGTGCCGCGCGTCGACGACGTGACGGTCTTGGCCCCATTGGGCGCCGTCGTCGTTTGGAACTGGAAGGTGTTCATGAACTGCTGCGCGCCCGGCGTCTGCAGCCAGGCGTTGAAATCGGAGATGCCCTGCTGGTAGATCGCGCGCTGGGCTGCGTCCGGATTGTCGCTGCTCGCGCGGCTTTGATACAGGCCGCCGGGCTCGGAGATCTGTTCGATGAACGCCTCGACCCGTGAGGCAAGACTGCCGGGGACGGGCGCGACGATCGTATCGGTCGCGGAATTGGCGCCGGTGGTGTAGTGGGTCGCTCGAATCTCGAACTTGCCCTCGAAAAGCGAAAGCCGTGCGCCGTATTCCTTGGTGGAGCCGGATTCGGAGTTGATCGGCTGATCGAAGACATTGTAACGCTGCCGCTGCGGACGGAAATTATCCGAGCGATTCAGATACAGGCTGAAATCCGCTCCGAGCGGCAACCGCTTCCGCACGACCTCGGGAGCGTGGACGGTCACGCCGTAGTTGGCGTGATTCTCGCGGCCGCCGGCGAGCGTGAAGACCGAAGGCAGCTCGTCGTCGGACGTGAGCGCGGTGCCCGTATCGGGATCGAGCGCGACGGGATTGGACTGGAAGTTTCTCCACTCGTCGCGCCGCCAGCTGAAGGTGGTGATGACCTTGTTGTTCAGCCAGCGATTGGTCGCGACGGCGACGGAGGACTTGTACTCCTGGCGATTGCGATTCGCAGCCGTCGCGGTGGCGTCGACGTTGTCGTCCGAAGTCGTGAGCACGTTGAAGTTCTGCACGCTCCACGGGGAGAGCGCCGTCGCATTGGTGGCCGGCGGTTGCGAGGCGAGAAAGGGGATAGTGCCGGTGGCCTGGAGGCGCTGCACCGCAGTCACCGGCTGGATGCCGAGGTTCTGCGGGCCAGCGGTATTGATCATGCTCGGCCCGAGGTAGGCAAAGCGGCCCATGCGGCGGTTTGCGCCATTCTTGCTGGCGACGGCGCCGAATTCATAGAGCTCGTAGTCGGGGGCGATGGTGACGGGGATGCCGCTGCGGCTGAAGGACGCGACTTCCATATCCGTATACGAGGCAGTGATCGTATGACGACCGAGGATACGGCCAAGCCATGGGACGCGCGTCTCGCGCAGGTCCAGATCGTAGTAGCCGGTGAGGCGGCTGGTGGCGCGGCGCGTATCGCCGACCGAGTGCGAGCCGTGGCCGGCGATCATCGGACGGCCGTAGTTGGGATTGGGCTGGCCGCTTAGCAGCTTGGTATTGATATCGAGGAAGATGTTGTAGTGCTGCCCAGTGAGACTGCGGTAATCGGAGTGGGTCAGGTTTTGGTAATCGAACGCCGCCTCGAAGCCGAGCTTGTCGCGGAAGAAGCGCTGCTCGATGGTCGCGTTGTAGGCTTCGAAGCTCGTGGTGCCCTGCCCATTGGGGCCGTCGAGCTGGTAGTGGTAGAAATCGAAGATCGACGGGTCCGTGATCGGGAGCCAGCGGTACAGGTTGCGCGCGGGATCGTTGGCAGGGCGCAGGGCTCGGTTCCAATTCACGCCGGTGGCGATAGCGGCCATGCCGCCTTCGACGAGCGGCAGCGACGTGCCATTGGTCAGGCGGGCCCGGTCGCCGCGGGTTTTCATGGCGATGGGGTCGCCCGGGATCGCGAGCAGCGGCACGCTGCTATTGGGATCGGGATAGACGAGCGCCGCGCGCCACGCGACGTCGCCGAATTGCAGGCTCGTCGCGGTGAAAGCAGGCACCGTGGGGTCGCGCGTGCCGAGCAGCGTAATCGCGCCCGTGGTCGGGTCCCACACCGGCTTGCCGAGGCGCCACCAGTAGGAGAAATTATCGAGCGGCGGCGAGTTCTTGGGGCTGTTGAAATCAACGTGGCCGGCCTCGGCATTGGCGCGGATGGTGGTGTTGGTATTCTTGAACGGTTTCAGCGTGAAGGTCGCGAAGGCGCGCTTGTCGCGGCGATAGGTGTCCTCGATGCGGTAGCGGCGGTCGTTGTAGAGGCCGGCGACGCGGATCGCGAGGGTGTCGCGGATGAGCATCTGGTTGTGGTCGAGGCTGGA
>JAZKEV010000281.1:9432-70568 GCA_040386765.1 Verrucomicrobiota bacterium | reverse complement strand
GCGAGCTCGCGGAGCTGCGCAGCCTGCCCGTATGGGCCTTCCACGGAGCCAAAGACGCAGCCGTGCCCCTCGCGGAATCGGAGCGCATGATCGAATTCCTGAAGAAGGTGAAGGTTGAGAATGTGCAGCTCACCGTGTATCCGGAAGCCCCGCACGACTCGTGGACGGAGACCTACGCCAACCCCGAGCTCTACACCTGGCTCCTCAAGCACGAACGAAAGCCCGTTGCCAAAACTAAGTAAGCCGGCGGGTTCGCCGACCGCGCCTCGCGGCTGCGTCCGTGCTCCGATGAAATTTTCCAACCCGCTGCACCAGTACCTACGGCGGACGACGCCCAAAACGGCCGTCATCCGCAAGAAAGCGCACGCCGCCACCCTGGCCGCCGCCGCTCTTATCGTGCCAAGCGCCTGCGGCATCTACTTCCGTCACGCCGGTCTCCGGGAAAACGAACCCGATTGGGTGTGGGCGGCCTCGGTGGTTTGGATCGTTCACGCCGCCGTGGCGCTGATCGCGCTGCTTTTCTGGCTGACCGAAAAGCCTCGTCCGGCGATTTACCTTCCCGTCGACGACCCGGACGACGACTCCGGGCAGGCTGGCGAGAAATCTCGCCAATAGTCTAAAGCCGAGGCCACCTCGCTCCGACAGCGGGGCAGAGCCAAATTAAGTACGGCGCGGTTTTAGCCCGCCCTACTTCAAAGCCACGCCTATCTCCCCTCCACCGCCGACCGCAACGCCGCGACGCGCTCCCGCGAAGTATCGCTGTCGGCGATTTGCGTCGCGATATTGAGCAGGGCGGTCGCCTCGTCGCGAAAACCATGCTGGCTGTAAAGCTCGGCGGTGCGCAGCACGAGGGTCAGCCGGCGAGGGAAATACCGCACGCCCTCATCCAGCACTCCGAGATGCCGGCGCGAGGCGGGCGCGGCGCTGGCCGCCCACGCCTCGGCCATCAGCTCGTAGACTTCATACAGCGGCGGCAGGCTCTCGCGCGCGCTGAAGAGCGGCCGCAGCACCTCGGCGAGCTGCGAGACGCTGAGTTTCCCATCGGGGCCTTCCGGCGTCCGGCTCAGGTCGGCGAGGCGCAGTTTGGCCAGCTCGTAAAAGGCGCGCGGCCTCATCCCGCCGATCTGCGCGCCGCTTTCCAGATACTCGCGCGCCGCCGCCAGATTGCCCGCCTCCAGCTCGCACAGGCCGAGGATCGCGAGCAACTGCGGGTCAGTCGAGGCCCGCTCGTAGCCTTTGCGCAGGGTCTTGCGCGCCTGCTCGAGGTATTTCGGCCCGAGGTCGGCCGAGATATTCTTCACGTAGGGCACCTCAAGCCGCTCAAGGTCGCCCTTGATCCGCGCGAGCTGCGCGTCGCTGGCCGGAAGCAGCGTGTAGGGAGGCAGCTTGGCGAAGCGCTTCGGCGCGTACGTCGGCTCCTTGCGCACCGCCGTCAAAAGATACGCGCTGAGCTGCGCCTGCGCGGTCGCGAAATCCATGCCGAAGCATTCCTGGAAGAGCGCTTCCGTCGGCGCCTGCTGCGCGCAGCGGGCCGTAAATTTCCAAAAGCCCTCGCGCCGCTCCCGGCCGCCCGAGTCGAGCCCCCAGCGCACAAAGAGCGCCGCCTGCGCCTGCCAGCGCTTCAGCGGCGGGATATCGCCCAAGGTGACGGCGGGCACCCCGCTGGAGAGGAACACATCCATCTCCATCACCGAAGGCGCGGTCTGGTAGTTGTTGCGCAGGGCATCGCTATGCTCGTCGGAGATCCAGACGAGCGGCTTCGCCACCAGTTCGGAACCTTCGTATTTGATTTCTCGATACAAGTCGAGAAAGCCGCTGACAAACCACAACGGAGGGCCGGGCACGCGGTGTTTAACGAGGAACGAGATGTAGTCGTAGGTCAGCGACAGCTTCGCGCCATCGAAGTCGTCGCTCCGCACGATCATGAAAACCGTCATGCTGTCCCGATCCCAGAGGCGGATGTTGGGGAGAAACCGTGCGCCCCGGCCCGCTGGCTCCGCCAGCCGCGTGCGCCGGCCCGGGAGGTCGAGCTCGACCGAGGGCACGTTGGGCTTATCGCGCAGCATCTTCTCGATCACCTCACGCGACGCTGCCGGCTGCAGCTCCTCCGGATAGAGGATCAGCGCGCGCGGCACCGTCCACGAGAGCTGTAGCGAGGGCGGCAGGATCTCCTCGAGCAACTGGTGCAGCCGGTGATGCGCCTCGACGACCCGGCGCGTGGTCCTCTCATCGCACCGCGAAAGAACCTCGTACCCCGCCGCGTAAGCATAACGCCACGACGGCCCCTTGGTCGGCTCCTCGACGAGAAACGGCGGCAGCGCCACCGGTGCAGTATCCGCGGTGCCCTCGGCTGCACGGCCGAGAGCCGTGAGCGCCAGCGCGCCGACAATGCAGGCCACGCGCACAAAGCGAGAGCGGCATGCCGGGGGCAACGTCATGTCACGGAAATCGCAGACTGCGGGTTAAAACGCCAGCGTTCTGAGCGGTACATACGAATCATCCCTGCGCGCAAGCGCAGGGGGTAGGGCGCGTTATCCTTAACGCGCCGTTCAGGAGTTTCGTACGCCGAGGGCGCGGCGGCTTAGGGATAAGCCGCCCCACCTTCGAACAGCTCTCGGCTGTTTCCCTTACAGCGAAGCCGTAACCGCCGACAGATTCGGCACGACATACGGCGCACGATACTGGCGCGTGAGCAGCGGATTTGCCTGCTGGGCAAACTCGCCGATAAAGCGCTCCGCCTTCACGTCGATCGTCAGCGGCACGCCCAGCGTCAGCGGAGTCTTGGCTAGGTCGACCTCGTTGGCGGCGAGGTGCTCCATCATCCGGCCACAGGCCTCGGCCAGCGTGGCATTGCCCTTGATTTTCTCCTTCAACGCCTCCGGCGCGGCGGATTTGCCGAGCACGTGCGAGATATTGCCGAGATGGCAGAGCGCGGAGGAAAGATGCCCCTCCTCGATTTGACCGTAGAGATTGGCGACCTTCCGGCTATGGATGACGTCAATGAAGTTCTGCATGTGCCGGTCGCTGCCCTTGAACTCCTTCACGACCGCACCCGCTTTGTCGTAGGCCGTGGCCTCAGTGTAGCTTTTGATGACCACCGAGCCGCCTTCGCAATCGATCACGTTGCCGACGGAGACGCCGCGGTAGTTGTCCATTCCGCTGCCCTCGCCCTTGGCCTTGCCCTTCGCGACACCGGCTTTCTCCGGGAGACCGCGCACCTCAAAGATCAGCGGCGCACTCGCGTAGTCGTGCACCACGACTTGGGTGTTGGGCGTATTGGCATCGTCGATGTAGCCGAGCCGGCCGCCGACGCTGAGCGTGCGGCGCGGCAGACCCGCCTCACCGAGGAACCAGCGCGCGACGTCCATCTGGTGGATGCCTTGGTTGCCGACGTCGCCATTGCCCGTGACATGGACCCAATGCCAGTCGTAGTGGAGCTTGGCGCGCATGAGCGGATCCTTGGGCGCGGGACCGCACCACTGATCGTAGTCCACCGTCTCGGGAATCTTCTGGGGGCCCTCGGTCTTGCCAATCGAGTCGCGACGCTTGTAGCAGAATCCGCGCGCCGCCGTCACCTTGCCGAGATTGCCACCGCGCACCCAGGCCACCGCTTCCTGCAGACCAGCGCCAGAGCGGATCTGCGTGCCGCACTGCACCACGCGGTTGTACTTCGTGGCAGCGGCTACGAGTTGGCGGCCTTCCCAGATATTATGCGAGACGGGCTTCTCCACATAGACATCCTTCCCCGCCTGGCAGGCCCAGATCGCCTGCAACGCGTGCAGGTGATTCGGCGTCGCGAGCGTGATCGCATCGATATCCGGCGACGCGAGCAGTTCGCGCAGGTCGCCGTAGGTTTTCAGCTCAGGGTTGCCGAGTTCCTTCTTCGTCTTGGCGAGCACGGCACTATCCACATCGCAGATCGCCACGAGCCGCACGCCCTTCGCCTTTTCGAGGCTTTTGAGATGCGACTTGCCGCGGCCATTGAGACCGACGACGGCGACGCGCACCTGGCCATTGGCCCCGGCGACCTGCCCCCAGGAACGCGCACTCAGCGCGATCCCGGCGGCGGCCACCGTGGAGATTTTAAGAAAGGAGCGACGGGTAAACGGAGAATTCATTTTTGGGGATGTGTCTTTGGGGGTAAAAGAAAGAGGCGGGCTGTACGCCCGCCTCGTGAGACTATTTAGATTACTTGCCTGCGGCGAAATCCTTGTAGCGCTCGGCGACCTTGCCGGCCTTCTCGTCTCCCATGTGGAAGTAGAAGCGCCAGCGGAAGGTTACGCTCTTACCCGCCGGGATGGTGAGATCACCGGCCTTCGGATCCTTCAGCTTCTCGAAATCGTGCTGACCAAAGGGATTAGCGGCGAAGAGCGCGTACGAGCGCACATGCCACCACGTCGGGTGGCGGGGGTTCTTCGGGCTGTCGAACATCGCGATGCCGTAGGTCTTGCCGTCCTTCGCGCCATAGTAGTCGACCCACGTCGATTTTTTGCCCCATGTCTCGTCATTCTTGATGCCCTCGGCGTTGATGATCGTGCCGGTGCCCTTATGTAACTCCTTCTTCTTGTTTACGCTGTAGCTGTGCTCCGGCGTCATCCAAAGCGGCACGCGGATGGCCATGGATCCCTCCTTGGTGTCGCCGAAGACGGTCGCCTTATCGGCCGGGGACTTGAGGGTGACCTCATAGTCAAGATAACGGCTGCCATCCTCGAGCCCACGGATGCGGACGGTAGTCTCGTCGGTCAGCTGGACCTGGCCATCCGGACCAACCCACTTGTTGCGGGAGCGTATCTCGCCGACCCCGCCCTTGACCGACTGCTCGACGGACTCGTTGACGATCGTGCCCTGCTTGGTCTGGCCGGGCTTCTTGAGCTCACTCTCGGCCCAGAAATCGATGCCGTTGACCGCGCCATGCGTGAACCACAGCGAACGGTGATGGGGATGGTCCGCCACCTCCCCGGGCACGCCCTCCTTCATGGGGAAATTGCGCATCAACTCAGTGCCATCGGCCGCGAGGACCGGATAGAGATAAGGCTTCGGACCGCCTTTGAAGATATACTCCGTAAACAGCTGACCGCCGATTTCGACGCGCACGCGGTCGTCCGCGCGCGTGAGTTTCACGGCATTGGCCGCGGCAGCGGACAGGTTCGCCAGGGGCGCAAACAAGCCAGCCAACACAAGTAGGGGAAGGACACGTGTCTTCATGGGTAGACAGAGAGACGAGCAAACCGGCAAAAGGGAGCAACGGTAAAGACGGTTGGCGGAGACGAAGTCACCAAGGCCGATTTCGATTTCCGGCCGGGTCGCTCCCCCGCGAGCACGAGGAGCGCGGCGAACCGCCCCATTTCCCACCCCGCCGCCCCTCGCAGGCTGCCGCACCGGAGGAATTTCCGTGTCATCGGCCCCGGCGGGCCCATGCTTCGGAGCCGATGACACCCGCTGACTTCATCGACCGCAATCCGGGGGAGCTCCTCGGCCGGCTCCAGCAACTGGTGGGCCTCGCCACCGTAAACCCCCCGGGGGAGAACTACGACGGCGTCACGCGCTGGCTGCTCGACGAGATGGAAGCGGTGGGGCTGGCGACGAAGCGTTACGCGATCCCGCAGTCGACCCTCAAGAAGGCCCTGCCGCCGGAGCAGCATGGGTTTCCGCGTTTCAACCTCCTCGGCAAGCTACCGAGCCGCGGCGCGCGGAAGACGATCCATTTCAACGCCCACTACGATGTCGTGCCTGTCTCGGGCCGGTGGCGGCACGGCAGCGCCTTCAGCGGCGCGATCGACAAGGGCTGGATCTACGGCCGCGGCACCGCCGATATGAAGGGCTCGATCGCCAGCCTGCTGCTCGCGCTCCAGGCCCTGCGCGCAACCGGCACTCAGCCACGACTGAATGTCGAGGTGTCGTTTACCGCCGATGAGGAGACCGACTCGGTCCTCGGCGCCGGCTGGCTGGTGGAACATGCGCCTATCAAACCCGACTACGCAGTCGTGATGGAAGGCGGCGAGGGCCGCACCGTCTGCTGCGGCCACAATGGCACCATCTGGCTGGAGGTCATTGTGCACGGCCGCGCCGCCCACGGTTCCCTGCCCCACCGCGGCATCAACGCCCTCGAAAAAATGTCCGCCCTCGTGCGCGAGCTCGAGGATTACAAGCGCCTGCTCGCCCGCCGCACCTGGCGGACGCCCGAGGGCCGCACCATGCAGCCGACCATCAATATCGGTGGCGTCTTCCACTGCGGCGAAGGCGCGAAGATCAATACCGTGCCGGCGCACGCGAGCTTCACCATCGATCGCCGCGTGATCCCCATCGAGAAGCACGCCGACGCCGAGCGTGAGCTGCGCGGCTTCCTGAACGCCG
The DNA here is from genome assembly GCA_040386765.1 of Verrucomicrobiota bacterium. Classification (GTDB taxonomy): domain Bacteria; phylum Verrucomicrobiota; class Verrucomicrobiia; order Opitutales; family Opitutaceae; genus ER46. The sequence continues at coordinate 64,214 of JAZKEV010000281.1, read as the reverse complement.
CCGCGCGCCGCATCCCGCAATGCGCGATGAACATTCGCAAGGTCTCGGAAAACTACGCCTGCTTCTCCGAGCCCACCCACCCCTTCTTCGCGGCGATGGCCGGCTGCGTGACGCGCGTGCGCAAGCAGCGGACGCTCTTCAATGTCTCGACCGGCTTCAACGACATGCACTTCTTCTCGCATCACCTGAAAATCCCCACCCTCGGTTACGGTCCCGGCGGCGAGGATTACCACGCCGTCGACGAACGCGCCGAGGTGAAGGAGCTGCTCGCCAGCGCCAAGATCTACGCGCAGTTGCTGACGACGTTCGAGGGTTGAGGCTCCGCACTTAAAGTCCCCACCCCCTCGCCCATCGAGCGATCGACCCGCACCTACGGGCCAAAGCCGCCCTCCGCTTTCGAATCCCTCATGCTCACCGCCCTCAGAACCCGTTCGATCACCCCGGTCTTCCACGTCAGCGATATCGATCGCGCCGTGGCGTTCTACACGCGGGTGCTCGGCTTCACCGAGGAGTTTCGCTTCGGCGGTTATGTTGGCCTGAAACTGGATGGCCTGGCGCTGCACCTCTCGCTGCCGGGCGACCACCGGCGGCCCGTGGGCGGCGGCTCGACCTACATCACCTGCGATGCGGTCGACGACTATCATCAGCGCATCCTCGCCCAAGGCGGCACCCCGCTCACAGAGCCGAAGGACGCGTACTACGGCATGCGCGACTTTATCGTCGTCGATCCGGACGGGAATCAACTCTCGTTCGGCTGCGATATCGCCGACAACCCGTAGCAGCGGCGGTCCATCAGTCCGGGCCATTACCTCTCAAGACATGGGCGGTCGGGGACTATCGCCGATCCCTCACCCTGCCGCACCGTCACTCGCCCTTGATCCCGCGCCGGATCATCGCCACCGCGATGGCGGCAAGGAGCATCGCGATGATCTTCGAGATCGCGCGCATACCGGTGGCCCCGATGAGCCGGCCGAGCTTTTCGCTGTAGGCAAACGCGAGGACGACCAACACAAGATTCGCCGTCAGCGCCGCGAGCGCGATGATCATGCCGTACTGCTGCGAGACGATGAGCAGCGTCGCGATGAGCGCCGGCCCCGCGATCAGGGGCATGCCGAGCGGCACCACACCGAAATCCGGCGGCAGCTTCTGCGGCTCGGCCGCGGACATGATGAGCTCGCGCGTCGCGAGCGCGAAGAGGATGAGCCCGCCCGCGATTTGGAAATCGCTCACCGAGATGCCCAGCGCCTTGAAGATGCTTGTGCCCAGAAAAAGGAAGAGCAGCGCGACGCCACCCGCCGTGATCGTGGCCTGCCGCGCGACGAGCTGCCGCTGCTCGTGCGCGAGCCCCTGCCCCAGCCCGAGGAATATGGCCGCCAGCCCGATGGGGTCCACCGCGACAAACATCGGGATGAACGCCTTCATAAAATTATCGAGCCACGCCGGCATCGCGGCAGGATGCGCCGGGCACGGGCGGGGTCAATCGGGCCGTTGCGCCCGCTCTGGTGCGGCGGAACTCCACGCTTGTTTCGCCGCGCCCTGCGCGGCAACGTCGCGACCTTTCACGACGTTATGAAGATCAACGCCACCCTGACCCCGCAGAAGCTTCAGAAGAAAACCGCCCGCGTGTTCGAACTCGCCGGCCAGAAAATCCGCGCGATCGACGCCGCTTGGGACCCCGCGAAAGGCACACCCGTCTTCACGTGGAAGGGCCAGTACACCTCGCGCGGCTGGACCGAGTGGACGCAGGGCTTCCAGTTCGGCATGGCGTTCCTCCACTTCGATGCCACAGGCGACGAGGCGATGCTGAAGCTCGGCCGCGAGAAGACGCTGAAGTACATGGCGTCGCACGTCTCGCACGTCGGCGTGCACGATCACGGTTTCAACAATGTCTCCACCTACGGCAATCTCCGCCGCCTCATCCTCGAAGGGAAGATCGCGAAGGATCAGGGTGAGCTCGACTACACCGAGATCGCGCTGAAGGCCTCCGGCGCCGTGCAGGCCGCCCGCCACGTGAAGACTTCCTACAACCAGCCGTGGTCGCCGGTCGCCGGCGGCGCGCCTGGCGTCGCTCCGAGCGGCTACGTCTACTCCTTCAACGGCCCTCAGTCCCTCTTCGCCGACACGATCCGCTCGATGCGCTCGCTCGTGGTGGCGCACCAGCTCGGCCACGTGCTGATGGGCGAGGGCGATAAGCCCACCAATCTCCTCCACCGCGCGATCGAGCACGCGGCGACGACGGCCCGCTTCAACGTGTTCTTCGGCCAGGGCCGCGATAGCTACGATGTCCGCGGCCGCGTGGCGCACGAGAGTGTCTTTAACCGCAACGACGGCCAGTTCCGCTGCCCAAGCTCTCAGCAGGGCTACTCGCCGTTCACGACCTGGACGCGTGGCGCCGCCTGGATCATCTGCGGGTACGCCGAGCAGCTTGAGTTTTTGGAGACGGTGAAGGGCAGCGACCTCGATGCCGTCGGCGGCCGCCGCGCCGTGACCGATCTCTTCCTCGAGACCGCCTGCGCGACGAGCGACTACTACATCGACGGCTACTCGGCCCGCGACGGCGTGCCCTACTGGGACTCGATGGCGCTCAACAGCCACAAGCTCGGCGACTACACGAAGAAGGACGCGGATCCCTTCAACGCCCACGAGCCCGTCGATAGCTCCGCCGCCGCCATCGCTGCGCAGGGGTTCCTCCGCCTCGGCACCTATCTCACCGCCAAGGGCGAGAAGGCCGCCGGCAAGAAGTACTTCCAGGCCGGCCTCACCATCGCCGACACACTTTTCGACGACCCGTACCTCTCGGCCAACAAGAAGCACCAAGGTCTGTTGCTGCACAGCGTGTATCACCGCCCCAACGGCTGGGACCACATTCCCCCGGGCCGCAAGGTCCCGTGCGGCGAAGCCTGCATGTGGGGCGACTACCACGCAATGGAGCTCGCCCTCCTCATCCAGCGCCTGGCCAACGGGAAATACTACACGTTCTTCTGAGCCACGCAGGGCGGGCCTGTGACCCGCCCTCTCGTCTATCTGATTACCGCGGAACCATGTTCCGCCGCTTCCCAATCCAGGGCGGGTCAAAGACACCGCCCTACTTTCATCGCCGCTCGCATTTCCGGCGCGCGGCGTTTTAGTTCCGCGCCCGTGTCCTCTCCTGCGCCGCTCAACCTCTACGACCTCACCCGCGAGCAATTGCGGGTGCAGTTCGTACGCTGGGAGTTTCCGACAGTGCACGTGGAGAGGCTGTGGAACTACCTCTACCTGCAACTCGCGGAATCGTTTTCCGCGGAGGCGATGCCGAAGCTGCCGGTCAAGGTGCGCACGCGGCTCGCCGCAGAGACCATGCTCGGCATCCTGCCGACCGCGCTGGAGACGGATTCGAGCGACGGCTTCACCCGGAAATACCTGCTCACGCTCCGCGACAACGAGAAGATCGAGACGGTGCTGATGCGCTTTACGGGCCGCGTGACCGCGTGCATCAGCTCGCAGGTCGGCTGCGCGATGGGTTGTGTGTTTTGCGCGACCGGCCAGATGGGCTACAAGCGGCACCTCACGCCGGGCGAAATCGTCGCGCAGGCTGTCCACGTCGCCCGCGCGCTGAAAACCGCCGGCGAGCCGCAACGGCTGCGCAACATCGTCCTTATGGGCATGGGCGAGCCGCTGCACAACTACGACGCGGTGATGCACGCGATCGACATTCTGCGCGATCCCAACGGGCTCGCACTGGGCGCAGAACGCATCACCCTGAGTACTGTTGGCGTAGTCCCGGGCATCCTCCGGCTCGCGCAAGAAAAGCGCCCGCTGCACCTCGCCGTCTCGCTTCACGCCGCGAATCAGTCCGAACGCGCCGCACTTGTTCCCGCCGCTAAAAAGTGGCCGCTCGACGAGCTCATGGCCGCCTGCCGCACCTACAGCGAAACGACGGGCCGGCGGATCTTCTACGAGTGGACGCTGATCGAGGGAAAGAACGATACGCCCGAGCACGCGCGAGCGGTGGGCGAGTTGCTGCGAGGATTGCCTGCGCAGGTAAACCTCATCCCGCTGAATCCAACATCCGGATACGACGGCGCGCCGACCCGCAGCGAAGCCGCGAAACGTTTTCAGCAGATCCTCGGCGAGGAATTTGAGATTCCCAGTACCGTGCGCCAACGCCGCGGCATCGACATCGCGGCGGGTTGCGGGCAACTCGCGGTGATGGCGTAAGGGCACGTAGCGCGGTGCTTTAGTCCGCGCTTCGGAGCCTCTGAGTATTCCGAGCGCAGGCGAAAGCTCCGCACGACCGAAGGCAGGCTTCAATCGTGGTGTAGCCCGGCTCGGAAAAGCCGGGCTAGGGAAGGGTCCAGGCGACACATTTTGACGCGCAGAACGAAACGGGATGTTATGGCAATCATGGCCGCACAATCACCCCTCAAGCCCCGCACGGTTTTCCACAAAGACGGCAGCCTCTGGGCCAAAGGCCAGGTGCGAGGCGACGTAATGGAGGGCTACTGGGAGTGGTTCCGCAAAGACGGCGCCAAGCTGCGGTCGGGGTTTTTCGAAAACGGCGAGCAGACCGGTGAATGGACGACCTACGACAAGAAGGGCGCGGTCTATAAAGTGACGACGATGAAGCCCAAGGCTGCCAAAGCGACGAAGCTCGCACTGAAGAAATCCGCCGCCAAAAAAGCCGCGCGCTAAGAAGAGAGCTTGTCTGAGCTACTTCGCCCGCCGCGCCTTCACCGCTTCCGCCAATGTCGCCAGCACCGGCAGTGTCTGCTCCCACGCCAAACACCCATCGGTGATGCTGCGACCGTAGACGAGCGGCTTCGCCTGATATTCCTGCGCTCCACCGAGGAGATTGCTCTCGATCATCGTCGCCACGATCGCACGGTCTCCACCCGCGATCTGCGCGGCCAGATCGGCGGCGACGGCCGGCTGGCGCGAAGGGTCCTTGCCGCTGTTGGCGTGCGAGCAGTCAACCATCACATACGGGGGGAGATTGTTTTTGCGCAGCATCTCGGCCGCGCTGCGAACATGCTCCGCGGAAAAATTCGGTCCGCGCGAGCCGCCACGGAGCACGAGGTGGGTGTGATCATTGCCCGATGTGCCCATCACGGCCGGCGCGCCTTCGCGCGTGAGCGAGGGAAACCAGTGCGGATGGCGCGCGGAGCGGATGGCATCGACCGCGACCTGCGTATCGCCGTCGGTGCGATTCTTGAAACCGACGGGCATCGAGAGGCCGGAGGCGAGCTCACGATGAATCTGGCTCTCGACCGTGCGCGCGCCGATGGCGCCCCACGAGACGAGATCGGCGTAATACTGGCCTAGCGTGGTATCGAGAAACTCAGTGCCGACGGGCAAGCCGAGATCGACCACGCCGAGCATGAGTTTCCGCGCGAGCCGCAGGCCGCGGTTGATGTGATACGAGCCGTCGAGGTCGGGGTCGTTGATCAGGCCCTTCCAGCCGACGACGGTGCGAGGCTTCTCGAAATACACTCGCATCACCAGCAGCAGCTCGCGCTCGTAAAACGACACGACTTCGTGAAGGCGCGCAGCGTATTCGAGCGCCGCGGCGGGATCGTGAATCGAGCACGGGCCGATGACGACGAGCAGGCGGTCGTCGGCGCCGGTGAGGATCGCCGCGGTCTCACGGCGACTGCTCGCAACGAGAGCCGCGCCGGCATCGGAGAGCGGCAACTCGTCCTCGAGCACGGCGGGAGCGATCAGGGGTTTCTGCGCGCGGATGCGCAGGTCGGCGGTGGCCGGGTGCATGCGGAGGCAGCGGGGCGTCAGGCAATTTTCTCAGCCTGGGCAACGACGGGCGAAGCCGCGAGCGCGACGCCCTCCGGCACCGCGACCCCGAGCTTTGCGGCGCGGTAGCGGGCAGTGAGATAGGCGAGCGACGCAGCCTCGCTTCCGCTGGCGCGCTGGCCCACGGCGCGCAGCTCTTCGACAAGCGGGGCGGTCTCAGTGGGCAGCGGCATCACGTTCTTCTCGGCCATGAACAGCGTGAGCGAGGTGGCGAGCGTATCGAGCCAGGCGCGCGGTTGCGCGGGCACCGTGTAGGTGAAGGCTGCGCCAGCGGGCGACCACTCCATGAAGGCACGGATCTGGCCGTGAATTTGTGCCAGCGCCGACTCCACAGTGGCGGGCGTCCAGCGGACGCTGAAGGTCTTGCGCTCGCGGTAATTTTTCACCTCCCAGATCCGGAAGCTCAACTCGTAGTCGCCCGCGGCAGCGCGCAACGCGCCCGTGACAATGTAGTCGAGCCCGCCCTCCGTCGTTTCGACAAGCTGGCGGAGATTTTCGGTCGTCCATTCGGCGCCGAAAGTCACGTGGTGGTTGCCGCCCTCGGGCATGGTCATGAGCCCGATGGCGCCCCAAGGCTGGTAGGCCGGCGTGAAATAAAACGTCTCTGCCAGCCAGAGAGGGATGGCGCGCGCGAGACGCGGCAACTCGTCGTCGGGCTGCTTCGCGAGCGCCGCGGCGGCACGATCGCCATAGGTCGGCAGCGCAAGTTGGGCAAAGGCGATGCGGCGCAGGCGGCCGGTTTTCGGCGGGAGTACCTGCGTCGCGATCGGCTCGAGCCCGTAGGACCAGATCGGTTTGCTGATCGTGATGAGACCGATCTTCGCGGCGCCGGCGGGAACGCCGCCGGACTGGCCACCGCTGCCGTTGGCTACAGCGGCGGGCTCGCCCGCCGCAATCATCTCGGCGATGGCGTTGGAGAAACCGTACAGGCGGTCCTCGAGCTCCGGGCGATTCAGCCCGAAGAGAATGTCGAGCACGTGCTGCGCGGCGTCGGCATTACGAAGGGCAAGATAAGCCTGAATGAGGTTCAAGCCCGTCGCGGGGCCATGACGATCCGCGTCGTAGCGCGGCGCGATGAGTTCAATGATCTCGGGGATGTGCCCGTGGGAGCCGAGGTCACCCGAGATGGCCACGAGGACATCGGCCCGATCTCCCGCGCCGCCAACGAGAACCTCTTCGTAAATCGCCATGGCACCGGGAAGATCGCGGGCATCGAGCCGCTCCCGGGCCGCGGCGAGGCGGGGCTTCACGCCGCTGGTCGCCGCAGCGGGAGAACCGGGCGACGCGGGCACGGACGCAGGCGCAGCCTCGGGGGCAGGTGCAGGCACAGGTGAAGGCGTGGCCGGCGCGGGGGCGGCGGGGGTTGGCGTGGCGTGATTCGGCGCCTGTTTCTTCCCAGCGAAGCGGTCGAAAAATCCCATGAGAAGAGCAAAGCGGGGAGATGAGAGGGCTGAAAGGCTGAAAATTCGGGGCGCTACCTTGCGGGCGAAGCCCTGAAGGTCGCGGGGTAAACCCGCTCCTACAATAAACCCGCGGCGCTTACTTCTTGGTCTGCGGAGCCGCGATCCGATCCGGCGTGACCCCGGCGCGAGTCGCAATGAGGGCGCAGACTTTGGGGACGTACATCCGCGTCTCGGCGGGAAGGGCGTCGGCGATCGCGGTGTAGGACGTGGCGCGCTTCGCGGCGAGCGTCCGGGCCACGCGGCCTTCGCCGGCATTGTAAGCGGCGAGCGCGAGCGCCCAGTTACCGAACCGTCCGTGCAACTGGCGCAGGTAACGGGCGGCAGCCCGCGCGGATTTCTCGGGGTCGGTGCGGTCGTCGGGCAGAAACGTCCTCAGCCCCTGCGCCTTCGCCGTCTCGGGCATGAATTGAAAAAGCCCCTTTGCGCCAACCGGGCTGCGCGCCGCGGGGTTGAAGGAGCTCTCCGCTTCCGCGAGCCAGATCAACTCGGCGGGGACCCCCTCGGCAATAAACGCGGCCCGTAGCCGCGGGAGCAGCTGGGCGGCGCGCGCCGGCAGCGGGCGGTCGCGCACCCGTGCCATCCACAGATCGTAGTGCGGCACCGGTTGAAACTTCGGCGTCGGACGCGGCACACCCGGGCGCGGCGGCGGTTGCGGCGGAGCAATCGGAGCCTTGGTAACCTGCTGCGCGCCCTCGATCTCATCCAGCCGCTGCTCGAGCCAGTCGGCCACATCCTCATAGCCGGGAACGAGGCGGAGGGTTTGCAGCACCGAACGCGCATCACCCGCGAGGCCAGCGAGATCTTCGAGCGAATCGCCCTCCAGCACGCGCTGAAAGCGGGTGATACCCGCATCCCATTGCTGCCGGGTGGGAAAGTCGAACTGGGCCCGAATCGGCCCCGGCAGCTGCTCGAAATACTGGCGGGCCTGATCGTAGAGCGCGTCGTCGGGAGTGCGCGTCGGCGCGGGCGCCTGAGCCCGCCCGCTGAGAAGCAACAGGGGAAGTAAGACCAAACCGATTTTACAGGAGACGAACCGAGGCCGAGCCGAGAAAAGACCTCTTCCCACCTCGGCTCGCCCTTGGCTCATCATCTCTTGCGCAGTTTTCATTTTGCAGGCTCCAGCGCGGCGAGGACAGCCGCCTTTAGTTTCACGCCGGACACTTCGGCAAGCGCAGGGGGATTCTCGCCGAGGTATTTCTCGGCGTTCTTCGAAACCCAGTCGGTCGTGACGAAGCGGTAGGTGCGGCCGGGCGCGATGCGGATACCCGGCGCGGCAACGGCAATCAGGTTCTCGCCATTGCGGTCCGCCAGCGGCGTATCCGGAGTCTGGTTACAGCGGGCCAGGATGCGAAGGAGGTGCGCGCCCTCGACCTCGGTGGCGTGCAGCGGCCCGTCGAAGCGCACGCAGGCATCGAAGGCAAAGCGCGAGATATCGCCAGCCGGCAGACCGGCGCCGAAAGTAGTGCCACCGATCAGAGCGACATCGGCCAGGGCGGCGCGGCGAGCGGCATCGACGGCAAACCGGGCGGCATCGGCGGGCGAAAACGCCTGCGGCGCGCGGGCGACGATGGACGTTTCTTCGGGAGTGAGATGCTTCGCGAGCGTCTCCCGCACGAGCGCCGCGAGCGCGGGATCAGTCGCATGGCGGGGCAGCAGCGGCTCCTGCATGACGTCCCACTCGAGACCGCGGCCGGTGCGCTGCAGCCGCGCGATCGAGACATAGTCCATCCAGCTGCCAGAATGGAAATAAACCGTACGCGGCTTGTCGGCCGGCGCCGTCTCGCGGTGGATGAAGCGGAGGTGATCGTGCGCGCCCGCGAAGAGCGTACCGGGCGGCACCAGCGGGAGGATGTCGCGGTCGGCGCGCAGGCCCGCATGACTGAGCACAATGGGGAGCGCGGCATCCCGGAAGAGAGCGGGAAGATTTTCACGAGCCCACACCACGGGATCGGCCAGATCGAGCTGCGGCCGGATCGCGAGACGATAGGTGTTGAGCCAGTCGGTCGTGAGGCCGGCGATTGTCGCCTCATGCGTGCCGAGCTTCAGCCGCAGCGAAGCGGGCGCATACAGCTTGCCGGTGGCGCGGTCGCGAAGATTGCCGACGACCTTCAGGCCGGTGGCCTCGAGCCGCTTCACCGTCTCGGCGGGGTCGTAAAACTCGGGCTCGTGATTGCCGAGATTGATGACCGTGGGCGCGAGGCGCACGAGCGCCGTAAACATCGCGAAATCGACCGCACCCTCCGTGCGGCGGGCGACGACATTGCCGTATTCGAATGAATCGCCGTCGATGAGTACAGCGAGCGGCACGCCGGGGTTCTCGGTTTTTATCCGCTCGACGCGCGCGACAAATTGCGCCGTGCGATCGTAGGCGGAGTGAAGGTCGCCCAGCACCACAACGATGGCCTCCGGCTTCGGCGCAGCGGCCCACGCCGGAACGACCAGCGCGCAGAGGGCGAGGAAAACGGCAACGACACGGCACATGGGGCACGCAGCGTGCCGAGGTTGGCAGCGCGGTCAAATTCGACGAGGCCGTCGCCCATACGGACATTGAGGAGAACGGAGAGAGCCGAAAGGATGGGGAAGAAGGGGCAGCGCACGTTCAACCGAAGGACCACGAAGCGTAAGGGGAGGGACAAGGGCCTCCGCACGTAAGTCGCTTCTCCACTGTTTATAACGGCGATCTGCGCGCGGGCCCAAGCGGGCGGATAGGTCTCCGGGAAAAGGTTTCCGCCGCCGCGGCATCCGCAGGGGGGCGGGTTTCCCGCGTTGACCCCCGCCCGGGGCTGGCTACCTAGAACCCCTTCCACGGGTGAACCGCGTCCACATAAAAACCTACGGGTGCCAGATGAACGAGCGCGACAGCGAGGCTGTCGCGGCGATGCTGCGTGCGCGTGGGTACCGGATTGTGGCCGACGAAGCCGAGTGCGACATCCTGCTGCTCAACACGTGCAGCGTGCGCGACGCGGCGGAGCAAAAAGCGATCGGCAAGGCCGGTTACCTTCAGCAGCGCAAGAAGAAGCAGCCGGACTTCGTCCTCGGCATCCTCGGCTGCATGGCGCAGAATCGCGGTGCCTCGCTGCTCGAACAACTGCCCGACGTGGACCTGATCGTCGGCACGCAGAAATTTCACCAAGTCCCCGGCTACCTCGACAATCTCCGGGCGGCGCGCGAGGCCGGCGTCCCGATTGGAGAGACGATCGTCGACATTGGTGAGGAAGCGGGCTCGCAAAACACCATCAAGGACCATCTCGCGCCCGGCGCCACCGAGGGCGTCGAGGCGGAGCGGCAGGTCAGCGCCTTCGTCTCGATCCAGCAGGGCTGCAACATGGATTGCGCGTTCTGCATCGTGCCGAAGACCCGCGGGGACGAGCGGTCGCGGCCGATGGATGAGATCGTAGCCGAATGCCAGGCGCTCGCGGCGCGCGGCGTGCGCGAGATCACACTGCTCGGGCAGATCGTAACCAGCTACGGCCGGCGCGATTACACCCACACCGGCGGCATCTCGCCCTTTGTGCAGCTGCTCGACCGCGTGCACGCCATCGACGGGATCGAACGGATCCGGTTCACCTCCCCGCATCCGCGCGGCTTCAAGGACGACCTCGTCGCGGCCTACGGGCGGATGCCGAAGCTGTGTCCCTACGTGCATCTGCCGATGCAGAGCGGGAGCAACCGCATTCTCCGCGCAATGAACCGCCCCTACACGCGCGAACGCTACAAGGAGATCGTGGATGCGTTGCGCGCCGTGCAGCCGGAAATGTATTTTTCGACGGATGTGATCGTGGGCTTCCCCGGCGAGACTGAGGAAGAGTTCGCGCAGACGCGCGAGCTGTTCGAAGCGTGCAACTACGACATGGCCTACATCTTCAAGTACTCGATCCGCACCGGCACACCGGCGGCTGTGCTGGCAGACCAGATACCGGACGAGGTGAAGGAGCGACGCAACCAGGAGCTGCTCGCGATCCTGCAGAAGAACTCACTGCGTCGGACCGCCCTGCTCATCGGCACCAACGAAGAGGTGCTGGTCGAGGGCCGCGACAAGAGTGGCGAGCGCTTCACGGGCCGCACGCGCGGCAACCGCGTGTGCGTCTTCGACGCCGACCCGCGCCTGGTCGGCCAGCTCGTGCCGCTGAAGATCGAGCGGGCGACGGTGAGCACCCTGTATGGTGAGCTGGTGCTGGCGGAAGATCGCGCCCTTCCCGCTCTCGTTTAATTTTCCATCATGTCCCTGACTCTCGCCACGTTGATCCCCGGTCTGCTGCTTCTCGCACTGGGCGTGCCTTTGCTGCTGAACCACTCGGGGTTCGCGGCCGTGCTGAAGGCGTTTCCGCGGTCCCAGGCGGCGGCATATCTTTTCTTCGGCGCGGGAGCGGCGTGGTTTCTTTGGGGCGCGATCTGGAAATTGTCCCCGGCGGATTTCGGCGAGTATCGGCTCTACCTGTTTTTCGGTTTCCTCGTGGTGGCGATATTATCCTTTAAGTGCGTGCCCGACTTCCTCGCAGTGCGTGGGCTCGCGACCCTCATCCTGATGGGCGCGATGCCGCTGCTCGATGCGGGCTTCATGCACTACGAGCACTGGCAGATCAATTTCTACAAGGTCCTCGTCTATGTCGCCATCTCGCTGGCCATCTGGCTCGGCGCGCAGCCGTGGCGGTTTCGTGACTTCGTGCAGTGGCTCCTTGCGCAGCCGGAGCGGGCCCGGGGCGTGGGCGGTGCGATCGCCGGCTACGGCCTGCTGCTGGCCATCGTGGCCTTCACCTACTGACGCGCTGCATGGCCACTAATCCTGCGCCTGTACTCATCGTCATTGCCGGCCCTGCCGGCTCCGGCAAGAGCACGCTGTGCGACCGGCTCGTGCACGAGCGTCCGGAATTCTCGCGCGTGGTCACCACCACCACGCGGCCCTCGCGGGCCGGCGAAATCAACGGCATCCACTACCACTTTTTCCCGCCGGCGGAGTTTCGCGCGCGCGTGGCCCGTGGTGAATTCCTCGAGTGGGCAAAGGTGCATGTCCACGATCAAGGCGACCACGACCACCGGCTCTACGGCACGCTGAAATCGAGCGTGGTCGATCCCCTCACTGTCGGGCAGAACCTTGTCATGAGTATCGACGTACAAGGCGTCGAGAGCCTGCGGCGAGTGGCCCGGGAAGACGCGCTGCTTCGTCGCGCGCTGACGACGGTTTTCATCCGCGTGGACCGGGAGCGGCTCGTCGCCCGGATGCAGGGCCGCGCGCTGGACCACGAGGAGGAGATCGCGCGCCGGATGGCGACAGCGGAAGCGGAGCTGAGGGAAGCGGCGAAGTTCGATGCCATCATCGAAAGCCATACCCGGGACGAGGATTTTGCGGCGCTGCTGGCGATCGTTGAGCAGGCCAGGCGCAAGTGACTTGTGGTTGTAAGCCTTACGAGGCTCCAACCTGAACAAACTGTAAGGCGGCGCCGCTTGAATGGTCGCGGTTGAGCCCAGAGCCTCCGCCCAGATCGCGTGCTTCCCCGCTTCTCGCGGCGCGCGGTTTCCCCCAACCCCTCCTACCTCTCGCCGTCGCGCCCCGTGACGGCCAATCCAGCCAGTCTGTGAAGGTCCAGCCCACCACAACCACGCGGTATACCCTGCGCCACGCGCCCATGGGCTTCACCAGCCATGCCCCGGCGACGACGCACCTGCCGCACTCCGGCACGTCGTCGCCCTTCGTGGAGTCTGCCGCTGCGTCCTCCAACCGCCCTCGAGCCAGCAGGCGTGCAGGCGCCAGACTGGCCTTGGCGATGGGAACGGTCATGACGCTGGTCTCGGCCCTGGCGGCCATATCACGGAGTTCCTAGCGCCACGCGCCTGCCCGGGGCGCTGCTGTGGCAAAGCGGTGGCGGCGGTGGTTCACCCCATACTTTGACCGAGACCACAACCTGCCCCACCTAGACCACAAGTCTTCACCCCTCGAGGCGGCAACCACCGTCTCGAGACCACCCGCCCCCACAACAACCCCGCAAAGCACACCTCGTTTGCCGAGCGGTAGCGCCTGAGCTGCATACAGGCCTGCCTGCCTTGGGCAAACGCGCGTGACGGTGTGGTTCCCCACCACACGTCGCGATGGATTCCCCTCGTTCTGCGAAACCTTCCCCTGCGCCCGCCCGCACCCTGGCGCTTACATCCGCCCACTCGAAAGAGACGGAGGCGGTGGTGGAGATTGCGCGCACGGTTCTCATGGCCGCGACCGCCCAAAAAGCCGGACATCCCGGGCAACCCAGCCGGGCCCGGTCGTGGTGGCTGGCTACGGTCGTGGTCGTGCTCCTCGCGCTCTACGGGACGATGGCGTGGACGGCATCGCTGAACAAGGGCCCCGCCTTCGATGAGGCGTTGCAGCTCGCCGTCGGCTACAACATCTGGCTGAACAACGACCTCCGCTTCGAAGGCGCCAACGGCGACTTGGTGAAGCGCTGGGCCACCCTGCCCTACCTCGTCACGCGGCCGCACTTCGTGGGCCATGAGGATCGCTTCTGGCGGGAGGGCATGCCGTACGAGCTGGCCTATCGCTTCTTCTTCCAGCTGGGCAACGAGCCCGGGTCGCTGCTCAGGCAGGGCCGGGCCATGGTCACGCTGCTGGGCGTGGCGACCGGTTTACTCGTTTTCGGGTGGGCTCGCTCGCTCTTCGGCACCCGCGGAGGCCTGATTGCGCTGGGGCTTTTTGCGTTCAGCCCGCACATGCAGGCCTTCGGCGGCATCGTGTCCACCGACATGTCGATCACACTGACGCTCTTCGCCGCGACGTGGTGCATCTGGCGGCTGCTGCATGAAGTAACCCTCACGCACATCGCGGTGAGCCTGCTGGCGTTTGGGCTGCTGGTGCTGGCCAAGCCAAGTGCGCTCGTGATCCTCCCGCTCACCGCCCTCCTGGTGATGGTGAAGCTCGCCGTCCGGACTCCCATCGCGGTGCGACTCCCCGGGCTCAGCCAAAACGCGACCCAGCTACGCAGCCAGCTCGCGATCGTCGCGAGCATGGTGGCCCTGCATGCCTTTGCCGGAGCAAGCGCGATCTGGGCACACTACTCGTTTCGCCACGCTGCGAGTCCGGCCGCGGACGAGGCGTCGCTGAAAATGTTCACCCCCGCGTATGAGGACGGGGTCGCCGAGCCGCTGCGGAAATCGCTGCAGTGGGTGCACGAAAGCCACCTCCTCCCCGAGGGTTTTTATCGCGGGGTGCACAATCTCGCCGCCAACGACGAGGACATCCTCTCCTTCATGAACGGCACGTGGGCCGTGGGCGGGCGTGCGCCGTTCTTTCCGTATGCGCTGTGGGTGAAGACCTCGCCCGTGCTCATGCTCCTGCTGCTGGCGGGCGCGGTGGCGTGGTGGCGGCTCGGCAGCACGCCGTCGGTGAAAGAAGACCGCCCCGCCCGACGCCGGCTCCTCTACGAGTTCACGCCGCTGTTTGCACTCATCCTCTGCTACCTCGGCATCGCGATGAGCGAGAGCCTGAACATCGGCCACCGGCACGTGCTGCCCATCTACCCCGCACTCTATGTCCTTGCGGGAGCGGTGGCGCTTTTCTGGGCGGATATTCGGTCGCGACTACGCACTGCCTGCCTCGGGGGGGCGCTGGCGTGGATGGTCTGGGAGACGACCGCCATCTGGCCGAACCCGCTCGCGTATTTCGGGCCGCAGGCGGGAGGACCCGAGACCGCCTACAAGCGCCTGGTGGACAGCTCGCTCGACTGGGGCATGAGCCTGCCGGGGCTGAAGCAGTGGCAGGAGAAACACGATCCCAAGCACCAGACGCCGCTCTTCCTCGCCTACTTCGGCACCGACACTCCGGAGCGATACGACCTCCGCGCCCGTCAATTGCCCGGGTTCTACGATCGCCGGCCGATCGAAGCCTATGCGTATCAGCCAGGGTACTACGCCATCAGCGCGACGCTCCTGCAGGGCCTCTACACGCCTGCCTGCGGCCCATGGCGCAAGGGATACGAAACCGATTACCACCTCACCGGCGTTCGCATGGAGGAGCTGCACCGTGCCAACAAAGATCCCCGCACCCTGCAAGCGCTGGTGCAGCAGGCCGGCGTCGAGTGGTGGCAGCACGAGATCTACTACCATGACGCCCTCCGCTTCGGCCGGTTGTCCGCCTGGCTCCGCCACACGCGCAAACCCGACGCTCACGTGGATCATTCAATCCTCATCTGGAAGTTGAGCTATGAAGACCTGGCCGCCGCGCTCGCGGGACCGCCGGTCGAGCTGGTTGACCAGCCGCTCCCGGGGCGCCACTACCGCCGGCACGGCCCGGTGGAGCGCAACTGAACGAAATGTAAGACGAGGCCCCTTGCGAGGCGCAGCCAGCGCGCGACGATCTGCGCCTCATCTTTTTGCACGGGCGGCTCGATTCACTCCGACGCCTGCGCGCCAAATCCTCGTTCGGTTCCAGCCGCACGCCTTCGTACGCGCATCCCGCCCCCTCAGGAGCAGTGCAGGGTCGATTCGCGGGCGTCAGGAATCGCCTCCCGTCTCATGGGCAGCTCCTGCCCTTCCACGTCATCCCACGCTCCCACCTCCGCCACGGTCGCCACGACCGGCCGGAGCTGCCCCGGCCGCGCCCGCACACGCTGGCCCGCGCTGGCGGTCTTTGCCCTTCTCTCGCTCTATGCCACCCTCGCGTGGACCGCCACGCTCAACAAAGGGCAGTCGTTCGACGAGGGCCTGCAACTCGCCGTCGGCTACAATCTCTGGCTTAACGACGATTACCGGATGGAGGGAGCCAATGGCGACCTGGTGAAACGCTGGGCGACGCTGCCCTACCTTTTCACGCGGCCGCGCTTCGTGAGCGAGGAGGATCGCTACTGGCAGGCGAGCGCCTCGTACGAAATCGCACACCGTTTTTTCTTTCAGCTCGGAAATATTCCCGAGGCGCTCCTGTGGCAGGGCCGGGCAATGGTCGCATGGCTCGGGATGGCGACAGGGCTCCTCATCTTCGGCTGGGCGCGAAGCCTCTTCGGCACCGTTGGCGGCCTGATCGCACTGACGATCTTCACGTTCAGCCCGAACATGCTGGCTTTCGGCGGCATCGTCTCGACGGACATGTCGATCACGTTGACACTGTTTGCGGCCACGTGGTGCATCTGGCGGCTGCTGCACGAGATCACGCTCGCGCGCGCCCTCGCGAGCCTCGTGGCGCTCGGCCTGCTCGTGCTGGCCAAGCCGACGGCCCTGATCGTCCTCCCTATCACGGCGATCCTGATCGCGGTGAAGCTGGGCGTGGGCAAGCCGCTGAACCTGCGCTGGCGGAGCCGCAGGTGGACCCTGCAGCGCCGCCGCACCCAGCTCGCCGCGATCGCAGGTGCCATCGTGCTCCACGCGTTTGCAGGCTGGACGGCGATTTGGGCTCACTACGGCTTCCGCTACGAGGCGAGCCCCGACCCGGCCGACCCCGCGCTGCGTTTCAGCCGGCTCAGCTACCGCGATGGCATCGCCACTCCGCTGAAAGTATCGCTGCACTGGATACACGAAACGCGCATCCTCCCCGAGGGCTTCCACCGCGGCGTAAACTCCCTCGCGGGCAACGACGACGAAACCGTTTCCTTCCTCAACGGCAAATGGACGACCGGGGGGCGGCCGGAATTTTTCCCTTACACCCTCTGGGTGAAGACGCCTCCCGCCCTGCTCGTGCTGCTGCTGGTGGGTGCCGTCGCGCTCTGGCGGGCCCGCCTCCAGGGCGGGCCCGAACCCGCGACGCCCCGGCGCAATGCGCTTGGTTATGAGATCATACCCTTGGTGACCCTGCTCGGATGCTACCTCGCGGTGGCGGTCACCGAGGACCTCAACATCGGTCACCGGCACGTGCTGCCTATGTATCCCGCCTTGTACGTGCTCGCCGGGGCAGGCGGTCTTGCGTTCGCGGCCGGCCGGCGCTGGCTCCCGGTCACGTGCATCGCCGGTGCGCTCGCGTGGACGGTGGCCGAATCGATCTCGATCCGGCCAAACTATATCGCCTACTTCGGCCCGCAGGCCGGCGGCCCCAACAGGGGCTACCAACACCTCGTTGATAGCTCGCTGGATTGGGGCATGTCGCTCCCGTCGCTGAAGCGGTGGTTCGACGCACACGACCCCGACCACAAAACCCTGCGTTTTCTCGCGTACTTCGGCACCGACAGCCCCTCCTACCAGGGCGTCAAAGCCCGACGCTTGCCCGGCTTCTACGACCGCCGCCCGATCCAGGGTTATCCGTATCAGCCCGGGTACTACGCCATCAGTGCCACGCTGTTTCAAGGTCTCTACACCCTGGCCCATGGTCCCTGGCGCAAAGGCTACGAGGAGGCGTATCGGCAGACCGAGGACCATATGCAGCAACTGGAAACCGAGTTCATGAAGTCTCCTAAAATCGGAGCCGGGCCGGCCGCGCCGGCGTGGATGGAGACGATCGCCATTTACGACTCGTTGCGCTTCGCGCGGCTTTGCGCGTGGCTTCGCCATAACCGGGCGCCCGACCATCAGGTGGATCACTCCATCTTGATCTGGAAGCTGAGCCTCGAGGATCTCACCGCCGCGCTGCGCGGCCCGCCCGCTGAGCTCACCGACGACCCGGTACCTAAACGCGCCTATGGACGACACCGGCCGGTGAAAGACTAGATGGCGATGAAAGCGACGCCCCTATCCCACGGATGGTTTGGGGATATAGATGCGTCGAGCATCAGGCGGTGACGCCGCGCAGCGGACCCTCTCTGGACTCCTCAAATCCAATTTTGAACAGGAAGATCGGGAAGTGCGGGAAGAAAAATGCGGGCCTCCCGCTCTTCCAGTTCCTTTATCATTCCGTCGCTGGGGGCGCGGTGAGGGCACCGCGCTTCCAGTCACTCGGGTCAGGCTTCCTCGACCACATAGTGACACCCCTTGCTGCGCGGATTCAGCGAAGCCGCGTGCACAATAAGCAGCGCCGTCTGGATGGCGTTGCGCAGTTCGATCAGGTCGCGCGTGAGCCGGCAGCCGCGATAGAAACTTTGGATCTCCTCGCGCAGCTCGATCAGGATGCGGCGCGCGCGCGTGAGACGTTTCGGTGAGCGCACCACGCCGGCGTAGTTCCACATCGTGTGCTGGATCTGCAGCATGTCCTGTCGCACCAGCACCGGATCGGCCTCGCGCGTGGGGCTCTCCCACTCACGAGGTTCGGGCAGGCGGAATTCCCCGCGGGCGATGTCTTCGCCGTCGGCCAGTGCGGCGAACTTCGCGCTCACGAGGCACTCGAGGAGCGACGTGCTGGCGAGGCGGTTGGCACCATGCAGGCCGGTGCAGCCCGTTTCGCCAATCGCGTTGAGATGGCGGACACTCGTGCGACCATGGAGATCGGCGTGGACACCGCCGCACGCAAAGTGTGCGGCCGGTACGACCGGGATCGGCTCCTTGGTGATATCGACGCCGTACTCGAGGCAGCGTTGATAGATGCTCGGGAAACGGTCGCGGATAAACTCCGGCGTCATCGCCGAGAGATCGAGCAGCGCGTAGGCGTCACCGGTCGCGGCCAGCTCCTGCTTCACGGCGCGGGCCACGATGTCGCGCGAGGCGAGTGAGCCGCGCGGGTCCAACGCATCCATGAAGCGCTCGCCGCGGCCGTTCAGCAGCACGCCGCCCTCGCCGCGCAACGCCTCGGTGACAAGGAAGCGCGGAGCATTCTTTTTGGCGAAAACCGTCGGGTGAAACTGCACGTACTCGAGGTCGATCAGGCGGGCGCCCACGCGATAGGCCATCGCCACGCCGTGGCCGACGCTGCCGGGCTGGTTCGTCGTGTGCAGGAAGATTTGCCCGAGGCCGCCGGTCGCAAGGATGGTTTTCTTCGCCACGATGGCGACCGTCTCGCCCGTCGCCGTATCCAGCACATACGCGCCGAAGCACGTGAGCGGCTGGTAGCGGTCGGCGAGATCGTCGGAGTTGTGCGACAGCGTGAGGAGATCGATGGCCACCCAGCCGGAGCGGCGGGAAATCTTCAGCGTGGCATCCACGCGCTTGGCCACCGCCGTGAGGATCGCGAGGCCCGAGGCATCCTTGGCGTGGATGATGCGACGCTCGCTATGCCCGCCCTCGCGGGTGAAATCGAGCTCGCCGTCCGGCGTGCGATCGAAGCCCACGTGCGCCTCGTCGAGCAGCATCTCGCGCACGGCGGCGGGGCCTTCCCGGACGAGGTGGTCGACCGCCAGCGGATTGGCCGTGCGGTCGCTCGCCTCGAAGATGTCGCGGGCGAGCGCGGCGGGATCCTGCGCCGTATCGTAAATGATTCCGCCCTGCGCCCAGGCGCTATTGGCCGCAAGCGGCTCGGCGAGCGACAGCAGCTCAACGGACAGGCCGAGCTTGGCCGCATGGAGCGCATAGGCTGAGCCGGCGAGGCCGGCGCCGATGACGAGGCAGTCGGTGCGAAGGGTTTTCAAGCGATCAACGACGCGATGCGCGCGCGGGTTGCACGTCGAGGCTCAAATCCACCGCAATCGCGGAATGCGTGAGCGCGCCGATGCTGATGACATCAACGCC
Organism: Verrucomicrobiota bacterium; assembly: GCA_040386765.1. Lineage (GTDB taxonomy): Bacteria > Verrucomicrobiota > Verrucomicrobiia > Opitutales > Opitutaceae > ER46. The sequence continues at coordinate 44,469 of JAZKEV010000281.1, read as the reverse complement.
GGTGATCGCATAATCGCGCAACGTTTCCAGACGAACTCCGCCGGAAACCTCCACGATCGCAGCGCCACCGATGATGGCGACGGCGCGACCCACCATGTCAGGTGACATGTTGTCGAGCAGGATGACCTCGGCATTCACCTTCAGCGCCTCCTTCACCTCCGCGATTGTCTTCGTCTCAACCTCGATTTTCGCGAGATGCGGCGCAGCGGCCCGGCAGAGACGGACGGCGCGCGAGAGCGAGCCCGCCGCAGCAATGTGGTTATCCTTGATGAGGACGTGCTCGCCGAGCGAGGAACGGTGATTGAAGGCGCCGCCGCAGCGCACGGCGTACTTCTCGAGCGCCCGCCAGCCGGGCGTGGTCTTGCGCGTATCGACGATGCGGACCTTCGTGTGCGCGATGGCATCGGCATAGCGGCGCGAGAGCGTGGCGATGCCGGAAAGCCGCTGCATGAAATTCAACGCGGTGCGCTCGGCGGTGAGCATAGACGCGGTCGGGCCCGTGACGCTGAGCACGCGTGCGCCGCGCTTCACGCGGTCGCCATCGTGGACGAGCGGCGTGGCCTTGAGCGCTCGGTCGACGCGCTCGAAGACCCGCGCGGCGATGCCGAGACCGCAGACGACCAGCTCTTCCTTGGCGTCGATGAACCCGCGCGACTGATCCTTGGCCGAAAAAATGGCACGGCTGGTGACGTCGCCGAGCCCGGCGTCTTCCTCGATCGCGAGGTCAATCAGGTGGTCGATGCGGGGAAGGGAGTTCATGTGGTGCAGGGTGGAGAGTTTAGCTGCAAAAAGGCGCAGAAATCGGAGGGCGATGGAGAACTACAAGGCGCCTATAGGCGCGCGGAAAATGGAGACGGACACGTCCGCAAATTTTTGCGCCTTCTGCGGCTTTGTGCGGCTGATCATCAGTCAGTCGGCGAGAGCTCGAACATGCGCTCGATGCAGCGCGCGGCGCGGCGGCGCATGTCTTCGTCGAGCGTGATGATCTGGTCGGGTCGCGGAGCGGCGAGGGCATCGCGTATCTTCTCGAGCGAATTCATCTTCATGTAGGGGCACATCCGGCAGCCGCCGATGAAGGATTTTTCCGGCGACTCGACCTGCAGGCGGCCGACGAGCCCGCACTCCGTGAGCATGAGATAATACGGCGCGCCGGTGGTCTTGACGTACTTCATCATCGCTCCAGTACTGCCAACGAAGTCTGAGGCGGCCGCGACCTCGGGCAGACACTCGGGGTGAGCGACGACCTTCAGGCCAGGATAGCGCGCGCGGGCGGCGGCAATCTCGGCGGGTCCGAACTGATCGTGGACCATGCACGTGCCGTCGGAGGTGATGATCTCCTTGTCGACGCCGCGGCGCTTCAACTCCTCACGGAGATTCTGGCCCATGAGCCGGTCGGGCACGAAAAGGATGCGTTTCGCGGGGAGGTTGGCGCAGATGTGGTAGACATTGCCCGAGGTCACGCAGACATCCGACTCGGCCTTCACGTCGGCGGTGCTGTTGATGTAGCACACAACCGTGGCGTCGGGGTAGAGCGCCTTTAGGTCGCGCAGCTGCGCGCCCGTGAGCGAATCGGCGAGCGAGCAGCCAGAGCGGTGATCGGGCACGACGACCTGAGCGTGCGGTGAGAGGATCTTCGCGGTCTCAGCCATGAACACGACGCCGGCAAAAACGATGATCTTCGCGTTGGCCTCCCTGGCCTTCATGCTGAGAAAATACGAGTCCCCCCGGAAATCGGCCACGCCGTAGATGATCTCGGGCTCGACGTAGGAATGCGCGAGGATGACGGCGTCCTTCTCCTTTTTCAGCCGATTGATCTCGAGCGTGAGTGGCGCGATCTCGCGGCAGGTATCGAGATTCCACCGCTTGCCGCGGGGATCGCAGTCGACGTGCATGAGCGAGAGCAGCAGGCGCTCGGCTTCGGTCTCGATGGCGTCGTCGATGGCGATCATGGGTCGGTAGTGAAGGACCACCGTCGCCGACGGAGCGCGGTTTTTCAAGCCGTGGGTTGGAACAGTGCAAACGGCGCCTGCCGTGTCCAAATGAGCTAGCGTTTGAACACGGAGGAATGGCCACAAAAAGGCGCAAGGGTTCCGTCCGGCCGACGAGAATCTCCCGTGCGCCCATAGGCGCCTTGCGAGTTTCCTTTGCCCTCCGATTTTTGCGCCTTCTTGCGGCCACTCTGCTTGAGGAGTTTCTCATCTATCGCCGTGCCATCTGCGGGCTCCCCAGCCAAGCTGTGCGCATGGACGACGAAGCACGCCAGATGATCGCGAAGCTGCGGCTGGAGCCGCTCCCGGAGGAGGGCGGCTATTTCCGCCAGACGTGGATGGGGTCAAATGGCTCGGCGATTTTGTTTTTGATGACACCCGAGGGTTTTTCCGCGCTGCACACGATCGCGCAGGATGAGGTCTGGCACTTTCACGCCGGCGACCCCGTGGAGCATCTCCAGCTCGATCACCCCAACCGCTCGGCCATCGTCACGCGGATGGGCTCCGACATCACGGCAGGCGATGCGCCGCAACTGATCGTCCCGCGCGGGATGTGGCAGGGCGCACGGCTGCTCGAGCCGAGGCGGGGCTGGGCCCTGATCGGCTGCGTCGTGACGCCGCCGTGGGACGAGCGGGGCTTCGTGCTGGGCAGCCGCGAGGCTCTCATGAGGGATTTTCCCGCGGAAACGGCGCGAATTCGCACGTTGACCAGATGATTTTTGACAGCCCGTGGCGCACGGACCAGTGTCCGGTACGTGGAACTCGGCGATCACAGAAGAGACTACTCGCTCGCGGGGCTGACGGAGAAGGATCTGGCCAAGGATCCTTACCGCCAGTTCGAGAAATGGTTTCAGGAGGCGGAAGGCGCGAAGATCCACGAGCCAAACGCGATGACGCTCACCACTGCGACGCGTGAGGGCCGCCCCTCGGCGCGCACGGTCTTGCTCAAGGGCGTCGATGGCCGCGGTTTTTTGTTTTTCTCGAATTACGAGAGCCGCAAGGGCCGCGAGCTCGAAACGAACCCGCACGCGACGATCGTCTTTCCCTGGCTCCTGCTCGAGCGACAGGTGATCGCGGAGGGCACGGTGACGAAGGCCGCGCGCGAGGAGAGCGAGGCGTATTTCCACTCGCGCCCCCGGGCGAGCCAGCTCGGCGCCTGGGTCTCGCAGCAGAGTTCGATCATCACGGGGCGCAGCATGCTCGAACAGAGCATGAAGGCACTCGAGGCAAAATACGCCGGGCAGGACGTGCCGCTGCCGCCTCACTGGGGCGGTTGGCGTCTGCTGCCGGAGACGGTGGAATTCTGGCAGGGGCGGCGGAGCCGGTTGCACGACCGGTTGCGGTATCGGCGAAACAAGGACGGCTGGTCGGTCGAACGCCTCGCGCCGTAAGGTGATTTTATCGCCGGGGTAGGGTTGAGGTGCTTCGGGCGAACCGTCCGCAGCGGGCGTCGGCGCAGCAGACGGGCAATTTTGCTATCGTAGCTCAACCCATGCCTGTGCTGCGTAGTGGCCGGAGGGCCGCGGTGGCTTTTTTGCTGTTCCCGGACGCGTGTCCTTATTCTTCTGAGGTGTGTCTGCGTCCAAGAAGAAGAAGCCTGCCGCGCGCCGGAAAGCATCCCCGCGCGTGCCGGCGGCATTGTTGGGCGGGGCGTTGCGGGCGCAGAGCGAAGGCGTGTTCATCGCCGAGCGGGGCACGAGCAAGCGCGGCCTGAAGATCCTTTTTGCCAACGATAGCTTCTGCGTGATGACGGGCTACAGCGCCGCGGAGCTGGTGGGCCGGCCCCACGGAATCCTGCACGGCGACGGAACGGAGATCGAGCGGGTGCAGAGCTGGCTGAAGACCGCCACGCCACGGCAGCCGCTGCTCGGGGAGGGCTTCGTTACGCGACGCGATGGCCGCAGCATCAGCGCGGCCTGGAGCCTCGACCCGCTCTTCAACGCCCGCGGTCGGTTGACCCATGTCGTCGCGACGTACCGCGATCAGACGGAGAAGCGGCGGCTGCATGAGGCGCTGGTGCATGCACAGCGGCTCGATGCCGTGGGCCGCCTCGCCGGCGGGGTGGCTCACGACTTCAATAACCTGATCTCCGTCATCAACGGCTACTGCGAAATGCTCGCGGCGCACGTCGCGGCCAATCCGCAGGCGTTGCGCGAGGTGTCCGAGATCCACAACGCCAGCCGCAAGGCCGCGGCGCTCACGCAGCAGCTGCTCGCCTTCAGCCGCAGGCAGCCACTGAACTCCCGCGTCATCAACCTCAACACAATGGTCACCGAAAACGCCGAGATCCTCGGCCGCCTCGTCGGCACCGCAGGGAAGGTGGAGTTGGATCTGGGAGAGAACCTCGCCAACGTGCGGACCGACCCCGCACAATTCCAGCAAGTGCTGCTCAACCTCGTGATCAACGCCCGCGACGCCCTGCGCGACAACGGCCGGATCATGGTGACCACCGCCAATCGCGAGATAAAGCCCGGGCAGAATCGCCGCAACACCGACACGCCGCCCGGCCGCTATGTGGCGCTCACCGTCGCCGACAACGGCACCGGCATGGATGCGGATACGCAGAAGCACCTTTTCGAACCGTTTTTCACCACCAAGCCCGAGGGCAAGGGCACGGGCCTTGGCCTCGCGCTCGTCTATGGCGTGGTGCAGCAGAGCGGTGGCTACATCTCCGTGCGCAGCGCGCTGCTGGTGGGATCGACCTTCGAGATACTTTTGCCCATCACCGCCGCCGAGGTGGAGGAGCTGCCGCCCGCCGTGGCGCCGCTGCCCTCCATGCGCGGCAGCGAAAGCGTGCTGCTGATCGAGGACGATGAGGTGGTGCGCAAGATGGTCGCGGGCATCCTCACCGCCGACGGCTATCGCGTGACGGCCGGCAAGAACTTCGCCGAGGCGCTCGCCTCCAATCCCAACGCGCGGCCCACGCAGCTGCTGATCGCGAACCTCGCCGGTGAAGGCGAGAAACACGCCCGGCGCCTGCTGGAGACGAATGCCAAGCTGCGGGTCCTCTGCACGAGCCAGCACGATTTCAAGATGCCGGTGGCCTGGCTCCCGCCCGAGCGTCAGGTCTGCCTGAATAAGCCCTATGCCCTGAGCGAGTTGCTCCGCGCCTCACGCAAGCTGCTGGACGCGTAACGCGCGACCGCCATGGTGTGACGCCATGTTGCTTTATCTCATCCGCCACGCCGAGGCGGTGGACACCTATCCGGATCACTCGCGGGCGCTGAGCACGCGGGGGCGGCACCAGACCGCGGTGCTGGCGCATTTTTTGCAGCGCACGAAAGCCTTCCGGCCCGCTCAAGTGTGGCACAGCCCGCTCCTCCGCGCGAAAGAGACCGCACAAGTCTTGCTGCACGAGCTGCCGCTGGCCGTGCCAGTTAAAGAGGTGCCCAACATCACGCCCGAAGATGATCCGCGCGAGATCGCACAGGTGCTCGCCGATATGACGCATCCCCTCGCCCTTGTAGGGCACGAGCCCCACCTGAGCGCGCTGGCCTCGCTGCTGGTGGCCGGGACCCCACAGCCGGTGCTCTTTGCGATGAAAAAGGGCGCGACGCTGGCGCTGGAGTACGGCGGCGGCGCACGCTGGGTGGTGCGCTGGCACGTCGAACCGGATTTACTGACATGAACATCTTTCTCGCCGGAGCATCGGGGCTGGTCGGCTCTGCCTTTGCCCGTGCCGCCGCACGGCGCGGCCACCGCGTGACGGGCATCGTCGGGAGCTTCGATGGCCCGATCGAGGGCCTGCACAAAAAGCTGAAACTCGATCTGACCGACGACGTGGCGACGACCTCGGCGGTACTGGAGGCGTTTCCCGAGGCGATCGTGAACTGCGCCGCCATCTCGGTGCCGGAGCAGTGCGAGGCCAAGCCCGTGCTCGCGTACGCGATGAATGTAACGCTCCCAGCCACGCTGGCGCGGCTTGCGCACCATGTGAGCGCACGCTTCATCCACCTCTCATCGGAACAGGTTTTCGATGGCACGAGCGGAAAGCCCTACAGCGCGGGTGACGCGGTGCTGCCGATCAATCTCTACGCCCAGCAGAAAATCGAGAGCGAGCAGCGGGTGCACGACGTGGCGCCGACCTTCGCCGTGACATTGCGCGTGCCCCTGCTCACCGGCAACAGCGCCACCGGCCAGCGCAGCTTGCACGAACGGCTGCTCCTGGACTGGTCGGCCGGTAAGACGCCGCGACTCTTCGTCGATGAGTTCCGCCAGCCGTGCAGCGCGGAAAACCTCGCAGAAGTGCTCGTGGAAATGTGCGAACGCCGCGATGTGCTGGGCATCCAGCACTGGGCGGGCACGGAACTGCTCTCGCGGCACGCGCTCGGCGTGCGAGTGCGCGAACGCTTCAAGCTCACAGAACTGCAAGCACCCATCGTCAGCGTGAAGCGGACCGATGTGCCGGAGGCCGCAAAGAAGCGCCAGCCCTCGCTCGCGCTGAACATCGCGCCGCTCACCGCAAAACTGAAAACGCGGCCGCAATCGCTCGCCGAGCAACTCGACGAACTCAAAGTGCCCGCGCCCGTGCGCGCTTGGTATTGCGCACTCGGCGAATAACCACCACGCGACGCGGCACATGCACCTCGAAGTACTACCGACACGGACAGCGGGCGCAGCGGAAAACATGGCCGTGGATTTTCTCCTGCTGCAGCGATATCCGGAGGAGCATGCGGCGGCACCGCGCTTCCGGCATTATGGCTGGCGCGGACCCGCCTTCACCTTTGGATATTCGCAGAAGATCGCGTTTGTACGCGAGCAACTGGCGCCGGTGCTGGCCGACAGCGCGACGCGCGTGGACCTTTGCCGCCGGCCGACGGGCGGCGGCATCGTGGATCACCGCGAAGACTGGACCTATGCGTTGGTGATCCCGCGCGGTCATCCGCTCGAGGAACTGCGAGCGAGCGAAAGCTATCGCACGATCCACGAAGCCGTCGCGGAAGCGCTGCGCGCGCAGGACGTGCCGGCGCTGGTGAAGCCGTGCGACGAAGCATGCGATCCGGAAACGACTGCAGTGGAAGGAGCGGAAGTGGGGACGGAGGCGAGTACGGGCGCGGGCGCAGAGAAATCTACAATCGCGGGAATATGCTTCACCAAAGCGGAGACCTTCGACGTGGTGCACGCCGAGACAGGCGCGAAGATCGCCGGCGCAGCGCAGAAGCGAAACAAGCACGGCTTGCTCTTTCAGGGCTCCATCTGGAAGCCGAGCGCGAACGTAAGCGCGGGCGCGGCGGCGGTGGATTGGGATCTGTTTGAGGAAGCGCTGGTCGAGCAGCTCGCGGCGGCGCTCGGCGTCGAGGCACAGCATACGCCGTGGCCGGAGTTTGCCGAGGATGAGGTAGAGGGGTTGAGCGAACGGTATGCCTCGGTCGAGTGGAATGAGTATCGGTAAGGGACGGCATCAGCCGGTTAACCGCCTACATGGGGCGAACCGAAGCTCGCGCAGGCATTGGGGTAGGGCGAACCGTCCCCGCTGAGCCTTCGCGGGATAGTTGTGCGAAGGCGGCGAGATTCTCGCGCCCTCAATGCGTGAGGGCTCAGTGGGGACTGCCTCGCCCTACCCGTTGAAGCTCGTGCAAGATCGCGGATCGCTGAACGGCGGTCACAGACCGCCGCTACAGGAGACCGCGCCTCCCCTATACCCAACTACTTCTTCGCTTCGGGAGCAGGAGCAGCAGGTGCCGCTGGTGTAGCAACCGTCGCAGGAACAGGCGCTGGCGCCGGCTGCCAGAAATACCGACCGCGACGGTTGTGATCCCAGCGGATCAGCAAGGCCACGCCCGCGAGAATGAGCACGAAGAGCAGCGTGAAAAACTGGCGGCGCTGTTTCGCGGCTTCCTTGTCTTCGTACGGGTCTTCGAGGGTGCGGTGCGCGTTGGCCGGAAGCGCGGCGACCTCGGTGAGCGCGGTGCCGAACGGGATGTTGATCTTCACGCGGCCGTTGATGGCCCAGCCGTTGCCCTCCAGAATCGGGCCGACGGTGCGCTGACGCAGCTTCAGCCACGCGATCACCATCGAGGGGCCGGAGATCACGGCGATGATGCCAATGAGAACGAAGGGATACTGCCACGCCTTCATCCCGAACACATAGCCCAGGATCAACGTGAGCGCGCTGACGGCGCCGGTGATCGCGACACCGATGGCGGCCACGGTGCCGACATCGACTTTCTTCGGGGGCACGGGCGGGACCGGAGGCGGCGGCGGAACGGAGGGGTGGCCGACGTTGGCGGTCTTCTCCGCAGCGCCCGCGAGCTTGGCATTGGCGGCCGCATCGGCGGCGGCCGCCCGCTTGGCCACCTGCTCCTCGATCATGCGCACAAATTTTTTGTACGGCGACCAGAATGCCTGCCGGATGCTGATGGGATTATCGACGATGCTCGTGATGACGGCATCCCAGTCGCGGCCCTGCCGGTCGTAGAAGACGCCGTGGCGGCCGACAAAGAGATAGTCGCTGTCGCCCTGCGTGATGCAGGCTGCTATGTTCATCGCGGGGCTGCCGGCGCGGGAGAGCGCGCAGTAGGCGATGTAAACCTTGCTCATCGCGGCGAGCGGGCTGGGCGCATCGACGCGGACACAGAGCTCGGTGCAGCGGCTGTCGAGGAAGAGATGGCCGGCCTGAAAAACGGCGAAGCGCTCGGGCGAGTAGAAGTCTGCGAAATTGACGAAATTGTGCAGGAGCGTGCGGAGATCGCGCGCGAGGCGCACGAGCTTCACGACGTCACTCATGGCCTTGAACTCGGGCTCGAGCGCCTTGTCGCGGGCGAGGAGTTCCTGGAGCGCCGCGCGCGCCGGGCTGGTAAGCAACGCGCGGGCGCGGACGATCCCGAGCTTCTCTACAATGGAGCCGGTCTTGGTGCCGAGCCAGGCCTCATAGGGCGCGAGACGAGCATTTACCGCGCGCCACTCCTCTTCTGAAAGGGTCTCTTTCCCGGGGCCGAAGATCGCGAGGACGGCAGTCGAATGCAGGGCCGCCAAGGCAGCAGCCCAAGCGGGGTTCACGCCGACAAGGAGGGGCAGCGGCTTGCCGGCATCGATGCGCGCGAGCGGAAAGCCCGACACCTCCGCGGAGGTGATCGTCATATCCTTGGCAGCGATGGCGAGGTACTCGGTCTCGGAACGATTGAGCGCGGCGGTGGCGCGGGAATCGAAGGCCGCGAGGCGGCAGCGCGCGAAATAGTCGTCCACCTTGGGACGGATCGCCCTCACCGCCACGGTGGCGGCATTGGTGTGATCGCCGAGCACGGCCACCTCGGAATTGGCGCTGCGCTCGATCCAGGAAATATATTCGCCCAGCTCTTTGAAAAAGGCCTCAACCTGCGCGGCGTTCACGCCGTCGGAGCCGTTGCGGTCCTTCGCGGAGCCGACGGTGGCAATGATGTCCTTGATCAGCGCCTGCGTCTCCGCATCGGTCGTGGCATCGGGCGGGATGATGCCGTCGCCATTGATCGGAGTCGCAGCGAGGATCTTCGTGGTGTCGCTGATATCGGCGACGGTGAGGGCTGAGTCCGCGGCGCTGGCTGAAGGCGCAAGCTTGCCGAGGTTCACCAGAATCTGGCGCGCGGAGGCGAGGATGATCTTCCCGTCGTCTGTGGCGTCGGTGATCGCGGAAAGCGGGAGCGCGTCTTCGCCGCGGAGGAGCAGCGCGGGGTCCTTCAACCGGGCGCAGGCCCAATCGACCGCTGCGATCAGCTCGGGCACGCGGATGCGGCCATCCTTGTCGGCATCAATCAGGGCGAGAGTCTGCTCATCGAGCTCGAGGCCCTTGACCGGGCAGCTCAGCGCCACCCACAGCTTCTGATCGAGGTGGATCAGCGAGCGGAGATCGTCGGCCGTCTGGAGGAGGACCTGATCGAGTCCGCCGGTGCGGAAGAATTTCCAGACGTGAGGAGAAGCGGGAGCCGTTTTGCCAATCATGATGGAGCGCGTGAGCCTCGCCATCCTCCGACACGATGGCAAGTCACCGGCCACTAGGGGTTTTCCTGATATTTGGCGGTCACTACGGTCTTCGGCGACGGCGGGCGCAAAGGGAGGATGATGCCCTCTGATTTTGACTCGGCGGGTGCGGGCGCTCAGGCGTTCTACCATGAAAATCAGACTCTTGATGATCGCAGGGCTGGCGGCGGTGTTGCTCTCCGGCGCGCGTGCCGCCGAGCGGCGGGTGATCACGCCCCACGATTTGTGGGCGATGAAACGCGTCGCCTCCCCCACCCTGTCGCCCGACGGGCGCACCGTCGCTTTCACGGTGCAGGAGTGGTCGATCGAGAAAAACAAGAGCACCACGAACCTGTGGCTGGTCGACGTGGCAGGCGGAGAGCCACGTCGTCTTACGCGGGCCGAGACAACGGATGGCAGCCCGGCGTGGAGCCCCGACGGGAAGCGCATTGCCTTCACCTCGAAGCGCGGCGAAGACGAAAACGCTGCCCTCTACGTCATCCCCATCGATGGGGGCGAGGCGGAGAAGCTCCTCGAGCTGCCCTACGCGCTCTCGCTCCCGCGCTGGCTGCCCGATGGCAAGGCGCTGCTTGCGATCACCTCGACGATCCCTCGCCCCTCGGGCGCGCTCAAGAAGGACGACGTGGCGGCGCTGAAAAAGGAAATCAAACGCCGCAAAGAAACGAAGATGACGGCCAAGGTGACCGAAAACCGGCAGTATCGATACTTCGACCGCTGGCTGACCGACAACCTGGCCAACCGGCTCGTGCGCGTCGATGTGGCCACCAAGGAATTCACCGATCTCACGCCGAAAGCGACGCAGCTCTTCACCATGTCGAGCGAGAACAGCTACGACATCTCACCCGACGGAAAATGGGTCGTGCTCGGCATGAACTCCACGCGCCCACCGTACCGCGACGACCTCAACGGCGACCTGTACCTCATCGCGGTCGACGGCTCAGGCGAACCAAAGAACCTCACCGCCGACAACCTGGGCAACGACGGCCGCGCGACTTTTTCGCCCGACGGCAAGACGATCTATTACTCACGCACCGACCTGCCGGTCCAGGCGGGCGAATTCAGCAAGGTATGGCGGCACGACGTCGCGAGCGGCCAGAACTCACCACTAACCGAGGCGCTCGACTACGATCTCGGCGAGGTGAAGATCTCCTCCGACGGCAAGACGCTGTGGGCCACCGCCGAGGAGCGCGGCCTCGTGCCAGTGAGCAAACTCAATGCGGACGGCAGCGGTTTCACGACCGTTTACAAGGAAGGCACCTCCACGAGCCTCGACACGAGCGGCAGCAGCGTGGTGTTCCTCAACGACACGACGAGCCGGCCCAACGAACTCTTCGCCCTCGATCCGGCGACGGGGCAGACGCGGCAGCTGACTCGCTTCAACGATGCCGCGATCGCGCAGCTCGAACTCGGCAAGGTGGAGAGCTACGGGTTCACCGGCGCGAACAACGAGCAAATCCACGGCTGGCTGGTGTATCCGCCGAAGTATGACGCCTCAAAGCGCTACCCGCTCGTGCAGCTCATGCACGGCGGTCCGCACACGATGAACCGCGACAGCTTCAGCTACCGGTGGAACACGCACGTGCTTGCCGCGCCCGGCTACATCGTCACGTGGGTGAACCGCCACGGCTCGACCGGCTTCGGCGAGAAGTTTGCGCGCAGCATCATCAACCAGTGGGGCGACATGCCCTTCGAGGATATCATGAAGAGCACAGATTTCCTCCTGCAGAAGCTGCCCAATATCGATCCGACCAAACTCGCCGCCGCCGGCGCGAGCTACGGCGGCTACATGGCGGCCTGGGTTGCGGGGCACACGACCCGGTTCCAATGCATCATTAACCACGCCGGCGTAAACAGCTCCTACGCGCAGTACGCGACGGATGCGCCGCACGGTTTCCCCAAGGTGATGGGCGGCACCCCGTGGGGCGACCTCGAAGGTCTGCAGCGGCAGAACCCGATGTACTATGCGAAGCATTTCAAGACCCCGATGCTGATCCTGCACGGCGAACTGGACTACCGTGTGCCCTACGGCAACGGCCTCGAGCTCTACGGCGTGCTGCAAGCGATGGGCGTGCCATCACGCCTCGTCGTGTATCCGAACGAGAACCACTGGATCCTCACCCCGCAGAACGCGATCTACTGGCACTGGGAAATGCAGAGCTGGCTCTCCCGCCACATCGGCGGCCAGCCCGTGCTCAAGAAACCCGTTTACGACGCGGCAGGGAAAGAGGTCGAAGAACTGGCGGACGAGGCGACGACGGCGAAGTAACGCGAACCGCTATCGGCATTCCGCCGGACATTTCTAAAACGTAAGGTCGTAGACCTCAACCAGTGCGACCCCACTCGCGCCCGCGACATCACTCACCTGCACGGTATAGGCGCCCGGGGAAAGCGTGACGAGGAGCGCTGCGTCCCGACTCTCCGCACCAAGCTGAAAAGCGCCGGCACGTGTAGCTGCGGCCGTGATCTCAGCCAGAGTGGCGTTGGCGCCGAGCTGAGCCCAATCGTTGTTTTCACGGAGCAGCTCTCCCGCGGAAAAGCCGCAGCTGTGGATCGGGCAACGTGCCGCCCACCCCAAAAGCGGCGAGACTAGGCCCCACTGCGCGAATCATGAGGGTCGCGGTCTGTCCCACCTGCATCACCCGGCTCACCGGCTGGGTGGTGATCTGGAGCGGCACATCGCGAGTGGTAATGCGAGCGGTCAATGTCCGTGCGCCCAAGGGATTGGACACGAGGACACTGTACAAATCGGCGTCAGCCATAGTGAGGGCCTCGATCACAAAGGTGTCAGTCGTGAGATCGGGCATCACCACCCCGCCCTTGAACCAGCGGTAGACCAATGTCGTGGGATCCTCCCCCAAGGCATTCACGCGCAGCGCTACGCGCTGACCGAGATCATAAGTACCAGCGCCCGTGAGCGACACGGAAATGGGGAAAGTAGCCTGTGCCCGGGCGGCCGCGGGCATCAGCGCGCAGGCCAGCAGTGCCCACGCGCAGGCTGCGCTTAATGCGACGGAGAGCCGGCGCAGGACGCAGAAACCCCCTCCGCCGATATTTTTGCCGCCCACACCGAGCTTAAACTCAGTTGGAAACCTCATAAACCTCGACGAGGGCAATGCCGGTGGCAGTGCCCTTGCCGCTCACTTGGGCGGTGTAGCTGCCCGGCTCGAGGGTGATGATAATCGAGGCATCGCGGCTATTGGCGGCGAGGGCAAAGGCGCCGACGCTCACCGCGGCGGCGGAGATATCCCCTGCCGTGGAACCGGAGGTGGTGCCGGAGTTGCCCCAATCGTCGTTGGTGGCGAGCGTACGCGAACCAGCCAGGATCGTGAGCACCGGGTCGGCCAGGGAGCCTGCCACGCCGAAGGTGCCGAGCGTCGGGCCGATGGCGCGGACGAGCAGCCGCTTGGGGGCATTACCGGAAACCACGATGCCTGCGATCAGCACATCCTCACCGACTCCGACCCGGCCACGCGTGGCGATATTAACCAGCTTGGGCGTGCCACCCTGTACCTCGGTGCCGGCATCGTAGACCTCGACCAAGGCCACGCCACCGTCGCCCGTCGCGGCGGTGACTTGCGCGGTATAGCCGCCGGGCTCGAGGGTGGCGAGCACGACGGCATCGCGGCCGGGAGACGGAAGCGTGAAGGCGCCGAGCCGCGTCGCAGCCTGCGCGATGGGAGCGGCGCTCGCTTCGGCGCTCCAGTTATCGCTCTGGGCCACGGCGGTGCCGCCGCGGAAAAGGATGAGCTGCGGATCCGACAGCGCCCCGGCGATGCCGAAGTTGGTGAGCGCCGGCCCGATGGCGCGCACCATCACGGCACGCGGGCCGTTGCCGGTGATAACGAAGCCCGCGATCATCGCATCCTCGCCCGCGCCAGCGCGACCTCGGGTGGAGATATTGGCAAGGCGATCGGTGCGCGGCACATCGTCGCGCAAGCCGGCGAAGGAGATGCCGGCAAACGCATCGCGATTCGCCGAGGCCATCATGCGCCCGCTCCCGGCATCGATCACAAACGTCAATTGCGCGCCACTCGATGTCGTCAGCGGATATTGCCCAGCAGCGTTGCCCGAGACCATGCCGCCCTCGACGGAGCTCGCATTCTGGGCCACCACGACGCTCCGCCCATCGGGTGCAACGATGGCATAAGCGGTGCCGACGCCGCCATTGACCGCCGGCGCCCGATAGTACCCCGCCACACCGCCGCCGCTGACGCGCCCCCCCGTGAACGTGAGATTGAGATTGGGAATGGAGCCGGAAAGCGCTCCGTCGGCACCGATGCTGCCTGCCACCGTGCGGCTGATGCCGGTGGCGAGATCGGGCACGCTGACCACAAACGACCCGTCGGCATTGATGGCCACATTGGTGGAGAGGAGCGCGGCGCGACTGCCGGAAAGGTGCGCCAGAAGAGTGCCTGTGCCGTTGGCGCGCAGGTACAGTGCAAGGTCCCCTGCGTTGGCGGCGGGCCCGAGCTTCGCGAGGTAAACACCGGCAAACTGGGCCACATCCGGGGGCGCTCGCGGCGTGAGATCGGAATCGACCAGCGTCAGCGTGAGAAAGCCCTGCACCGAGGAAACGACCAGCAGCTGGGTGTCCGACAGGCGAAGCAGGCGCACGGGCGTGCCTCGCACCGTCACACTGCCAGCCTGCAAATAGGTGATACGCGACCACTGCTGCACTTCCGACTGACCGGCCACGCTGCGGACTGTGTAGAGCCCCGTGGGGAGCCAGGCGGCATCGGCGATGTTGTTGGCGAGCACGCCGACCTGCGCCAGATCGGCATTGAGGACACGGCCGTTGCCCGTGGCGAGAAGCGTGCCCTCGGGATTGAAGCGGATCGGCGGATTGGCCGTGACGGTACTCGTCAGGATATTGGCAGTGCCCGTCACCAAGGTTCCCGCCGCGGTGATCGTCTCCGCCTGCAGCGAGCCGCTGGAAAAGGTGCCCGCGGAATAAAGCCGGCGCGGGCCCGCCTGCCAGGCGAGGCCGGAGGCGTTGTAGAGATTGGTCGAAATCAACCGGGGGCCGCCACTCGGCACGATCAGACGGTTGTCACCGCTGGATTGAGAGTCAGAAATATTCAGCGTGAACATGTCGCCGAGATCGACCATCGCGCGGACGTAGTGGCCGATGTTCACCAGCGTGCGCTCAGCGGCTCCGCTGCGCAGCGGAAACTCCGTGACGATGCCATCGGGATAGTGAATGAGCACCCGCGAATTACCCGCCTGGTGGAAGAGGGAACCCGGCGCACTGCGGAGCGGCGCCGTCGGCAGGAAGGACCGTGTGGTCGCGCTCCAGCGCGCGAAGCCCTGCAGCGTGCGGCTGAAGATATACACCACATTGTCCGCGCCGACGAACGCATCGTCGACAGAGTAGCGCCCGGAGGGCAGCGCCGTCGGCGTTGGGGGCGCCGCGGGAGCGAAGGAACTCGCGGCCACCTTGGTCGCCGCAAACGAGCCGGCCGTCGCACCCACGCCCACCACAAATACATTGGCGCCGCGCGCGAAGACCCGAAGCCCTCCCGAGGCGATCGTCGTCCTGCCTGTCTCGATAAAATTATCGACCCGGTTCATCGTCAGCAGATGGCTGCGAAGGATAATGGGAGTGCCATCCGCCATGAACGTAAGATCGGTGAACGCTTCGCCAAAGGAACCCGCATACGTGAGGTCGGTCGTGCGATAGACCGTGCCCGAATCGTCGGCGACCAGCTGATCGCCGGGGAGCACGAAGGTGCGGAGGCCGACCGGCATCGTGCCATGGTAAGGGGAATCGGTGCTGCCGTTGGCGACCGACCCGTCGGCCGCGAAGGTGAACGTCTCGATATCAGCCGGACTGTAGCCCGTGCTCCGCGCAAAGGCCTTGCGCAGCGAAGGCGCGATCGAGAGCTGGCGGTACGATGTGTCGCTGAAGCGGCCCGCCGCCGCACTCACGCCAGGCTGGAGCGTGGAACGATTGATCGTGCTGTAGCCTCGCGTGCTGCTGGAGGTGGAGGCCGCGTTGAAATAGAGCAGGCTCTCAAAGACGAACATGTGCGTGACGTTCGTCGGCGCATTGGCGATCGCCGTCTCGGTCGAGAGGTCGAGCGGGCGGCGCGCCAAGGCCCGGCCATAGGCGATATAAATACCCTCCTCCGCCACCGCAAAAGCCGTGGGCACCTGCGTCTCGCTCAAGTTCACGGAGGGCAGCCAACGCTCGCCCGCCAGATCGTAGCGCTCGATGCGCGCCGGCAGCGTCGCGAGGATATACACCGTGTCGCCCATGCGCGCGATATCCACCCAAGGCGGCGGGTTGCTGCTTGAGTTGCTAAAAGGCGACGGCGGCTGCACTTGCACCCTCATGCCGGGCGTGGTGAACACGCCACCCTCATTGGAAATCGTGAGGGTGTAAGTGGCGAGGTCGCTCGCCCGGACATTGGTGAAGCGGAGCGTGGCAGTGGTGGCGTCCGGAATCGCCACGCCATCCTTGGCCCATTGATACGTAAACGGGCTCGTGCCCTCGATGCTGTTGACGGACAGCGAATTGCTTTCCCCCAGCGTGACATAGGTCGTGGAGGTGATGCCAAAGCGTATCGTGGGAGGCGCCGGAGGGAGCACGGTCAACCGCGCGGTATTGCTCGTCACCGAGCCGCCGACGCCCGTCACGAGCACGCTGTATAGGCCCGTGTGCGTGTCGCGGAGAGGGGAGATGCTATAACTTGAAGACGTCGCGCCGGGAATAGGTGCGCCGTCCTTCAGCCACTGATAGGTAAGCGAGCCGACACCCGAGGAGGTGCTGATGCTGATCGAGAACGACGCGTTTGAGCCCACGGGCGCTTCGACGGCAGACGGGTGCCGGCTGATCGTCGGCGCGGTGGCAGCCGGGACCGTGATCGTGGCGGCGTTACTGGTAACGGAGCCGACGGCATTGGAGACGACGACCGTGTACGCCCCGCTGTGCGCCGGCGTCGCATTGGAAAGGGAGTAGCCGCTCGAAGTGCCATTGGTCACCGGCGTGCCGTTTAGACGCCACTGATAGGTGAATGGCGGGGTGCCAGTCACCTGAACGGAGAAGGAGAAACTGCCGCCGAAGGATACGGTCTGCGCCGCAGGATGCGACGTGATGGTGGGAGGAAGCGGCGCCGTGACGGTAAGGATCGCCGCCGCGCTAGTCACTGAGCCGAGAACGTTGGAAATGGCCACGACGTAACTGCCGGCGTGGGCCATCGTCAGGCTGCTGATGGAATAGTTGCTGAAGGTCGCGCCGGTAATCACCGTGCCATCCTTGCTCCAGCGATAGGTATAGGGGGAGCTGCCCGAGTCGATCGACACGGAGAAATCCGCGGATTGCCCTTCCGCGCGGGTAAGCGAGGCAGGAGACCGGGAAATCACGATAGGCGAAGCAGGATTAACCGTGACCAAAGCCTCACGGCTGTTCACCGAGCCCGCGGCATTGCTCACGCGCACGGAATAGCGCCCGGAATCGCCCGGCGTGATCACAGGGAATGCGAGCTGCGAGCCGGTGGCGCCTGCAATTTCGACGCCAGCCTTCATCCAACGGTAGGTGAAGGGCGACGTGCCGCTGTTCATGCTCACGCTCAACGTAGCCGACTGTCCATGGGTATAAGTGATGTCGGACGGCGAAAAGCTTGAGATCGCGGGCGGCACAGCCGCATTGACTGTCAGCGAGGCAGCCGAGCTGGTGACTGTGCCCTGTGCATTGGACACGGTCACCGTATACGTACCAGCATCGTTGGTTGTGATGTTGGTCAGGGTGAGCGTGATAGCGGTGCCATCCGCGATATTTGCACCATCTTTGCGCCACTGATAGGTGCGCGGGAAGCTGCCCGTGGCCCCAATCGTAAAGCCGGTCGTCTGACCCACTTCGGCCACGATAGTGCGCGGCTGGGTGGTGATTACGGGCGGAGCCGCGGCTCTGACGGTTACGGAAGTGGTCGCCACACTGGAGCTAACGCCGTTCGAAACGGCGATGGCATAGGTCGCGGCATCACTCGGCGCGGCTGCGGCTATCGTATAGCGGATGGCCGTCGCTCCCGGGATATCGACGCCCGCCTTGCGCCATTGATACGACAGACCGGTGGCGGTGGAGCTTCCGAAGAATATAACTTCCAAGACCACCTGCTGGCCGAGCTCAACGGAGCCGCCACCCTGGATGCCGCTCAGGGAGGGAAGTGGTGTGGTACCTTGCCCCCATGCCGGCGAAAACAGACCAAATAGCGCAGCAAGAAGGAGGGCCCCGTTGAGAAAACGACGCATAAGATGAAGGAGATTGAATGCTGGAAACTCTGACGCTGGATTAACCTCCCAAACTAAGCGACCGCGCCTCAAGCACGCAAGACTACTGCTTTTTGGGTATATAAAGTTGTCGACATGCCCATCTGAAACGGATTTGCGCGGAAAATAATAGCGGAAATGCGCCGCACTCGTGTCGCTGGGGACGCGCTTTCCCATCGATACGAGGGTACCGGCGGCCGGCTCGAGCCCACGCGTCCAACTATGTCACGACGAGGTGACGGACGTCTTGACCAGCGTCAACACGCACTCGAGGTGCCGCGTCTGCGGGAAGAGGTCGAACGGCTGGGCGGCGGTGAGGGTGTAGCCGGCCGCGAGGAATCCACGGAGGTCGCGCATCTGGGTCGCGGGGTCGCAGGAAACGTAGACGACGGCGCCGGGACCAAAGGCGAAGAGCTGCTGGAGGAAGGACTCGTCGCAGCCTTTGCGGGGTGGGTCGATGATGACCACGGTATCGGCGGGCGTAAAGGTAGGCGGAGTCGCGGCGGCGTGCGGCGCGAGGCCCGCGAAGATCTGCGCGGCGTCGCCAGCCTGGAAGGTGGCGTTGGCGATATTGTTGGCGGTAGCGTTTTCGCGCGCGAAGCGGATCGAGGTCTCGCTGATCTCGATGCCGGCAACGCGCTCGAAGGCACTGGCGGCACTGAGGGCGAAGAGGCCGCTGCCGCAATAGGCATCGACGAGGAAACGCGCGCCGCTCGCGGCGGCCTGCTTGCGCACGTAGCTCGTGAACGCGGGCAGGATGAAGGGATTGTTCTGAAAAAAATCGCGCGCGAGGAAGTGGAGCTTGAGCGGTGACTCCGCACCGCGATCGATGGTCTCGGTGATGATGGCGTCGTAGTCGGTCGTGACCACGCCGCTGGCTTCGCGGAGGAGGAGCGTGGCACCGCGGGTGTAGGTATCCTGCTTCGCGTGCGTCGCCTCGCGGACGGCGCCGAGCTTCACATTGATGGCGTCGGTGGCGATGGGGCAGTGCGGGACGTCGAGGATATCGAAACGGGTGCCCTGCCGAAGGAAGCCGATGGGCATCGGCGCTGGGCCGCGCGGGGGATTGAAGTGCGGCGTGATCTTCGAGCGGTAGCCATATGCACGCGGCGAAGCGACGACAGCAGCGACGGGGAAATCCGGGATGCCGGCCATGTGTTGCAGCAGCTCGGCGACCTGGCGGCGTTTCCAGTCGAGCTGGGCCGCATAACCCAGGTGTTGATACTGACACCCTCCGCAGCGGCCGAAGAGCGGGCAGCGTGGATCGACGCGGTCCGGGGAAGGAGTGAGCACCTCGATGAGGTCGGCTTCGGAAAAATTCCTGTGATTGCGAAAGACGCGAACGCGGACGCGTTCACCAGGGAGCGTGAAGGGCACCATCACGACCCAGCCACCCGGGCGCGATGGGTCGGCAGGTTCAGCGTTCGCAGCCGAGAGCTCGGAGTCGGGCAGCGGCACGCGACCAAGGCCGGAGCCGAGATTGGTCAGCGTGGCGATCTCGAGCTCGATCTCCTGATGATAGCCGAACGGCTGGTCGTTGAACTTTTTGTGCTTCTTGCCCACGGAAGACACGGAATACACGGAAAGCACGAGGGCGAGGAAAAGGATTTTGAGGCCCCGCCCACGAATGACGCGCATGAACGCGAATCAGGAATCATCGAACCTCCTGCATTCGCGTTGATTCGCGTGATTCGCGGGCAAATCCTTGGGCGATGCCGGTTGAAAAAATTACCAGTCTCCAGAACCCGCGGATAAAACAGCTCGTGAAGCTGCGTGACCGGCGGCCGCGCGATGAGGCGGGGGTGTTTCTGGTGGAGGGCTACCGGGAAATCCGGCGGGCGCTCGAGAAACGCGTAGCGCTGCAGGAGCTGTATATCGCACCGGAGTGGTTCCTCGGGGAGAATGAGCCGGCGCTGATCGCGCAGGCGGAGGCAGCGGGTGCGCGCGTCTTCGAGCTGTCGAAGGAGGCGTTTGCCAAGGTGGCGTATCGCGAGCGTCCCGATGGGCTGCTGGCGGTGGCGCCGCAATGGCAGCGGCAGCTGGGCGATCTCGCGCTGCCGGCCGAGCCGTTTCTGCTCGTGGTCGAAGCGATCGAGAAGCCGGGAAACCTCGGCACGATCCTGCGGAGCGCGGACGCGGCCGGGTGCGATGCGGTGATCGTGTGCGACCCGGTGACGGATATTTTCAATCCCAACGTGGTGCGCGCCTCAACCGGCGTGCTGTTTTCCGTGCCGCTTGTCGTGAGCGAGAGCGCAACGGTGTTGGCGTGGCTGAAGGAAAAAGGCGTGCGCACAGTTGCGACGACACCAGCCGCGGAAAAAATCTACAGCGAAGTGCCGCTGCGCGGACCGCTCGCCGTGGTGATGGGCAGCGAGCAATATGGGCTCAGCGACTTCTGGCTCAAAAACGCGGATACGCCGGTGCGGATTCCGATGGCGGGCCAGGCGGACTCGCTGAATGTGGCAATGGCGACGATCATCACGCTGTTCGAAGCGGTGCGGCAGCGGGCCGACGGTAAAGGATAAAGCTACGGGCCGCGCGAAGGATCTCCCCTGGAAAGTTGTAGGAGCGGCTTTACGCCGCGACCCGCACAAGGACGCGGCTACGATTGCCAGATAGGCCGCCAGCTTGCTGGCGCTTGTCCGATTACCCACGAGCGCCCGCAAGCAGGCGGCCTGGCTAACGACTGCACGCCCTTCCTCAGCGTAAAGCCGCTCCTGCAAATATTCCGGATAAAAATGAGGTAGTTGAGGCATCAAGTAATTTACTTGATGCCTCAACTATCTTCTGCCCTACTCCGCGGCATGGAGATTTCGCTGCTGGTCATCGAGACGGCGGGCAAGCTGAAGAAGACGGCCGCTCAGCTTTTCAAGGAGTTCGACCTCTCGCCCCCGCAGTTCAATGTGCTGCACCTGCTGGCGGGCGCGCCAGACGGGCTGCGGGCCGGCGATCTGGCGGTGGGGCTGCTGGTGGATCCCTCGAATATCACCGGGCTCCTTTCGCGGCTCACGGCGGAGGGCCTCGTGCAGACGGTGGCCTCGCCGGAAGATCGCCGGAGCCGCGTGGTGAAGCTCACCGCCAAGGGCCGGGCGCGCTGGCAAAAGGCCCATGTCGTGTACGCGGCAGCGCTGCAAAAGCTCGAATCCAAGCTTACGGCGCAGGAGCGGGTGGTGATGGAGAAAGCGCTCTTCAAAATCATCGAGCACTCCGATGACCTCATCGATTAATCTCTTCACGGGGTGGCTCTCGTTCTTTTTCGGCGCAGCGTCGGGCGCGCTGATCGGACTGAAGTTTCACCAGGAAAACTGGCTGGGCGGCTATCAATCGTTCCAGCGGCGGATGGTGCGGCTCGGGCACATCGCCTTTTTCGGGCTGGGGCTGATCAACATCCTCTTCGCGCTCAGCGCGGCGGCGTTTGCGGCGAGCGAGTGGACGCGGTGGGCCTCTTGGCTCCTCGTTGTGGGCGCGGCCACGATGCCGACGACGTGCTTTCTCACGGCGTGGCGCGGCGGCTTTCGCCACGCGTTCTTCATCCCCGCGGGATCGACGATGCTCGGGATCCTCGCCTTTCTCGGAAACTGGCTGCCGTGAAAATCGGGTTTCTCGCACTGAGCGGCGTGCGCGTGGTCGACGCCGAATTGTTCGCACTCGGCCTGAATCTGCCCGGCTTCGTCGAACGGAAAAAGGTCATCGCCTCGCTGCCCAGCCTGGGGCTGCTGACGCTGGCGGGACTCACGGATGAGCGGCACGAGATGCACTACCTGGAGGTGCCGGATGTCGACGCACCGGAACTGGCCGGTGGCGTGCCGGGTGACTTCGACGTGGTGGCGATCTCGAGCTTTTCCGCGATGATCAAGGATGCTTACCGGCTCGCGGCGCGGTATCGCGCGCGCGGCACGAAGGTCGTGCTCGGCGGGCTGCACGTGACGGTGTGCCCCGACGAGGCGGCGCAACACGCGGACGCGATCGTGGTCGGCGAAGCGGAGGCGGTTTGGCCGCAGCTACTAGCCGACCTCGAGGCCGGGCGGATGCGCGCGCGTTATCAAATCAAGGAGGCCTTCGATCTCGCGCAGGCGCCGATGCCGCGCTTCGAGCTCCTCGATATCACGCGCTACAACCGGCTCACCGTGCAGACGACGCGCGGGTGTCCGTGGAACTGCGAGTTCTGCGCGGCGTCGATCCGGCTGAATCCAAAATATCGCGTGAAACCGGTGGCAAAGGTGATCGCGGAAATACAAAAAATAAAGAGGCTGTGGCCTGCGCCCTTCATCGAGTTCGCGGACGATAACACCTTTGCCGACCGGCGGAACGGCCACGCACTGATGGAGGCGATGGCGGGCGAGCACGTGCGCTGGTTTACGGAGACGGATATTTCCGTCGCGGAGGACGAGGCGCTCCTGCGGAAAATGCGGAAGGCGGGATGTGCGCAGATCCTGGTGGGGCTCGAGGACCCCGACGACGGCACCATCGGCATCGAGCTGAAGCACGACTGGAAAGCGCGACAGCGCCCGCACTATCTCGACGCGATCCGACGCATCCAGGACAACGGGATCACGGTAAACGGCTGCTTCGTGCTGGGCCTCGATACACACGCACCCGCGACCTTCGAGCGGCTGTGGGAATTCATCCAACTCAGCGGACTCTACGAGATCCAGCTTACGCTGATGACGCCGTTTCCGGGCACCCCGCTCTACGACCGGTTGCGGCGCGAGGGCCGCTTGATCGAGCCGGAGGCGTGGGAAAAACGCACGCTCTTCGACGTGACGTTCAGGCCGGCGCGGATGTCACCGGCGGAGTTGCGCGCGGGCCTCGTGTGGCTGGGCGAGCGCGTTTACAACAAGGAGTTCACAGAGCTGCGGCAGCGGAATTTCGTGCGGAGGAAGATGGCGGTGGACGCAGCCGCATAAGGAAGGTCGTGATCAAAGGTGCAGACCGCGGAGTACACGGCTGGCGTGGACGATATGTCCTTCCCGCTCTTTCCGATCTTCCTGTTTAATTTTTGGCGGTACGCAGCGAGGCGATCAGATCAGCGGTGCCCCGCGCCATCGTGATGCGGGGGGTGTAGCCGAGATCGCGGCGTGCGGCGGTGAGGTCGAACCAGTGATCTTTTGCGAGTTCAGCAGCGACGAAGCGGGTCATGGGCGGCTCACCGCGGAGCGGAAGCGCGCGCCAGAGGAATTCGCACGCGCCGCCGACGGCGGAGGCGGCGGAGAGCGAAATGTGCTTCGTGATCGGCGGCTCGCCGAGCGCGCGGAGGAGGTCGTTGATCCAATCCCACAGTACGACGGGCTCGCCATTGGTGATGAAGAACGCGCGGCCCGCCGTCGGCTGCGCGAGCTGGGAGTTGAGCGCGGAAGGTGGAGAGCCCAGGAGGGCCTGCTCGGCGAGGAAGTGGGCGTCGACGGTGTTTTCGACGTGGACCATGTCGACGCGGTTGGTCCCTGGGCCGACGATCCGGAGGCGGCCGGCGCGGGCCCGGGCGAGGATGCGCGGGACGAGGTGCGGATCGCCGACGCCCCAGATGAGATGTGGGCGGAGCGCGATGGTGCGCAGCGTGGCCGAGTTGGCGCCGAGGACCTCACGCTCGGCGATGGCCTTGGTGAGTGGATACGCAGCGGGACATGCGGTCGCGAGCGGAAGGGATTCGTCGGCGCCGGCGAGATCGCGGCCGTTATACACGACACTCGGTGTGCTGGTGTGGACGAAGCGCGCGACGCCGTGTGTGCGCGCGCCCGCGAGGAGCGCACGCGTGCCGAGGACGTTGGTGCGGAAGAAATCGTCGTAGCGGCCCCACACGCCGACTTTGGCCGCGACGTGGAAAATGGTTTCGACCCCCGCGCAGGCGGCAGCGACCGCAGAAGCGTCGTCGAGCGAAGCCGAAATAAAACGCACCCCAAGCCGCTCGAGATCGGGCGCAGGCGTGCGGCCGAGGATCGTGACGGGCCGGCCAGCCGCGAGCAACCGCGCGACGAGACGGCGGCCGAGAAAGCCCGTGCCGCCGGTCACGAGGACGCGATTAGGGGTGGAGGGAAAAACCACGAAGACACGAAACACACGAAAGAGGCAGGCGGGGAAGCCTTTCGTGGCGCGAGGGGTGAATGTTTTGAACGGGAAAAACAGGAAGAACGGGAAGAAGAACTTGGTATTACTGCTCTTCCCGATCTTACCGGTCTTCCTACTCAAAAAAATTGGGGGTTCGTACTGATGCAGCGGGAGACCGACACGCGGCAGGCTATACGAGGTTTCCATACCGGCTCGTTACCGCTTCGGGTCCGATTCGTAGCCTACCGCGGTGCTGGCCCAGCGGGTGAGCGTGAGGCGGTGGATCTTGGCGTTGTGGCGGACATCGACCGGGAATTTTTCGTGGAAATAGAACAGCTTGATCGTCGCGGTGTGCTCATACCGGAGCCCAAGGAGGCGCAGCTCACGGGCGAGCGCGCGGGCTTCGCTGGAGTTGGCGACCTTCGTCTCGACGACGATCGCGGGGCGCTGGCTGCCGCGCTCGCCGAGGCCGATGAGGGCGCAGCGCGCGGCGCGGGCATGCTGGCGGAAAACCTGTTCGCAGGGCTCGGTGTGGAACGTGCCCATGAGCGACTCGACGCGCTCGGCTTTGCGGCCATGGAACCAGAGCCGGCCTGCGGCGTCGAGGCGGCCGCAATCGCCGAGCCGGTGCCACGGGCCGGCTGCGCCGTCCGGTTGAGCGCCGGTTACCGAGGGCTGAGGGCCGGAAGCAATCTTGGCAGTAGCGGTAGCCTTGGGGTTGGCGTCGTAAGTCTTGGTGACAACCGGGCCGTGGACGATGATCTCGCCGACTTCGCCGGGGTTGAGTTCGCGCGCGTTGGCGAGGGTGGCGATGGGATCGTCGGTGATGGCGATGATCTTCAGGTCAATTCCGTGGACGGGCCGGCCGACGCAGGCGCCTTTCACCGAGGCGGGTTCGATCTCGGCGGAGGAAATGCTGGCGACGGGCAGGGCCTCGGTGGCGCCGTAGGGGCTGTGCAGCAGGCCGTGCGGAAGCCAGGCCCGGGAATCCTGCCAGAGCGAGTCGGGTACCGCCGCACCGGCGCAGAGCACACGGCGGAGCGAGGGCAGTGTGAGATGGCGGGCGCGGCAGTGGTCGCCGATCTTCCGCCAGAGCGTGGGCGAGCCGAAGGAGTTGGTCACCTGCTCCTGTTGAATCGCCTGGACGATCTTCGCGGGATCGAGCGCGGCGGGCCGGCGGGGATCGAGCTCAGGGACGACGGTGGTCATCCCGAGCGCAGGGTTGAAGAGCGCGAAGATCGGGAGGAGCGGGAGATCGATCTCGCCCGGGGCGATGCCGTAAGTCTCCCGGATCAGGCGGACTTGGGCGTCGAACATGCCGTGCTCGTAGCACACGCCCTTGGGCGCGCCGGTGGAGCCGGAGGTGAAGAGAATCGCGGCGAGGTCGGTCGCGGCCGCCGTGGCACCGACAGCGGCGGTTTGCGCGCTCCCCGCGAGAAGCTGGGCCCCGGGCTTGGTGAGCCGCGCGGTGAGCGAACCGCTGGCGCTCACCCGGGTACGGACGCTGCGAAACGGAGTTCGGAAAAACCGGCTCAGCAGCTGGGCCAATGGGATGCCAACAAGCGCTTTGGGCTGCGAGCGGGCGACGCAGGCGAGAAAGTTTTTCCGGCCCATGCCGGGGTCGATGACGACCGGCACGGCGCCGACGCGGAAGAGCGCAAAGACGGAGGCGATCAACGGCAGCCCCTGCCGAACCATCACGAGGGTGCGATCGCCGCGCTGCACCCCCGCCGCGGTGAGGCGGGCCGACCAAGCCCCGACCTCGGCATCGAGCTCGGCAAAAGAGAGCGAAAGGTAGTCGATATCGCCCCCGCGCGTACGGCCGCGCGGAATCTTAAGGGCGGCGCGGGCAGGCTGGGCCGCGGCCATGAGACCGAGATGGCGTGCGATGTTGGCGTTTACGGGAGCGGACATTCCCGCCGCGAAGTGAGCGCAAGCCCCACGACTTGGGCAACAAAAACGCCACGTCCAAATGGGCGTGGCGTGCGATTTTACTGAAGATTACTGGCGGATGGGGAAAGACTTGGGAGTCGGCCTACCCCCGCCCTCATCTCAATAATCGTGGAACGTGAGCAGGCCCCAGAAGAGGGAGACCTTGTTGCCAGAGGGGCCGTTCTTGCCGACGATCTTCGACGTATCGGCGTCCACGGTGGCCGGCGTGGTGGTCTGGAAGGAGTCTTTGGCGACTACGACCGCGCCGCCGAGAATATTGGTTTCCTTGCCGCCACTGGAGGTATTGCGGGTGGCGCAACCCGTCGAAAGGGCGAGGAGGGAGAGGGCTAGGGCAAATGAGAGCTTGGATTTCATTGGCGGCTGGAGCGGAGGGGGCGGGTCGGGGAGGAGGACGCTGGACAGCTGGCGGAAGTTGCGCAAGCGCAGTCTGGCGGGGGGAAATACGGCGTGGGGTACTAGGGGGAGCGCGGGCGGGGCTCCACGTTACGGAGCCGCGGAACTGATTTCCCCCAAACGGCACGTGGGGACGTAAAGCGCAGCACCCTATCCGTGCTTCAGCGAAGGCTGCGCGCGAAGGAGATCGGCCTGCCAGGGGAGCAGGATGTCGCCCAGCTTCGTGGGCGAGCGGGCGATCTGCGCGAGCTGGGCGCGGTTGGCAATCAGCGTGGGCTCGATCAGGAGCTCCTTGGAGATGCGGTCGCGGTCGGCGCGGATGCGGTCCTGCAGCTCGATCTCGGACTGAGAGAGAGAGACGTGATTGGGGTCGCGGCCCGGACGGCGCGGAAGCGACTTGGGATCGCGGGCGAGACCAGCGCGGACGGCGGCCTGAAGAGAGGGGAAAAGGCGGTCGTGCCGTTTACCGAGGTGGACGCTGCTGAGGAGGGCGCCTTCGCTGTCGCCGGCTTCGGCGGACTCGGCGAGCTTCAGCAGGAGGGCGTTGCCGCATACCTTGAAAGGCGGAGTATCGAGGCGCTGGGCCTGGGACTCACGCCAGTGCCAGATCGCATGGAGGACGGTGATGCCGGGGCCGCGGAGCCGCTCGCTGCGGCCGATGCGCCAGTCGTTCTCCGTCGCGGGCGCGAACCCCTCGAAACCCGACTCGATCTGCGCGCGGCACTGCTGCTCGAGCCAGTCGAGACGGCCGAGCTTCTTGAGCTCGCGCTTCAGGATATCGCGGAGCGCCGGCAGGTGCCACACATCGAGCGCGGCATAGTTGAGGAGCTTCGGCGTGATGGGGCGGCGGGACCAGTTGGCCTTCTGGCCATCCTTGTCGAGCGCGACACCGAAATGCTGGTCGAGGAGTCCGGCGAGACCGATGCGCTGGAGGCCGAGCAATTGCGCGGCGAGCATGGTATCGAAGAGGCTCGTGGCCTTGAAGCGGCAGAGGTCGTGCAGCAGGCGGAGATCGAAATCGCTGCCGTGCATGACGAGGTGTTTCTTCGCGAGCACCGCCCAGAGCGCGTCAAGCTTGAGCCCAGGGGCGAGCACATCGACGAGATAGACTTCGCCGTCGACCAGGAACTGCAGCAGGCAGACCCGCGTCTTGTAGTGGTACATGTTGTCGGCCTCGGTATCGAGGGCGACCTCTTGCACCTTTTCGAGACCCGCGAGAAGCGGGCCGAGCGAGCCGGGTTGGTCGAGGAGTTGGTAGGCGGGCGGACGCGTGGTCACTTTTACACCGAGAAAACGGCGGATGGGTGACGGAAGGAAGCGCGAAATCATGCAGCGAACTATCTCGCGTTATCCCACGCCGACAGAAAGGCATCAACCAACAAAGGAAGATCATCGTGATAACCGCCCTCCAGCAGGGCGGCGGCGGGCCGGCCGGTCTCGCGGAGCCAGCGGCCCAACATGGCGAAGTCCTCCTGCTCCAACGTCATAGACGTGATCGGATCCCGGGCGTAGGCATCGAAACCAGCGGAAACAAGAATCAGGTCCGGCGCAAAAGAGACGACCGCATCGAGCGAAGAGCGAAGCGCGGCCATATGATCGACCCGCGGCGTGCGGGGCGCGACCGGCCAGTTCCGAATGAGCGGACCATGATCTTGCGTGCCGCTGCCGGGATAGCCGGGGTACTGGTGCACCGAGGCGAAGAAGAGCTGGGTTTGCCCCTGCAGGATGGCCTCGGTGCCATTGCCGTGGTGGGCATCGAAATCCCACACCGCGACCTTGGCCGCGCCGAGATGGCGCTGCGCATAGATCGCCGCCGTGGCGATCTGGTTGAGATAACAAAACCCCATGGCCTGCGTGCCGGTCGCGTGATGGCCCGGCGGGCGCATGAGGGAGAAGACGGGCTCGCGGGGCTTGACGGTGAGCGCGTGGCGCGCGGCTTCGATTGCGGACGCGACCGAGCGGCGGGCATGGTCGGCGATGCCCGGAAAATACGGCGTATCCGCATCGAAATCGCGCGCCACGCCGAGGCGCTTCACATGCGCGGGCGTATGCGCGAGCAGCAGTGCATCGTCGGGCGCAGCCACGGAGAGCGTGGCGACGGAGGGCTCGCGCCACGTCCACTGCGGATGCGCGGTGCGCAGGTGGGCAGCGGTGCGAATCGTACGCGCTGGCTGCTCAGGGCGCATCGAGGAGCCGTACTCGGCACAGCGCGGATCATGAAGGATCAGCATGGGGAACGCAGGGGTGTGGACCGCCAAAATGCGCAAAAGACGCCGGAAGCCAAGCGATGGAAGCAGTTGGAGCGATGCACTCCACCATTTTAAACAGACGCCGAACCGAGGACGAGCCGAGACAGACCATTGCCTTGTCTCGGTTTGTTCTCGGTTCGACTCCTGTTAAAACCTGTTTGGGTTTGGTGCCCGAAAGGCAGAAGCGAGGCGAAAGTCGCAACCCGCGCCGCGGAACCACAGCGCCTCCATTTTGGGGGTGAAGCGACGCTATGGCGTTACTCGTCGAAACAATGGCGAGGGTTTGTAACCGGTTTTTGGGTGTCTTTGCCGGATTTTGTGGCTTCGTGGGACACTATGAAAGTCGTGGTGCTCTGCTCAGGTGGGATGGATTCGGTCACGGCCCTCTATTGGGCGCGGGCGAAGCATGAAGTGGTGGCAGCGGTGAGCTTCGACTACGGGGCGAAACACAATCACCGGGAGATTCCGTTTGCCGTAGAGCATGCGCGGGCGATCGGCACGCGGCACGAGACGATCGCGCTCGATTTCGTGAACCGGCTGTTCGCCTCGGACCTGCTGAAGAGCGGCGGCGATATTCCCGAAGGGCATTACGAGGCGGAAAACATGAAGCAAACCGTCGTGCCCTTTCGCAACGCGATCATGCTCTCGATTGCGTGCGGCTTCGCCGAGAGCGTGCAGGCCGAGGGCCTCGTGATCGCGGCGCACGGTGGCGATCACGCGATCTATCCCGATTGCCGCGAGGACTTCATGCGCGCCATGGGCGACGCGATGCGGCTGGGCACCTACGCCGGCGTGAAGCTGCTGCGGCCCTTCATCGCGATGACGAAAGGCGAGATCGCCGCCGCCGCACCGAGGCTCGGCGCGGATCTCGGGCGCACGTGGTCGTGCTACAAAGGCGGCGCCATCCACTGCGGCAAATGCGGCACCTGCGTGGAGCGGCGCGAGGCCTTTGCGCAAGCAGGCATTCCCGATCCGACGGAATATGCCACGCACGAGGCGCTGCCGGAAAAGCCAGCCGCCCGCGCATCACGCTCATGAAACGCGAATGCGGTTTGAGATTCGTGTCTATTCGCGTGATTAGCGGGCAAACGATATGCTGATTTCGGAGATATTTTATTCGCTACAGGGCGAGGGTGAACTGACGGGCGTGCCGTCCGTCTTTGTGCGCACGAGCGGCTGCAATCTCCGCTGCGCGTGGTGCGACACGCCGTACGCCTCGTGGAATCCCGAGGGCGAGCAGAAGACCGTGCCGCAGATCGTGGCGGCCGTGGAAAACTTTCCCGCCGCCAAGCACGTGGTGCTCACGGGCGGCGAGCCCCTGATCGCAAAAGATATCCGCGCCCTCGCAACCGAGATCAAAAACACCGGCCGCCACATCACGATCGAGACCGCGGCGACGGTGGCGCCCGACGGGATCGCATGCGACCTGGCCTCGCTCTCGCCCAAGCTCCTTAACTCCGCGCCCGATCCAATCCAACACGCAGCATGGCGAAAAAAGCATGAGGCTACACGCTGGCAACCCGACGCGGTGCGGGCCTGGATCGACGCGTATCCGTATCAATTCAAGTTCGTGGTGTCCCGGCCGGAGGATGTGGAGGAGTTGGAGCACATGCTGACCGCGCTGAAGCGGGAGATCCCGCGCCACAAGGTTTTACTGATGCCGGAAGCGACTTCGCTGGAAAAAATGCGCGGGCGCGCGGCATGGCTCGGGGAACTCTGCAAGGCGCGCGGCTACCGTTACGCGCACCGTCTGCACATCGAGCTCTATGGCAATAAACGCGGAACCTGATCCCGAAAAACACCCGCCGTCCGTCCCGGATGTCGGCTCGGGCTACGGTGTGTCCGTGATCGAGGCCGCGGACCCCACGCAGACCCGCAAACTGTCGGAAGAGTTCGCGCTGATCCTCAAAGAATTTGAAGTGGAGACCGTGACGCTGCGCGAGGTCCTGGCGCTGCTGCACGGGCGCGGGTACGTGCTGCTCATCATGCTGATCTCGCTGCCCTTCTGCCAGCCGATCCCCATCCCCGGGCTCTCCACTCCGCTCGGCCTGATCATTGCGATCATCGGTGTGCGTCTGGCGCTCGGACAAAAACCGTGGTTGCCTCAGAAGCTGCTCGATACGCGGTTGCCCCCTAAATTTTTCAAGAAGGTCTTCGCGTTGACGCAGAAGATCGTTACTTGGTTCGAGCGGTTGCTAAGGCCACGACTCCTATGGGTGACAGCGACGCCGCAGCGCGAGCAAATCCACGCAATACCGATCGTGGTCTGCGCCTTGATGCTGTTGTTGCCGTTGCCCCTGCCCTTCAGCAACGTGATCCCCGCCTGGGGCATCATGCTCATCGCGGGCGGTCTCTTGGAGCGCGATGGGAAGTTCATCATCGGTGGCTACGTGGCGACGCTTGGTGGACTCATCTACTTCGCCCTCTCTGGTGCAACGCTGATGCTCGCGCTGGAAAAGATCTATCATCTGATACTGGAGCGAATGAACTAGCGGCCAACTGCGGGCTTGGGGTTGTGTCTTCAAAAGAGTTAGCTGAGCTCCGGGTATTGTCCTGTGCCTGACTCCAGACTCTCAGCTATCGACTCTCGGCCCCTCAGTCCGGCGACTCCAAGTCTGCGTTTAGCAGACCCCTTTCTTCTACTGCGCAGGCGATTAGCCGGAGCCGCTGAAAGTCGATTTCACGGGAGTGAAATCCTTTAGCGGTTCATCAATCCAGAAACCCCGATACGTTCCACAGGAGCCGAACCGAGAACACCCCTCTCCAACTTTCGTGTCTTTCGTGTGTTTCGTGTGTTTCGTGGTTAATAAATGATTGGGTCCGCTTTCCTAGCTCTAGACTCTGAGCTCTCCGCTCTAAGCTACGGACTCCCCCACCGCACTCTTCACCACCCCGTTCGCACGTGCCGCCACCCAAGCGGCACGCTTGGCCAGCTCCGCCTCCAGATAAGCATAACCCAGCCCGGCGACCTTCTGTATTTCGATCTTCAACCGCAGGTTTTCCTCTACCGTGCGTTTCGGAATGCTATCGGGATTATCCGCGGAATAGCCCGGAAATAGCCGGGCAAACCCCGCCTCGAGTTTGGCCGTATCCCGGCCGAAGTGCTTCGCCATCTTGATTCCCGTCAGCAAGGTCGCCTCCGGACTGATCTGTAGAAACTGCGGCAGCGCCGGTTGGCAGGTATCGCTAGTATCCGCTACCGCCGTCGTGGAGGGCGTGACCACCGTAGGGTCCGGTTTGATCGCCACCGCCCCCACCACGGGACCGTCCGCCTTCCCCGCAAGCTCGCCCGCCTTCCGCCCAACCCTATCTGCCCCCTTGCCCTTGGCCGGCGCCTCCGCGCTCCCAGCCCTCACCCCTGCCGTTCGCGTCCGATCCCGGCTTTCCCCGGAATAGCCCGGAAATACACGAGGCTCGGGAGCGCCGCCGTGCGGGCTCACCGCCTCGCTGAGCCCCCGCGCCCCCGTGCGCGGCTTCTCCGCTTTCTCCGTCGGCGTGTCCTCCCTCGCTGCGGGCGTCGTTTGCCCGGCCCGCGCCACCCGCTGTTTTTCCCACTCCAGCCGCTCCCGCGCCAGCGCCATCCGCTCCGCCCTCCACACCATCCTCAGCAACCGCTCCGCCTTCGCCACCTGCGGCTCAGGCTGGCTCAGCGCCTCCCACGCGTGCATCCGCGCCAGCTTCAACGTCGCCTCCGCAAACCGAGTCTCCGGCAGCTCCCCGATCCCCTCCATCGCCTCGACCTCCTCCCGATAACGCTGCGGCAGCACATGCCGCTGCCAGAAGTATCCCACCGCGCTCTTCCCCACGCTCACCCCAAACTCCGTCTTCACCAGCCCCGCCACCTCCACATAGGTGCGGTTCTCCTCCTCCAGCCACACCAATACCCGCTTCTTCTGCTCCACCTCCAACCGCTCCAGTTTCGCATCCGCCCGCACCTTTCGTTCGGTAAACATAATGGGTCCATCATCCCACATCCGCCCCTCCCCGGAAACCCGTCCATTCCGTCCATACCGTCCATTCCACAAAAATTTCTGCCCATATCGGTATGGTTGCGCTCATTGCCCGTGTGACCGAAGGCCCCTCGCAACGCACCGCACCCCTGAATCTCGCCGTAGGCTCGGCGAAGGCGAAGCGACGTGGCAATCCATCCACCTCCCGCGGAGCGCCGTGCGAACACCCGTACTTCACGCCCAGAATGACAGAAGCGGAGCGTCGCCCGATTTCGAAAACACACCCAGACGCGCATCTCGCGATGCAGACCTTGGTTGGCGATGGCAGAAGCACGGAAGCGCGGTCAGCTCCTCATTTTATCTGCTGTAAAATGTCGGCTTGGTGCGATGGAAATAGCTCATGAGCGCCCCCTCCCCTGCTCCGTCCGAGCTTGGCCAGATCGCGATCGTCGTGAGCGATGTCGCAGCGGCGACGACGTTTTATCGCGATGTGCTCGGCCTGAAGTTTCTTTTCCCCGCGGGGCCAAACCTCGCCTTTCTCGCCGCCGGCAGCGTGCGGATCATGCTCTCGACGCCGCAGGGCCACGGAGAGCCCGGCAAGAACTCAGTGCTCTATTTCAAGGTGAATGACATCGTCACCACGCATGCGGCCATCGTCGCGCGCGGCGCGAAAAACGAGCGCACACCGCAGCTCACGGCTAAGATGCCGGACCACGACCTATGGATCGGCTTTGTGCGCGACCCGGATGGAAACCTCGTGGGACTGATGAGCGAAGTCCGTGGGTAGTCGCGCGCTTTCGCTCTTGAGGTGAGGCGGGGACCCTTGTCTTCGGCCCCAGGCAGCCAGCCCGCTCACTTCTTCTCGCGGCGGAAGGGATATTTAAATTGCGCGAGATAACCCTTGGGCACCGGGTGGCCGTGGATGCCGTAGCCCGCAGGCCACTTCTCCTCGGGCAGATAGTGCGTGCCGAAAAGGCGGTCGAGGATCGGGAAGTGGATCGCGAAATTGACGTCGATCGCTTCGCGCTCGATGCCGTGGTGCCAATGGTGGAAGCGCGGGGTGACGAAGATTTTTTCGATCAACGGCAAGCGCCAGCCGAGGTTGGCATGGACGAAGGTGGAGTAGAGATAGACGAGGAAAATATACGCGTTCATCGCCGCACTGCTGAAGCCAAGGACAAACATCGGGATGACCGTCGTGCTGCGCAGCACCAGTATCTCGAGAAAGTGCATGCGCGCGCCCGCCATCCAATCCATGTGCTGCGCGGAGTGATGCACGGCGTGGAAACGCCACAGCCACGGAATGCGGTGAAACGTGCGGTGCACCCAGTACTGCACGAAGTCGGTGAGAAACATGATCGCGATGAACTGCACAACGAAGGGCAGCGAGCCGACCCACGCGCGCGTGTTCGTAAGCGGCGCGAAGGAGAGGATCGTCGTGGCCGGTGCGAACGTGAGAAACGTAAGCACCTGCACGAGCATGCTGCTCACGAGATAGTAGAAGAGATCCTCGCGCCACTCGTCGCGAAACACGAGCTGCGCCCGCTGTGGAAAGATCCGCTCGACCGGGATGAAGAGGAAACCGGTGAAGAGCACGTTGAGGACGAAGAAATCCAGGCCGAAGAAAACCGGCGTGGGATCTGCCACCAGTGCGGTCGACTGCGATCCGCCGAGCAGCGCGGCCACAAGCGTGATACCGACACCGAGCATGCCAAGGATCCGCTCCCGCCGCAGCGCGAGGCTGAGTGCGGAAAACGCAAACGCGGCAAGCAGGACGACGTGCAGCACCACGCGGAACCAGCCATGGGCGTGGAGCGCGTGAATCTCGGCCATTGAGAAGGTGCCAGGGGCGCGCAACGAAAGCACGAGGCAGAAGCCCGCGATCGCGAGCACGAGGCCGAGCACGCCACTGATCCATCCGCTGCCGAAGCGGCGGAGCGTATCGGGACCTTCAAGCTCACGGCGGAGCTTTTCGTGCGGGCCGGGAGGCGGAGTCATGGGGCGCGAGCATGGGCGACGGAGGGCCGTGGGCGATTCGGAAAAAGATGAGCCAGGGGAAGCGAGGTGCACCCACCGCCCGGGTTGTGGGCGCGCATCCTCAAACTCGCGCGACACGTGGCCACTCGAGGCTAAGGCCTGTTTTCAAAATCAAGCGCCCCCTCTTACCTCTGTCATTCTGAGCGCAGCGAAGAATCCACGTGAACGGACACCATGCCATCTTCGCGCGCGTGGATTCTTCGC
>JAZKEV010000281.1:0-9422 GCA_040386765.1 Verrucomicrobiota bacterium | reverse complement strand
GCTCAGAATGACAAACTATTTGAAAACACACCCCTAACGCGTCCCCTCCTCGGAGAATACAGTGGACGTGAAATTTCCCGAGACAGGGGCGGGCAGCTTGCGAGATGGGTGCGCGTGAGCAGCATCGTTGCCACGATGAGCACAGAGGCTGCGACGCCGGAGAAACCGAAGATGCACTATGCGTGGATCGTCGCGGGCGTGACGTTTCTCGCGCTGCTGGCGGCGGCGGGCGCACGAGCGACGCCCGGGGTCATTCTGCTGCCGCTGGGGAACGAGTTTCAGTGGAGCCGCGCGACGGTGTCGTCGATCGTCTCGATCAACATTCTCCTGTACGGCCTGATCGGCCCCTTTGCCGCGGCGCTGTATCAGCGGTTCGGTTTGCGGCGCTCGATGCTTACAGCAATGGGGCTGATCACGATCGGCTACGGTCTCTCCACGCTGGCAACGCAGTATTGGCAGTTTGTGGTGTTGTGGGGCTTCGTGGTCGGCGCGGGCTCGGGCATGGCGGCTGTCGTGCTGGGTGCGGCAGTGGCGAATCGCTGGTTCACCGAACGGCGCGGACTGGTGATGGGCGTGCTGACCGCAAGCACGGCGACGGGCCAGTTGGTTTTTCTGCGCACGCTCGCGACCGCATCGACGAGTGACTGGCGTTGGGCGATCTGGATTACCGCGGGTGCCACCGCGCTGGTGCTGCCGGTGATTTGGTTTCTCATGCGCGACGATCCACGCGATGTCGGACTGCGGCCGTATGGTGAAACGGGTCCGGTGGAACCCAACGCGATGGCAGGGAAGCCGCAGGAGAATCCGGCGAAGCGCGCGATCCGTGTGCTCTTCGAGGCAGCGCGGGTGCGCGACTTCTGGCTGCTCGCGGGCTCCTTCTTCGTATGCGGTGCGAGCACCAACGGGCTGATCGGCACGCACATGATCGCAGCCGCCTTCGACTGCGGGATACCGGAAGTCGACTCCGCCTCGCTGCTGATGGCGATGGGCGTCTTCGATCTCGTGGGCACCACGGCCTCGGGCTGGTTGAGCGATCGCTACAACTGCCGGTATCTTCTTTTTGGATACTACGGCCTGCGCGGGCTTTCGCTGATGTTCCTGCCGCAGGCCTTGCTGGGGCCGACGGTCGGCCTGGGCGTATTTGCGGTGTTCTACGGGCTCGACTGGATCGCAACGGTACCGCCAACGGTGCGGCTCACGGGCGAGGTCTTCGGCCGCGAGAAGGCGAGCATCGTCTTCGGCTGGATCGCGGCCGCGCACCAGGCAGGCGCAGCGTTCGCAGCATTTGCCGCCGGCGCGGTGCGGACCGAGTACGGGAGCTACACGTGGGCCTTTATCGGCGCCGGCGTTTTGTGCGTGATCGCGGCGCTGATCGTGCTGCCGATCGCAAAAGGCCGGCGCGAGGTCGCGGTCGCGGCGGTGTAGACGGCCCGCGAGCCTCCTGAGTCCCGCCGCTCACGCGGCGGGCTAGCCTCCATCAATCCGTCGC
The DNA here is from genome assembly GCA_040386765.1 of Verrucomicrobiota bacterium. Classification (GTDB taxonomy): domain Bacteria; phylum Verrucomicrobiota; class Verrucomicrobiia; order Opitutales; family Opitutaceae; genus ER46. The sequence goes on along the minus strand of JAZKEV010000281.1, from coordinate 7,933 downwards.
GGCATAAGCCGCCCCTACCTCACTTCGTGCGCTGCCAGTCGAACTTGTGCTTGTCGATCCAGCGGTAGTGGTCGGCGTAGTGGAGGCCGGCCGCCGAATTCTCATCGAGGAGCACCGTGGCGCGCGGATGGAGTTGGAGTGCCGAGCCGGGGCAGATCGCGGAGAGCGGGCCCTCGACCATGTGCTCCACCGCGCGGACCTTCGACGGGCCGAAGGCGAGGAGCAGGCAACGCTTGGCGTCGAGGATGGTGCCGATGCCCATCGTGAGCGCGTGCTTGGGCATCGCGTCGAAGGAGCCGAAGACCTCGCTGTTATCCTTCAGCGTCTGCTCCGAGAGGATCTTGATCCACGTGCGCGAGCGGAGCGAGCCGGTGGGCTCGTTGAAACCGATGTGGCCGTTGCGGCCGAGACCGAGGAGCTGGATGTCGATGCCGCCCGCGGCGAGGATGCGCTCTTCATACGAGCGGCACTCGGCGTGGAGATCCGCCGCAACACCGTTCGGCACGTTGGTGCGCGTGAGGTCGATGTTGATGTGCTTGAACAGATTCTCGTTCATGAAGTACCGGTACGACTGATCGTGCTCCGGCGGCAGCCCGACGTACTCGTCGAGGTTGAACGTGGTGACTTTGCTGAAATCGAGGCCCTCGTTTTTGTGGAGCCGAATGAGCTCCTGATAAAGGCGCAGCGGCGTGCGGCCCGTGGCGAGGCCGAGCACGGCGCGCGGCTTGTCGCGCACGACACTGGCGATGATCTTGGCGCCGAGGACACATCCGACCTCGGCATTTTCACGAATAAGGACTTCCATGGGCGAAATATAAACCTACGCCGCGATCAGTCGCGACGCACGAAGGAAAATCCCCTACTTCGAATCCGCAATTCCCCAAAGGGTGAATAATTAGATGTCAGCGATTTGCCGGAACGTGCGCGTTTCGCCGCCCGGCCTTGCTTGCGATCGATCTTTTCGCCCGCGAATCACGCGAATCACGCGAATAGACGCGAATGAAGCAGAATTGTTTGTGGGCCTACCGAAGAAGCCGCCTTTCCCAGCAGCATCTACCGCTTTAGCTTTTCCGTCGGACAACCGCAGCCGCCGCCACAGCCTGAGCGGCGCTTCGCTAGCGCACGCGCAATCAACCATGTCGCGGCGAGCGCGACGACGACGAGTGCGGCAATGGTTTGGAGATCGGCAGACATCGATGGCAGTCCTTAACGATGCACAGAAGGCGGCAAAAGTCGGATGAATTCTGCGGGCATAAGCGCCCGCACCCTCAACCACGGCGCGTTAGGAACAACGCGCCCTACCCTCAGAAACCGAGCGCGCGGCCGCCTTGGTAGACGATGAGGCTTAGGAGCCACGCGGTGCCGGTCATGTAGCCGATCTGGAAGAGCGGCCAGCGCCAGGAATTCGTTTCGCGGCGGACGATCGCGATCGTGCTGATGCACTGCATCGCAAACACGTAGAAAATCATCAGCGAGAAACAGACCAGCGGCGTGAAGAGCTTGCGGCCGTCGGGCCACTTCGCCTCGAGGATCGCTTGGCGGAGCGGCGCGGTATCCTCCTCGTCCTCGGACTCGGCATTGAAAACCACGCTCATCGTCGAGACGAAGACCTCGCGCGCGGCAAACGAGCTGATGAGGCCGATGCCGATCTGCCAGTCGAAGCCGAGGGGCTTGATCGCGGGCTCGATGGCATGTCCGGCGCGACCGGCAAAGCTCTGAGCGAGCTGCTGCTGCTCGCTCGTGCCGTCAGGAGCTTTTGGATACGCGGCGAGGAACCAAAGGATGATGCTGATGCCGAGGATGACCGTGCCGGCGCGGCGCAGAAAGATCCAACCGCGCTCCATCATGTGCAGCACCACATCGCGCACGGCGGGTGCGCGATACGGGGGAAGCTCCATGATCATGAGCGGCGGCTCACCCTTGAGCAGCGTGCGCTTGAAGAGCCACGCAAAGAAAAATGCGCCGACGGTGCCGAGCGCGTACATGAGCAGCATGACGCCGACCTTGGTGGCGAGCGGCACGCTCTCATTGGGCACGAGCGCGGCAATCATCAGGAGATACACCGGCAGGCGCGCGGAGCAACTCATGAGCGGCGCGACGAGGATGGTGACGAGCCGGTCCTTCTGATCCTCGATGGTGCGCGTGGCCATGATGCCGGGAATCGCGCACGCGTAGGAGCTCAGCATCGGGATGAAGCTTTTGCCGTTGAGGCCGACGCGGCTCATCAGGCGATCCATGATGAAGGCGGCGCGCGCCATGTAGCCGGTGCTCTCGAGCAGGCCGATGAAGAAAAATAAAATTAGAATCTGCGGCAGGAAAACGAGCACGCCACCGACGCCGGCGATGGCGCCGTCGGTGATGAGATCGCGCAGATCGCCCTCGGACATTTTGGTTTTTACGAAATCCGCGAGCGCCGCGATGTGACCGTCGATCCAGTTCATCGGCGCCTCGGCGAAGGTGAAGATACTGAAAAACAACAGCGTCATCACTCCGCCCAGAATGAGCCACCCCCAGACCGGATGCGTGGCGACGGCGTCGATTTTGTCGGAGGCGCTCGGGCCGGTCGAACCACTCGTGCGGATCACTTCAGCGGCGAGCAGGCCGATGGCGTCGTAGCGCGAACTCACGAGTGCGCCGGCCCAGTCGGTGCCCTCGCCCGACCAACGCGCCTGCCAACCGCGTAGAATTTCCGTCGTGCGTGCACTGAGCGGCGTCGAACCGGTGACGCGCACGGAATCTTGATCGGTTAGCAGCAGCAGGGCTTCGGCGCGCGCGATGAGGGGCGCCTTGCGGTCGCTTTCGACGAGCGACGCGGCGAGTTCGGAAACGGCGGGCGCGATCGCGGCGGGCACGTCCCACGCGTGGCGGGCGAGCGGCAGATCAGGACGGCTCATCGCGAGCTTGAGTTCGATGAGGCCGCGCTGGTTGACGGCTTCGCAAGCGATCACGGGAATGCCGAGTTCCTTCTCGAGGCGTGCAACGCGGATCTCGAGGCCGGCTTGCGCGGCGAGATCCATCATATTGAGCACGAGAATCACGGGGCGGCCGAGATCTAGAATCTGGTGAACGAGGTAGAGATTTCGCTCGAGATTGGTGGCGTCGACGATGCAGAGAATGCGATCGGGCTGCGCGGTGTCGGCGCGACGGCCGAGGAGCACGTCGCGCGTGACGGCTTCGTCGGGCGAGCGCGCGGCGAGTGAATAGGTGCCGGGTAAATCAATGACGGTGATCGGCTGGCCGTGCTGTGAATAAGCGGTGCCGATCTTTTTCTCGACGGTGACGCCGGGATAGTTGCCGACCTTTTGTTTCAGGCCGGTGAGCGCGTTGAAGAGCGTGCTCTTGCCGCAATTCGGATTGCCGACGAGCGCGTAGACGGGTTGGCGTGAAGACGCGGCGGTCGGTCCAGAAGAAATGTGCGCGGGCAAAGCCATATCAGGCGGTGGGCTCGACGAGGACGTGCTCGGCTTCGGTTTTGCGGAGCGTGAGGTGATAGCCGCGGACTTTTATTTCCAGTGGATCGCCGAGGGGCGCGGTGCGAACGAGCGTGATCGTGGTGCCGACGAGCAGGCCCATCTCGCGCAAGCGGAGAAAGGCGGTGCCGGTTTTTGGAAATTCGCGCACCGTGGCGGTGGCGCCCACGGGCAGTTGGGAGAGCGGAATCGAGGGAGACTTCGGCGCGGACGACATGACAGCTGGGCAGCGGCGGTGAACAGAGCAGACGCGCCGCCCTACCCTTTCGGCGTCGTGCGACCGCCGATTTGCTCGACGAGGATATTGCTCGCGGCGGCGTGGCTGAGCGCGATGCGCGTGCCGCTCACCTGGCAGAGAATCGTAGTCGTGCCGGACACCTTCGTGACAAAAGCGGATTCACCGAAGCCCATTTCGCGCACGCGCTGACAGAAATTCACGTCACCCGTGAGCGAACATACCCGACCGGTCGCGCCAGCGGGGAGCTGACAGAGCGGGATGTGGGCGGCGGAAGACGGGCGACTGCTCATCGGAAGTAAGACCGTGGCGCGGGTGAGACTGAGTTTCAAGGGCAACGTGAGACTTTCGCGCGGAGAAATGAAAAAAGCGCGGCCGAAGGGACCGCGCTTTGAAAGTGAATCTGCCGTGAGAAGAATTTTGTTCTCTCCCCTGCCCGACTTTAATCAGCGCCGACGACGCTTGAGCGCGAGCTGAGTGCCGGAGAAGCGCACCATGTTTTGCAGGTGCTCGAACTCCGCGGGATCGAGATCCTTCGCGTCTTTGATGGCTTGCTCGGCGCGCTGCATCGCGTGCTCGGCGGCCTTCTCGTCGATCTTCTCTTCCGTGATCGCGTGTTCGGCGAGGACGGAGATTTTGTCGCCGGAGACCTGGGCGAAGCCGCCACCGACCGCGAGAAACAGCGTGGCCGAGCCCTTGGTCACGCGCAGCTCGCCGTGCTCGACTTGCGTGAGCAGCGGGATGTGACCGGGAAGAATACCGATCTCACCGTCCACCGTCGGGATGACGACGGTGTCGATGGTGTCGGAATAAACCCGGGCCTCGGGCGTGACGATTTCGAGCGTGAGAGCCATGACGGGTTACTTCTTACCGGCGGCGATGACTTCGTCGATGCCGCCCTTCATGTAGAAATCGCCCTCGGGAATGTGATCGAGCTCGCCGTCGAGGATCATCTTGAAGCCGCGGACGGTCTCCTTGACGGGAACGTATTTGCCGGGCGAGCCGGTGAACACTTCGGCGACCGCGAACGGTTGCGAAAGGAAGCGCTGGATCTTGCGCGCGCGGTAAACGGTCTGCTTGTCCTCAGGGGAGAGTTCGTCGAGACCGAGAATCGCGATGATGTCCTGAAGATCCTTGTAGCGTTGGAGAACGCGCTGAAGTTCGCGGGCGACGCGGTAGTGCTCTTCGCCGACGATGGAGATTTCGAGCGCCTTCGAGACGGAGGCGAGCGGGTCCACGGCGGGATAAATACCGAGCTCGGCGATGGAGCGCTCCAACACGATGGTGGAGTCCAAGTGCGCGAAGGTGTTGGCGGGCGCCGGGTCGGTCAAATCGTCCGCGGGCACGTAAACGGCCTGCACGGAGGTGATGGAACCCTTCTTCGTCGAAGTGATGCGCTCTTGGAGGAGGCCCATTTCGTTGGAGAGCGTGGGTTGGTAACCAACGGCGGACGGCGAGCGGCCGAGGAGCGCGGACACTTCGGAACCGGCTTGGGAGAAGCGGAAAATATTGTCGATGAAGAGCAACACGTCCTGGTTTTTCTCGTCACGGAAATACTCGGTCATCGCGAGCGCGGAGAGGGCGACGCGCATACGGGCGCCCGGGGGCTCGTTCATCTGGCCGTAAACGAGCGCGACCTTGGACTTCATGAGGTCTTTCTGGTCGATGACGCCGGCTTCGGACATTTCGTGGTAAAGATCGTTACCCTCGCGCGAGCGCTCGCCGACGCCGGCGAACACCGAGTAACCGCCGTGGGCCTTGGCGATGTTGTTGATCAGTTCGAGAATGACGACGGTCTTGCCGACGCCGGCGCCACCGAAGGCTCCGGCCTTACCGCCCTTGATGAAGGGAGCGATGAGGTCGATGACCTTGATGCCGGTCTCGAGAATCGTGGCCTTGGTGTCCTGATCGGCGAGCGCGGGGGCCGGGCGATGGATCGGGTATTTCTTCTCGTGCGGCACGGGGCCGCGGCCGTCCACGGGCGAACCGGTGACATCGAGAATGCGGCCGAGGATGCCGTTGCCGACGGGCACAGAGATCGGGGAGCCGGTATCGACGACTTCCATACCGCGCTTCAAGCCTTCGGAGGACGACATGGCGATGGCGCGAGCGAGACCGCCGCCGAGATGCTGCTGCACCTCGAGCGTGAGATTCTCCGACTTGCCGCCGACGGTGAACGCGATGATGAGCGCCTGGTAGATGGGCGGGATGGCGTTCTCCGCGAACTGCACGTCGACCACGGGGCCGATGACTTGGACGATTTTGCCGGTATTCATTGAGAGAGGGATTTTAGAAATTGGGGATTAGGCGGCGAAAGCAGACGCGGCGATTTCGAGGATTTCCTGCGTGATCGCGGCCTGGCGGGCCTTGTTGTATTCGAGGGAGAGTTCGCCCACGAGCTTGGTGGCGTTGTCCTTGGCGGTCTTCATCGCGACCATGCGCGCGCTGTGCTCCGAAGCCTTCGCGGAGAGCACGAGCTGGAAGATGTGACGGTTAACGTAGAACGGCAGCAGCGCCTCGAGGACCTTCGTGGCGCTGGGCTCGAAGAGCATCTCGCGGTCGTCGGCGTGCGGAACGCGGATCGTGCCGGTGTCGGCCTGCACGGCGGCGACGAACTCTTTCAGGCTGTGCAATGGCAGCACGGGGCGAACAACAGACTCCTGAATGAGCGTGTTCTTAAAGCGTGGGTAGATGACCTCGATGGTATCGATCGCGCCCTCAAGAAACTGCGCGACCATGAACTCGGAGGCGACCTTCACCTCGGCAAACGTAACGCGATCCGAGATGGTGAAATCAGCGATCATCTGGCGCTTGGTGCGCGCGATGAACTGCGCTCCCTTGCGGCCGATGACGTAGAACTTCACCGGTGTCTTAATATCGGTGACGAGCTTGAAGAGATTCGCGTTGAGCGGTCCGCAGAGGCCCTTGTCCGTCGTGACGAGCAGCACGCCGCGGGTCTTCACCTCGCGCTGCGTGAGAAACGCATGATGCGATTCATCAACGCGCGTCGCGAGCGCGGCGAGCATGTCGGCCATGAGCTGGGAGTAGGCGCGACCCGCGAGGGCGGCGGCCTGTGCCTTCTTCATCTTCGACGCGGCGACGAGCTCCATCGCCTTCGTGATCTGGCGGGTGTTCTTGACCGACTTGATGCGTCGGCGGATATCGCGTGTGGATGCCACGGTAAGAGGAGGTTTTTAGCTTAGAGCCGCGGGAAAAATCAGGCGGTGTAGCCGGATTTCCACTCGTTGCAGGCGGCTTCAAGTTTCGCCTCGATGTCTTTATCGAGGGCGGACTTGGTGCGAATCTCGGTGAGGAGCGCGTCTTTGCGTGTGGTGAAGAACGCCTTCATGCTGGCGGCCGCGGCAACGACTTTCTTGGCGTCGATGGGGTCGAAGAACCCCTTCTGCATCGCGAAGAGGATGGCGACTTGGAGCTCGATCGGCGACGGGCTGAACGCGGGCTGCTTGAAGAGCTCGACGATGCGGGCGCCACGCTCGAGCTGCGACTTCGTCTTGGCGTCGAGGTCGGAACCGAATTGCGCGAAGGCCGCGAGTTCGCGGAACTGGGCGAGCTCGCCCTTGAGTTTACCACCGACCTGCTTGGTGGCCTTGATCTGTGCGGAAGAACCGACGCGAGAAACAGAGAGACCGACCGACACGGCGGGACGGATACCTTGATTGAAGAGATCCGTCTCGAGGAATATCTGGCCGTCGGTGATCGAGATCACGTTCGTCGGAATGTAGGCCGAGACGTCGCCCGCGAGGGTTTCGATGATTGGAAGCGCGGTGAGCGAGCCCTTGCCGTCGAGACGCGCGGCGCGCTCGAGCAGGCGGGAGTGCAGGTAGAACACGTCGCCCGGATAAGCTTCGCGGCCGGAAGGACGCTTCAGGATGAGCGAGATCTGGCGGTAAGCGACGGCGTGCTTAGAGAGGTCATCGAACACGATGAGCGCATCCATGCCGTTTTCCATAAACCACTCGCCGATGGCGGCGCCGGAATATGGGGCGATGTATTGATTGGCGGGATTATCGGCGGCGGTGGCGGCGACGATGATCGTGTATTCGAGCGCGCCGGCGGCCTCGAGGGCGGCGACGGTGCGGACGATGTTGGAGCTCTTCTGGCCGATCGCAACGTAGATGGAGTAAACGGGGCGGAACTTGGCATCGCCGCTCGCGAGGCCGACCTTGTTGATCTTCGCCTGGTTGATGATCGTGTCGATCGCGATGGT
>JAZKEV010000280.1:0-3696 GCA_040386765.1 Verrucomicrobiota bacterium | reverse complement strand
GGCCCTTGCAGCCGCTGCGGCCGGCCAGTTCAAGCAGTTCGGCATCGTCCGCGACGACGGCCAGCGGGCGACCGTGACCGCTCAAGTGTATTCAAAAAACGGTGACGCGGCTTCGTACGATTACACGCTGACTAAAGAGAAGGCCGGCTGGCGCGTGCTCGGCGTGCTGCGCCGGCATGAAGGGAAGGGGAGAAAATTGTAGGGCGGGGTTGATGGATAAGAGAATGAGGCGGGGGTTTCTTGGGGACACAACTGGCGCCGAGAACGCAGGATCTCGGAGGTAGTTTGGGGTAATTCGCGGCTTGGTGCCATTGGCCAGTCGAAATCAGATTTTTGACCCAGAGAGCACAGAGGAAAGAGAGAGGCTATGGAGCGGCCCTCCGTGATCTCTGTGTCGGCTCCGTGATCTCTGTGTCACCATCCCCAAGAGTGTTGTTTTTCTGCGTGCATTTCTTCCCAACAGATGGGGATCCACCAATCAGCCCTGTCTTCGCCTATCTGATTCAGCGGTGATTAGCGTCTTTTAGCGGTTCAAGGTTTTCGTGTTTTACGTAGTTCCTTTAAAAGGACCTTTGGTTGCGGCTCCGCCGCGCTAGGTCTATCGTCTTTTTTCGCTTCGTAATTGGTATGATAGTCCGCGCGGTGAGGGCACCGCGCCTCCATCGGCAGGTTTTCAGACGAAATGCACTCGCCATCACGCCGTGCTGCTCTACTCACGACCGCATGTGCCCAGCTGAGGTCAGAGCATGTTTCCGCTAGCCGATACCGCGAAGGAAAAAGGTCCGCGCGCGGTCACCAAGCTGCTGATCGCGGTAAACGTGGTCGTCTACGGTTGGGAGCTCTGGCTGTGGATGCGCGGCGGAAACGGGCTTGGCGCGTTTGTGAGCGACCATTCCGTCGTCGCTAAACGTCTCGTAAGCCATCCTCTCGATCCCGGCCAATGGTGGACGCTGGTGACCTCGCAATTCCTCCACGGCGGCCTCGCGCACCTGCTGGGCAACATGTGGTTTCTCTGGATCTTTGGTGGCAACGTGGAGTGGCGGCTGGGCTGGTTCCGCTACCTGATGTTCTACCTCTTTGCGGGTATCGCGGCGGCTCTCGCCCAAGTAATGGCCGGGCCTTTTTCGACCGCGACGCTGCTGGGCGCGAGCGGCGCGATCTCCGGCGTGATGGGAGCGTACCTGATCCTTTTTCCTACCTCCTTCGTCCTCGCGCTGGTGCCGTGGATCGTGCCGATCATGCCGATCCCCGCGCTCCTCTTCCTGCCGCTCTGGTTTGTATTCCAGGCCTACAGCGGCATCGGTGCGCTGCTCGGCCTCGGCGATGATGGTGTAGCGTGGTGGGCTCACGCGGGCGGGTTTCTCGCGGGCGTGGCAATGGTCATCTACGCTAAAAAAGCCCGGTGGGTTTCCAGAGGGTAGGGCCGGGCGGCCCTGCCCGGCCGTTCGCAATCCACGGGTGCCACCACCCCGTACCTCCGCCACGCCCTAGCCGCTCCACCCCCTGTCATTGCGAGGAGCGAAGCGACGTGGCAATCCATCCACCTCCCGCGGAGCGCCGTCCGCTCACCCTTCCTGTCTCCTCCGCGCCTGCGGCTGAATTCTTCGCTGCATTCAGAATGACGCGCCCAGCCTCAGTGCCCGCCATCCAGATCGCCCGGCTTCAATAGCGGCGCAAACAGCGCCTTGTTCGCCGCCTTCATATACGCCTCCTTGGCCTCGACCGTGCCGTCCTTCACCCGGTTCATGAGGCTCGTATCCATCGTTATCATACCATCTCCGCCCGAGCTTTCGATGATCGACTTGATGTTGGCGATCTGCCCGGAGCGGATGGTGTTGGGCAGCGCCTCGTGCGTGAGGAGGATTTCGTGGACGGCGCAGCGGCCCTTGGGGATGCGCTTGCACAGGAGCTGGGCGACGACACCGGCGAGGCAGCTCGAGAGCATCACGCGCACCTGATTCTGCTCTTCGGCGGGAAAGGTGTTGATGATGCGGTCGACGGTCTTCGCCGCGTTATTGGTATGCAGTGTGCCGAAGACGAGCATGCCCATCGACGCGCAGCCGAGGGCGAGCTTGATCGTCTCCATCTCGCGCATTTCGCCGAGGAGCAGGATGTCGGGGTCGTGGCGCATCGCGCCCTTCAGCGCGGCGCCAAACGACGAGGTGTGCTCGCCGACCTCGCGGTGCACGATCACGGATTTCTTCACCGGGTGCACAAACTCGATCGGATCCTCGATCGTGATGATGTGCCGCGCCATGGTGGAGTTGATGTAGTCGATCATCGCGGCGAGCGTGGTCGACTTGCCGGAGCCGGTCGGGCCGGTGACGACGACGAGGCCCTGATCGAGGTGGCACAGTTTCTTGAGCGCCTCGGGCAGCTTAAGGTCGTCGAAGGAGAGGATCTTCGCGGGGATCTGGCGGAAGACCGCCGCCTGGCCCCAGTGATTGTAGAGAAAGTTGCCGCGGAAGCGGGCGAGGCCCGGGATCTCGTGCGCGAGGTCGAGGTCCTTTCTCTCGAGAAAATCGTTCCAGCGCTTCTCGGGACAGATCTCCTTCAGGAGCGACTCCATGACCTTGGTCTCGAGCGGAGTGTCGCCGATGGTCACGAGCGAGCCGGAGATGCGGGCCTTGGGCGGGAGGCCGACCGTCAGATGGAGGTCGGAGCCGCCGCGCTCGAGCATGGTCCGAAGGAGGGAGTCGATGGCAGGCATGATCAGGAAGCGGATTCGTACTCGCTGCGCAGCCGGGCGAGCTTGGAGCGGAGATGCATGAAGGTCATGATGTCTTTGCCAAACAGCACGAGCCCGACGATGACCACGAGGCCGAGCACCTGCGGCGGTAGGCCCATCATCCGGCGGGCCATGAGGCAGACTGCCACGCAGAGCCCGAGATAGATCACGTGGCAGACCATCGTGAATCGGGATTTCCGATACGCGACCATGGTTTGTTCATACTCGGCTTCGATGGAGGCGGACATTCTGGCAGGGGAATTCTAGATGGATTGCCGCGTCGCTGCGCTCCTCGCAATGACAGGGAAGGAAAAACAGGTCAGGTGATCTTCGCCTTGAGCACGCGGTTGTTGATATTGGCGAGGGCGACGTCGGCGGGGATTTGTTTATCCTGCCAGAGCCCGAAGACGACATTGTCCATCAGGCACATGCCCTCCTTCACGCCTGTCTCCATCGTGTTCCGGAGCCCGGTGGACTTGCCCTCGCGGATGAGGTTTTGAATCGCGGTGTTGCTGACGAGGATCTCGCAGGCGAGCACGAGGCCGCCGTCGACGCCGGGGAGGAGGCGTTGGCAGACGATGCCGCGGAGCGATTCGGCGACGCTGGCGCGAATCTGCATCTGCTGCGCCGGGGGGAACACGTCGAGGAGCCGGTTGAGCGTGGTGGAGGCATCGCTCGTGTGCATCGTGCCGATGACGAGATGCCCCGTTTCCGAGGCGCTGATCGCCATCTCGATGGTCTCGAGGTCGCGCAGTTCACCGATGACGATGATATCGGGGTCCTCGCGGAGCGCCCCCTTCAGCGCGGTGAAGAACGACTTGGTGTGCGGGCCGACCTCGCGCTGCGTGACGTTGCAGCCCTTGGCGGGCTGGACGACCTCGATCGGGTCCTCGACCGTGATGATGTGGTCGGTGCGTGTCTCGTTGAGATAGGAGACCATCGCGGCGAGCGTCGTGGTCTTGCCGGAG
>JAZKEV010000279.1:0-4891 GCA_040386765.1 Verrucomicrobiota bacterium | reverse complement strand
CCAGCACCTCGTCGTCGGCGGGGACGGGAATCGGCACGCGCTCGAGCGTCACGCAGATCGAGCAGATATTCATGCGCGCGCAGGTCTTCAATGCATTCTGCCGCCGGCACCGGCTGCCAACCATCTCCCCGTGGCGCAATAGCCGGCTCTACCTCCACGCCCTCGGCCGCCTCCTGCCCACCCGCCTCTTCGAAGCCTGCGCCACGCGCTTCCGCGCCCTCGCCGAGCGCCTGGGCTGATCTCCCGCATTCCCCAGCTCATGATTCTACTGTCGCACCCCTTGGCAAACGACACGGTCCGGCACGTCGCGCTCGCCCTCGAGCGAGCCGGCATGCTCGGCGAATTCTGGACCTGCTCCACCGGGCGTACGGCGCCACAATCGCTCGCGCCCGCCGCCCTCCCCGAACGGGTCGCCCCTCCCCGACGCTCCCGCAGCTTCAACGCCGCGTGCCGCACCCTGGATCGCACGGTCAGCACGCGTCTCGCCGGCCGCCGCTTCACCGGCGTCTACGCCTACGAATATGGCGCGGAGGAGACCTTCCGGGCCGCCGGCAGCCGCGGCCTCCTCCGTATCTACGGAGTCTCTACGGGGCATTGGCGAGCCGAGCGGGCGATCTGCGCCGAAGAGGCAGACCTCGAACCCGAATGGGCCGCGACCCTCGACCACGCGCCGCGCGCGTGGCGCGCCTTTGCCCGCCGCGATGCCGAGTTGCAGCAGGCTGACCTCGTCGTCGCCAGCAGTTCCTTCCTCCTCAGCACCCTCGATCGCGTTTCACCGCTCCCCGCCGCCGTCGCCGTTATCCCGCCCGGCACGCCGATTGTTCCAGCGAACTCGTATCCCGCGCCCGCTCCTCCCACCCGCTCCGGCCGGCTGCGCGTCCTCTATGCGGGAAATCTCGGCCAGCGCCACGGTCTGAGCTACCTCTTCCGCGCCTGCAGCGAGCTTCACCGCATCGTCGAGCTGACGGTAATCGGTCCGCCGCCCCGCCATTCCTGCCCCGCTCTCGCCCGTGAACTCGCCTGTATCCGCTGGCTCGATACCTGCGCCCCGTCCGTGCTCCACGCCGAGATGGCTGCGCACGATGTCCTGCTCGCTCCCGCCATCTTCTCCGGTTTCGATCCCGTGCTCCTCGATGCCCTCGCGCACGGATTACCCGTGATCGCCACGCCCCACACCGCTGCGCCCGACTTCATCGACGACGGCGTGGAAGGGTTCATCGTTCCGATCCGCTCCACCGGAGCGATCGTAGCCCAGCTCGAGGTGCTACAACGTGAGCCCGACCGCCGCCTCGCGATGTCAGCCGCCGCCCGCGAGCGTGCGCGCCAGCACAGTTGGGAAACCTACGAGCGCGCCCTGGCTGCCAGCGTCGCCACCGCGCTCGCACGCTACGAAGGCGCATAGCGCGGTTTAATTAAGGTAGCGACGAGCGCCCGCGAGGCGACTTTGCGCCTTTGCTTCGCGGGCGCTCGTCGCTACCCATAACAGCCACGCTTTCAGGCCATGATGGGACTAGGAGCCTGTCTGCCTCTCGCCCTTATTCGAGGCCGATACCCTCGGCTTTGCCCCGATGCCAGCTTGCGGCGCACCACCCACCCGCGCCGAATCTCCTCAGCCGTCGAACTTCTCCAGCGCCCCCATGAGCTCTTTTTTGGTGAACGGCTTCGGCAGAAAGGCGATCCGCTCGATGTCCTCCGGCTCCGTCAGCACCATGTCGTCGGTAAAGCCCGAGACGAGCAGCACGTTGAACCGGGGATACCGCTGGATCAGTTCCTGCGCAAACGCCACGCCGCTCTCCTGCCGGAGCACCACATCGATGATCAGAGAGAGATTTTCCGCATCGGGCCGCGCAAAAATAATTTCCCGCGCCGCCTTCACCGACTCAGCCGTGAGCACCTCGCGTCCCTCGCTGCGCAGGACGACGAGCATGAAATCCCGGACGATATCGTCGTCCTCGACGATGAGAATGGCTCGTCCCATGGTCGCTGACTTAAGCTCCCACGACAGTCTGAGCCAATACGAATCCACACGGGTCCGCACTCCCCTCGGTTCGTTCCGGTGCCAGCACCGCACGCAACGCTGTCAGGAATTCCGCGGGCTTCCGGCTTTTCGCGATGAAGGCCGAGTGCGGGATCGCCGCGAGTTGACCGCGTGTCGGTGTCCGCATTGTGGATACAAAAAGAATGGGCGTCTCGATTTCCAGCGCACGCAAGCGCTGGCCCACTTCCAGGCCGCTCTCCGCGCCGAGCGTGAGATCGATCACGAGCAAATCCGGTTTCAATCGCTCGATCCGCTCGCGTACTTCACCGGAATTTGCCGCGATGTCGCAGACCATAAGGTCGGATTCGTTGTCGAGCAGCGTGCGAAGGCAGGCGGCGAAGAAATTATGGTCGTCCACGATCAAAACCCGCCGACGGGCACCGAGGGGAGCGATCCTGCCGGACTGAAAAAGGGAGTGCATGAGGTATACCCAAAAACAGAGTCGACCGGACAATTCGGGTCGATTGCAAAAGTGCTGCATTTGCTTCGGAAACTTCTGATTGTGGTGGACCTAAACTACGGATTACACCCCCGAAAAAGTGCAGTTAACCACATCAGGGAAAACCTGATGCGTCCTTACGTTTTTAACGCAAATTAATGGAGGAAACCCTTTACTCTTCGCTACAGCCCTGCCTGATTCCGACCTGTCCGAATGTCCCGCTTAGCTGTTTCCAGATATACCTATGCCGGCCTCGTCATCAGCCTCCTCGACCACCCGAGCATTGGTGGAACCCGTGCCCTTCCCTCCGCGCTCGGCACTCACCCTCGCGCCCACTGCCGACGCCTCTTCGCTCCTAGCTCAGATCATGCCGGTCGCTCGGATCGTCCTGTGGGAAGCTTGGGAAGAACCGCTGCAGTTGATCAGCCTGCACTTCGGCCAGACGACGCGGCCGATCTTTGCCTTCGAGCCTTCGCAGTTTGAAAACGGCTCGCCGTGGGAGGAAAGCGTTTATCCCGCCGACCGCGAAAAGCTCCGCACCTTCCTCGGCTCGCCCGACGTGGTGCGAACGGAAAAGTCCATCGACTACCGTCTTATCGTCGCCGATGGAGAACTGTTGTGGGTGCGGCACTGGCTGCTGCATCGCTCCGCCCCCGAGGCGGGCCGCCGTCGGCTTCAGGGCATGCTCATGCCTATTCCCGAGCAGAAACATCTCGAATGGGAGTGCCTCCGCGTCAGCGAGCGTGAGTGCAATCGCATCGGCCAGGAGCTCCACGACGACCTTTGCCAGACGCTTGCAGGCCTCAGTTTCATGATGCATGTCATCGGTGAGCGGGCCAAGAAGGTCGCGCCCGACCTCGGCGCCGAGATTACCGAGCTGAATACCCAGGTGCAGGGCGCCACCGACCGCGTCCGCGCGATGGCCCACGGTCTTTTTCCGGCGCAGCTGAACTACTCCACCCTGCGCGAAACCCTCAATCAACTCGCGCGCCAGTCGCGTACGCGCTTCTCGGTGGAGTTCATCCTCGAGCTCCCGCGCAAGCTCCCGCCGCACTCGCCTGAGCAGATCGTCCACGTCTACCGCATCGCCCAGGAAGCGATTGGCAATTCGGTGCGGCACGGCGGTGCGACCGCGATCCGCTTGAGTGTCGCGTGCCTGTCGACCTCCCTGCAATTGAGCATCGAGGACGACGGGAAGGGATTTCCCGCCAATTCCGTCCGCCCCGAGGGCATCGGCATGCACGTGATGCAATACCGCGCCCGTGTGCTCGGCGGCACGGTCACCTTCAAAAACCTTACTCCGCGCGGGGCCTCGGTAAATTTAAGGTATCCGGCGGCACCTCTTCCTCGTCGTAGACTCAAACCCGATCAAACCGATCCATCTTGAAAACTCGAATCTACCTCGTCGACGACCACGCCCTCATCCGGCGTGGGTTGACCACCCTCATCAATGGCGAACCGGACATGGAAGTGTGCGGTCAAGCCGAAGAGGCCTCCACGGCACTCCACGAGATCAACAAGCTCCAGCCCGACCTCGTGACGGTCGACATCTCGCTGAAAGGCAATTCCGGCCTGGAGCTGATCAAGAGCATCCGCGCCTTCAGCCCCAAGATCCAGATCCTCGTGCTCTCGATGCACCACGAGTCGATCTACGCCCTGCGCGTCCTCAAGGCCGGCGCGCGCGCCTACGTGATGAAGCAGGATGTCATCAGCAAGGTCGTCGAGGCGATCCGCCGCATCCGCAGTGGCCAGCTCTACGTAAGCGACGATGTCGCCAGCCAGATGCTCAACCGGCTCGTCGGCGGCGAAACGAGCGACGACTCCTCTCCGGTGGCGACCCTCAGCGACCGTGAGCTCGAGATCGTAAACCTCATTGGCAACGGCATGCTCACCCGCGAAATCGCCGCCAAGCTCCACGTCTCCGTGAAAACCGTCGAGACCCACCGCGCCCACATCAAGGAGAAGATCAATCTCAGCAATGCCACCCAACTGGTCCAATTCTGCGTCCGCTGGGTCGAAGAGAACAAAACCGGCAACGAGGCGATGAGCGTTGGGTAACGCGCGATAGTTGGCGGACAGATTATCGGTAACGTGCCTTCAGTAACATACCGCAGCTGACTAGGGCGGAGGAAAAGAAAGGCAGGGCTGATTCATCGCCCTTGCTTTCGGGGCGACGGGACTTAGACCCCGTTCCGCCCCCATGCCCCCGTCGGACCCGGAGACCGCCCGCTGGTTTGCCCAAGAGGTGCAGCCCCACGAATCGGAGCTGCGTGCCTATCTGCGCTCCAAGTTTTCCCGGCATCTCGACATCGATGACCTGGTGCAAGAGACCTACGCGCGGCTGCTGCAGAGCCGCGAACAGACCAAGGTCCGCTCCACCAAGGGCTACCTGTTTGCCACGGCACGCAATGCGG
>JAZKEV010000278.1:0-4988 GCA_040386765.1 Verrucomicrobiota bacterium | reverse complement strand
GGCGACATCGTCCTGCTCGGAAGCGTCATCCGCAATCTCCGCCTCCACTGGCCCGAGGCGCACCTTACCGTCCTCACCGAGCACGCCTACGCCGGCGTGCTGCCGCTCAACCCCGATGTCCACGGCGCGCTGACCTTTCCCCGCAAGCTCGGGCAGTGGTTCGGCTTTCTCCGCGCGCTGCGCCGCGCGCGCTTCACGCACGTCCTCGATTTCGACAATACCGACAAGACGGCCCTCGTCACCCGCTTCACCGGCGCCCGCGTCCGCGTCGCCTACGACCGCGAACTCATCCCCTTTCGTCACCCGGGCTGTTACACGCACACCGCCAAAGTCACCAACGCGTTCTACGACTCGCACCACATCACCGAGACGTACCTCGCGCTGCCCGCCGCCCTCGGAGTGCCGCTCGCCTCGCGCGAAGTCCGCCTCGTGCCCGATGCCGAGGACGTCGCCGAAGTGCAGCGCTTCATCTACCCCGGCGGCCGCAAGCTCCTCATCCACCCTGGCAGCCGCAGCGAGCACCGCATCTGGCCGCTCGAACGCTTCGCCGCCGTCGCCGACCGGCTCCAGAACGAGCTCGATATCCAGATCTTCCTCACCGCCGGCCCGCGCGAACAGAAGCTCATCGAGGAAATCCGCCAGCACGCGCACACGCACCTCGTGCTCGCCGACGCGCCAAAGACCGTCAGCGGTCTCGCCGCCCTCCTCGCGCAGTTCGACGCCTTCCTCTGCCACGACAGCGGCCCCATGCACGTCGCCGCTGCCGTCGGCACGCCCGTCGTCGCCCTCTTCGGCTCGCAAAACGCGACCATCTGGCGTCCCGTCGGCGAGCAGCACACCATCCTCCAGACCGCGCTCCCCTGCGCCTGCATCGGCGCCGAAGCCCCCACCCCCTGCGTCCGCGACGACTCCTACCGCAGCTACTGCGTCCGCATGCTCGATACGGACCAAGTCTTCGAAGCCCTCGCCACAAAATTCAGCTGAGCCCGAAATCTCCCCAAGAAACGAGTGAAGCCCATGCCTTTCCTCGGCTCGTCCTCGGTTTGCCTCCTGTAAATTGGTTTGGAGAAAGTACTCAAGGCCGCGAAACGGTTTTCTCCGCGTTCTTCCCGACCTTCCTGTTCAAAACCAAGAGCCCACGAAACACACCAAACACACGAAACCCCGAGGTTCGTTTTTCGTGTAGTTCGTGTGTTTCGTGGGCCCTTAATCAGCGTTTTTTCATTCGCGTCCATTTGCGTGATTCGCGGGCGAGCCTTCACATCCGAAACGCAATAATCGTCCCCGCCACGCCAACGATTTCAGCAAAGCGCCCGCTCTTGATCTCCTCGAAGATCGCCCGAGTCACACCATCCGCGCGGCTTCCGAAATCGTGGAAAGCGATCACGCCGCCGCGTTTCACAAACGGCGCCCAGGCCACGATGTCGGCCTTGCACGCATCGTAGGAGTGGTCGCCGTCGATGAAGATCAGGTCGATCTTCCCGCGCAACGCCTCGAGTTTCTTCGCCGCCGCCAGCGAATCGCTCACCACCGGCTCGCTCTTCTTGGTAAAGCCAAGCGACGCAAAATTCTCCCGGAAAATCTCCAGCGTGCTGTTCGCCCCGAGTTGTTTGAAGTGCCGGTTGTACCACGCCGCATCCTCGCCGCAGGTTGAGAGCCCCTGGAAATTATCCACCGCGTAGATCTTCGCGCCCTCACCCTTCAAGCCGCCCGCGAGGAAGCACGTCGAAGCGCCCATCCACGAGCCCACCTCGATCACCTGCGCGCTCGCCGGCGCATCGCTCGCGAGTTGAAACAGGTACCCGCGCTCCGGAAACGAGCCCATGTCGTCCTGCTTGAAGTGCCGCGCGATCCGCTCGAATTCCGACCAGTTCAGGTCGGGCCGCCGCTTCCGCGCCCCGCGCAGGTAGCGCCCGCTCTTCTGTGCAAACCGCACATCGCGCACCAGAGGCCAGTGTTTGAACGCCATAATGAGTAGAGCAGGTCTCTGACCTGCCCCGCGCCCACTGGCAAGCAGGTAGGGCGCGTTACACGTGTGGCCGTAGCTTCAGCGTAGGCCCATCCCTAACGCGCCGTCAGGATGCACGCAGCCGTGCGAGTCTTCGATTAGAACAACACCTCCGTCACCACCCCTTGTCATTGCGAGGAGCCGCAGGCGACGCGGCAATCCATCTACCTCCCGCGGAGCGCCGTCCAAGTCACCTCAACAACTTCATCTCACTTCTCATCCGTATCACACCTACACTCCGCCTCACCGCACATCCCGTTCTCGACACGCTCCATCCCTCTTGGTCCTTGCCCTCGCCCCTCTCCCTCGCGTCCCATTCCCCGCCCGCATGCCCGAGCCCTCCCTCAAAGTCACCGTCGCGATCCCGACTTACAATCGCGCGGACTTTTTGCGCCAGACGCTCGCCGGCCTCACGCAACAGCAGTTTCCCCGCGATCACTTCGAGATCCTCGTGATCGACAACAACTCCACCGACCACACCCTTGCCGTCGTCGAGGAATTTGCCAGCGCTCACCCCGCCCCGCGCTACTTTCGCGAACGCCTCCAAGGCCTGGACTACGCCCGCAACCGCGCAATCGTCGAGGCGCGCGGCGAGATCATCGTCTTCGGCGACGACGATATCCTTGTGAAGCCCGACTGGCTCGCGCAGATGGCCGTGCCGCTCATCGCCGATACCGCCACCCGCCGCATCGGCGCCGTCGGCGGCGAGGTCATCCCCGTTTTTCCCGACGGTCTGCCGGATTGGGTCCGCGAGTGGCACGCGCCCCTCGCCTTCCGCTCCGACCTCGGTCCGGTGGAGGCGAAGCACTCGCCGATGGGCGCCAATCTCGCCTTCCCGCTGTGGATTTTCGAAAAGCTCGGCCGCTTCCACACCGCGCTCGATCGCGCCGCCGGCAATTACTTCTCCGGCGGCGATAGCGAGATGATCCGCCGCGTGCGCGCCGCCGGCCTCGAGGTGTGGTTCGCTCCCGGCGCCGCCGTGCAGCACCAGATGCCCGCGAGCCGCACCACCTTCCGCTACGCGCGACGGCACGCCTTCGACTCCGCACGCTCGCGCGTCATCGATCGCGCCGGCCTGCCCGGCGCCAAGGGCTACCTCGCCGGCCGCTGGATCGCCAATATCGCCAAGGCCCTCGCCTACGCCCTCGTCGCGCTCCTCAATGCCCTGGTCCTCCGCACCGGCGCCGCCAAGAAAGCCCTCGTGCGCGCGTGGCGTTCCTGCGGCTATCTCTACCAGATCCCGCGTTCCCTCTGCGGAAAAATCTAACGCCCGCTCTCCTCCACTCGTCTCGGAATCGCCTCCTCTGTTTATCGTGCCATCTGCGGCTCCCCTCCCTCTCTCCGTCGTCATCGTCGCGAAAAACGAAGCGCAGACTCTCCCGCGCTGCCTCGCGAGCGTGCGCGGCTGGGTGACCGAGATCGTCGTCGTGCTCAACGACACCACCGACGCCTCCGAAGCCATCGCCCGCGAGGCCGGGGCGCGCGTGCAGCACCTCCCGTGGCGCGGCTACCGCGATACCAAGAACGCGGCCCTCGCTCTCGCCACGCACAACTGGGTGCTCTCGCTCGATGCCGATGAGGAGGTCTCACTTTCCCTCCGCTCCGACCTTCAGGCGTTCTTCGCCGGCACGCCCGACCGCTACTCCGGCGCGCGCTTCCCGCGCAAAGTCTGGTTCATCGACCGCTGGATCACCCACGGCGACTGGTACCCCGATTACAGCCTCCGCCTCTTCCGCCGCGACCGCGCCCGCTGGGGCGGCGACGAGTTCGTCCACGAGAAGATCGAGTGCCCCGCCCCCATCGCCACACTCCCCGGCGACCTGCATCACTACTCATTTCCCACGCTCTCCTCGCACGTCGCGAAGATAAACCCCTTCGCCGATCTCTTCCTCCGCCAGCATCAGGCCCGCGGCACGCGCTTCTCGGTTTCCACCGCCGTCTTCCGCCCGTTCTGGCGCTTCTTCCGCGCCTATATCCTCCGCCGCGGCTTCCTCGACGGCTTCCCCGGTTTCTACATCGCCACCGCCACCGCTTTCGGCGCCCTCGTCCGCTACAGCCGCCTCTACGAAGCGGAGAACCGAAAGGAACCACGAATGGACCCCAAGTGACACGAATAAAGCAGCGTTCGCGTGCCTTCGTGTCCATTCGTGATTAATCTCTCCTGTGCCCGACCAACCCTACAGTTTCAGCAAGATCGCCGAAGAGCTCGTCGGCGACCTGCGCGGTCTCGCACCCGAAGACCCCGCCCGTTCCAAGAAGCGCCCCACCCGCCCGCTCGCCGAGCTCATCGAGGAGCTGCTCCAGAAAAACCAAATCGGTCGCAGCTCCCCCGAACAGCTCATCCGCGAGCGCTGGGTCGAGATCGTCGGCGCCGCGAATGCCTCCTACTCGCACCCCGCCCGCATCGAGCGCAATCGCCTCATCGTGCTCGCCGCGCACTCCGTCGTCCGCAACGAGCTCTTCCACCACCGCGAGGCCATCGTCGAGCGCATCCGCAAACTCCAAGGCTGTGGCGACGTCAAGGCCCTCAATCTCCGCGCGGGATAAGGTTACGCCTCTCAAATCCTTTTACGGGAGGTAACGAAGAGCCATATACCGTTCGTCCGCGTTACTGCTCTTCGTTCCCTTCGTTAACTTCTGTTCAAATTGCCTGGGGAGGCATCGGCCATCGCTCGCGGCACCAACCCGCTTTGGTTCCTTCTCTGAACCTCCCGCACTTCATTTCCTTCGTCGACGCCTCCCCCAAGTCTCTGTCCCTCCCCCGATGCGCCCCCTCGTCATCCTAGTCCTCTGTTCCCTCGCCGCCGCTGCCCTCCGCGCCGCCCCGCTCTTAGAGCGCCAGGATCTCTTCACCGAGCACACCGACGGCTTCGTTTCCTACCGCATTCCGGGCATCGTCGTCACCGCCAAGGGCACGATCCTCGCCTACTGCGAGGCGCGCAAACTCAGCGGCCAGGACTGGGGCGAGATCGAAACCCAC
>JAZKEV010000277.1:0-2621 GCA_040386765.1 Verrucomicrobiota bacterium | reverse complement strand
ATCCGGTCTCCGTCGAGCCCGATGAATTCGCCGAGCAGCACCTCGCCATTCTCCACTTCAAGGAGATGCGTGCTCGCTGCGCGAACGGCCCCCGAAAATAAGAGGGCAGACACGAGCAACTTGAGGGAGACGGCACACAGGCTGGAAACCGCGTTCACGTCGTCCGTCAGGTTAAGGGCTGCGGGGGCCCGTTTTCAAAGGGTGGACCATATATTGCAACTATGCGTTGTAGCGCGGATTGGAGGGATTGGCGGCGCCTTGGAACCCGATCGCCTCCGATGCTAAAAAGAGGGCGTCTGCGCGCTGGAGAAATTAGCGAGAGCCTCCGGCTCCAGCCAACGGGACGAAGTTCGGGGTATTCATGCAAAAGCGGCGAGCTGCACCGCGTGGCCAGAGGTTTCGCGGGCCGTGGGTCGAGTCAAAGACCAACCCGCCCGTTGCACGTCGGCAGCATACGTAAACGTGCGTATGTCGACCCTGTTATGGCCTGTTTTTGCAATAGAGCGGCTCACTCACCGCTGCATTCGGAGCGCAGCGAAGAATCCACGCATGCGAAGGAATTCAGGTATTCCACAGCGCTCCGCGCTACACCAGGCGGCTATAGTTCTGGTGAAACTGCTCTAGCATTGACGGGCTTTTCTCGCGCCCATGCTGCCTCGAACTCGGCCGGAGTGATCTCAGAGGAAATATATTCTTCAAGCGGCTCCAGCGCGCAGTGGGCGAGCTGGCCGAAGTTGTCTTCGCGATGGGCGTCCGAGTACTGGAGCACCGTGCCATTGGCATAGACTTCGATCTGGCGACTGACCCATAGCCGATCATCGGCTTCGAAATAGAAGACCGATGTTCCCCAGCCGTCGTACTCGTCGCCGCGGGATTCATCCCACGGGCGTTTGAAATAGCGCATGTGCAGAGGTGGCTTCCGCGTGAAACGGGACGCGAGAGAGGGCGGTTTTAAAACCGCCCTACCTAAATCACATCCAGCCGGGACGATATTCCTTCGTGATGAACTGATTCGCGTCGGGGATGTTTTTGACCTTCATCGCGGCGGAGTCCCACTCGATGCGGCGGCGCGTGCGGATGGCGACATTGGCGAGGAGGACGGCCTCGGTGAAGGGACCGGAGTAGTCGAAATTGGAGCCGGCCTTCGGGCCGCCTTTGCAGGCGCGAATCCACTCGGCGAAGGGGCCGCCCTGCACGCGCGGGATCGTCTTGGCCGGGAGGCTGGAGGCCATCTCCTTCATTTTCGTCTCGGGGATGATGCGGACGGAATCGTAGTAGAAGCTGCAGAGGACGGTGGCCTTGCTGCCGAAGAGGAGGGTGCCGGCCTCGGCGGGGAGATCGCGGCCGAGCTCGAGATCGGCGGGGAGCGGCGGGATGAGCCCGCCATCCGACCACGTGTACTTGACCGGAGGCATCGTGCCGCGGGCGGGGAAATAATTGGTGACGATCGAGGCGTGCGGCGTGGCGAGATCGGTGGCGCCGGTGGACATCGCTTCGACTGCCGTGGGGGCGCCGAGATTGAGGGCCCAATACGCACCATCCATGATGTGGCAGGCGACATCGCCGAAGGCGCCGGTGCCGAAATCCCACCAGCCGCGCCACTTCAGGCCGGGCATGTAGGCGGGATCATAGGGGCGGTTCTTGGCGACGCTCAGCCAGGCATCCCAGTTGAGCGACTTCGGCACGACGGGCACGAACTTGGAGTGATCGGGCTGCTTGAAAGCCCCGACCGGCTCGCGCCATGAGGGGAAGAAGGGACGATTAGTCCAGCTAACGACCTCGCGGACCTCGCCGAGCACGCCGCCTTCGACCCACTCCTTGAGCACGCGGCAGCCTTCGCCGGCGTGGCCTTGGTTACCCATTTGCGTAACGAGCTTCTTCTCGCGGGCCAGGTTGGCGAGCTGGCGGGCCTCCCAGACGGTGTGCGAGAGGGGTTTCTCGACGTAGACGTGCTTGCCGAGCGACATGGCGGTCATCGCGGCCGGGAAGTGCGTGTGGTCGGGCGTCGAAATGGTGACGGCGTCGATCTTGTTGCCGAGCTTCTCGAACATCTTCCGGTAGTCGTTGAAGCGTTCGGCCGAGGCGAGGCGCTCGCCGCTGCCGTCCTCGGATTTACCTGCGACGGATTTCACGGAGCCCATCAGACGGTCCTCGTCGACATCGCAGATCGCGACGACGTTCTCACCCCCGTGACGGCGGCGCCGCCGCGGCCGGCCGCGCCGATGACGGCGACATTGAGCCGGTTGTTGGGCGAGGCGTTTTCCTTGGGGCCGCTGGTTTGGGCGCGAAGGATGGCGGGGAACGCGATGGCGCTGGCGGCGCCCGTGGTCTTGAGGAACGTACGACGGGTGGTAGTCGGATTCATGGGGGAGTGGGGTGAGAGCAGCTTCACGCGTTCTGCACGGCGCGGGCAACTCTAGAGTGTGGGAGTATGTGGCGGGGCGTTTTTGGGGGCTCGACGCCGAGGGCGGTGGACGGAGTGGCTGAGAGCTTAGAGCTGAGAGTCTAGAGCTAAGAGCCAGAGACGGGTCAGACGCAGAAAGCCAGAAGGGCGCTGGATTTGTTCCGAGCTCTCAGCTCTAGACTCTCAGCTCTCAGCTATTTCCGGCGTTCCTGAGAGG
>JAZKEV010000276.1:1491-8990 GCA_040386765.1 Verrucomicrobiota bacterium | reverse complement strand
ACCCGCCACCATCACCGCGGATCAGACTCTGGACGCCGCAGGCAAGATGATCGCACCCGGCTTTATCTCTGCCCACAGCCATCTTGCTTTCAGCCCGCTCCGCGGCGTCGGCCATGCTGAGACGCTCTACGGCTGGATTCGCGCGAGCACCCGCTTCCTGAAGTTCACCACCGCGGAAGATCTCTATTGGTTCACCCTCCACGGTTCGCTCGATTTCGTGCGTTGCGGCATCACCACCGCCTACGATTTCACCACGGGCGGCTCGGTCGCCGTCGCCAGCACCGCTGGCGCGCTCTCTTCTCCGGCCCCCATCCTGAAAGCCGGTCGCCACGAAGAGGAGCAGATGCGCGCCAAGGCCGACGCGGGGATGCGTTTCGTCAATAGCGTCGGCATGCCCCGCGTCGGCACACCCGATGACCAGCTCGCGCGGCTGGGAGCCTTGATCGCCCACGCGGAAAAAACCTACGGCAAAAATCCCCTCTTCCTAAAAATGGCGATCAGCGGCGGGGTCCAGCGAGCGCCCTCGAAGGAAACCGCCTACCTCGAGGCCCGCGCGATGAAGCAATTCGGCCTGATCAACCAATCCCACTTCCTCGAAAGCCCTGAGCTTATCCCCGAGCAGCAGGCGAAGTTCTCCTGGTATGAGGAAGCCGGCGCCCTCGGGCCCAATTTCATCTTCGGCCATTTCATCCAAACCACGCCCGATATCGTGATGCGAGCCGCCAAGGCCGGCGCCAGCATGTCCTGGCAGCCCGCTTCGAATAGCCGCCTCGCTTCCGGCGTTGCCGACATCCCGCAGTACCGCGCCTTCGGCATGAAGATCGGTGTGGGCCTCGACAACCAGAACTGCACCGACAACTCCGATCCCTTCAGCAATCTTCGCACCGGCCTCTCGATCGTACGCGCCAAGTATAAGGATGCCAAGGCGCTCCATGTCCGCGACATGCTCCATTTCCACACGCTGGGCAGCGCCGAGATCCTCCAGATCGCCGACAAGGTCGGCAGCCTCGAGCCCGGCAAGTTCGCCGATTTCCTGGTTGTCGATCCGCGCCACCCGGACACCGGCCCCGTGCACGATCCGATCGCGACCTACGTGCTCGCCTGCGGCCTGCGCAATTTGAAGCAGGTCTATATTGGGGGAAAACTGGCGGCGGACGGCTCCAGGATTCTCACCTTCGATGAGCCCCGCGCGATGGCGGAAGTCTATGCGCGCGTCGCCAAGATCCAGAAGTTCATCGACGCCGAGGAAGGCCGCACCGGCTCGAGCACCGCCGCATCCGCGCAGCCGCCCCATCCTTTCGCTCTCGCCACCGCCGCCACCCGTCCTGCTTCCACGCCATGAAATTGCCGTCCCGCTTTCGTCACTTCCTCATCCTCCTCGCCAGCGCTTCGCTGTTGTTTGCCGCGGCTCCGGCGCCCGTCTCTCCGCTGCCGGACGACGCGTCGTGCACTGCAGCTGATCGACAGTTTATGCTGCGCGCCGTCGAACTCGCCGCCGCGGCCTATGGCCACGGTAATGGTGCCTACGGTGCGGTGCTCGTGAAGGACGGCAAGATCATCATGGAGTTCGAGGCGCAGAGCACCTCGAGTCGCGACGTCACGAAGCACGCCGAGACCGGTCTCATCTCCGCGGCCAGCCGGAAGTTTGGCCGCGATGCGCTCGCCGGCACCATTCTCTACACCAGCACCGAACCGTGCATCATGTGCTGCGGCGCCATCCGCTCCGCCGGCATCAAGGAGTTCATCTACGGCACCACCGGCCTCCAGGTCGCCCGGCTGCGCGGCACCAAGCTCCCCGAGAATCCGCTCCAGTGTCGCGAAGTATTCGAACGCGGCGCGAGCGCCGACACCAAGATCCGCGGCCCGCTCCTCGAAGCCGAAGGCCTCGCCGTTCATGCTGTCGGCCTCTCCCGCCAGGCCTCGCGCTGAGGCCCGCTCTCTCCAACCGATCCACACTGCCATGCGCTCGCTCCACCTTTCCCGTCGTCGCCTCCTTGCTGCCTGGTTCGCCGGCGCCTGCGCCTTTGTCTACGCGGCCGCGCCCACCCCGCCGCCTGCACTCGCCGACGATCCCGCCTGCACCGCCCAGGATCGTATCTTGATGAAACGCGCCAACGATCTGGCTGCCTCTGCCGTCAAGCATGGCAGCAGTCCTTACGGCGCGCTCCTTGTCGTCGACGGCAAGATCATCCTCGAATTCGAAAACAACACCCGCACCAGCGGCGACGCCACGCATCACGCCGAAACCGGTTTGATTTCGCTCGCGAGCCGCCGTCTTGGTCGCGAGGCACTGGCGAAAACCGTGCTCTATACGAGCACCGAGCCGTGCATCATGTGTTGCGGCGCCATCCGCATGGCCGGCATCAAGAAGTTTGTCTACGGCACCACCGCCACGCAAGTCACGCGTCTTCGCGGAGGCAAGCTCCCCGAGAAACCGCTTGAGTGCCGCGAAGCCCTTGCCCGCATCGGCGGCGAGGATGTCGTCATCCTCGGCCCGCTCCTCGAGGCGGAAGGCCTCGCGGTGCATGCAACCGCGCTGCGCTGAACGACTGCGCCGCCCTTTACGTTTACTTCTTCTTTCGCGCCCGCATTTCATAGTTTTCCGCGAGCACCTGCAGCCCCTCTTCTTCCATGAGAGGGCCAATGATTTTTATACTATAATCGAGTCGGGCAAATGTTTCCCGGCACTGGAGTGGCTTTGTAGATAACGGACCGCCCCGCAGCCGCTGCGCCTGAAACGCGGTCGCGCCATAGATAAATGTGCGTATTCCCGCCGACCGGACTGCGCCACAGCACATGATGCACGGCTCTTCGCTTGTATATAGGATCGTTCCGGCCAGCGCTTCGCGGCCGAGCTGACGCGAGCCGAGCGAGATGACGCCTATCTCCGCGTGCTTCGTCACGTCACCGCTAGTCGTGCCCATCGAGGCAAATTCCAGCAGCACCTTGCCGTCTTTCACAAGCAAGGCCCCATGGCCGCCATCGCCCTTGGCCGTCGAGGCGCGCGCCAGCTCATAGGTGCGCGCGATAAATTTGCGGTCCTCCGCCGTGCACGCCGGATCGTCCGGCAGCGCCTTCACTTTCGACACCTCAGCGGCAAACGCACCGCAGCCGATCAATCCGCACACGAGCAAGGCTTTCGGCAGTACATACTTTGATATATTCATTATCTGCGATCCGAGCATCGCGTGTGCCATCGTCCTCTAAACGCATTTCATCAGGCCCGTGCTTTAATGCGCCACATACCTTCGGAATCTCATTTTATATTTAGTCAAAGCTGAGATGGAACAAATTGTGGCACCCGTGGTGCTGAGAAGCCGGTGCCAATCACCTCCATCCAACCGCAACCGCACCATCGTATGCTTCATCGCTTCCGTGTGTTGGGCGTCGGGCCGCTTTGCGCCGGCGTCTGCTGCTTCACATCGCATTCCTTCGCTCAAGCCCCGGCGAAAGAAAAGGCTCCCGATGAGTCCATCATCACTCTCGAGAAATTCATCG
The DNA here is from genome assembly GCA_040386765.1 of Verrucomicrobiota bacterium. Taxonomy (GTDB): domain Bacteria; phylum Verrucomicrobiota; class Verrucomicrobiia; order Opitutales; family Opitutaceae; genus ER46. The sequence continues at coordinate 5,492 of JAZKEV010000276.1, read as the reverse complement.
CCTCCGAAAAACTGGCGGATCCCAACAGCGTCCTGAACCGCCAGCCTCTCGGCACCGCCGTGGGCTTCGCCCGGATGCTCGAGGATACGCCCCGCTCGATCAGCGTCATCAGCTCCGAGCTGGTCGACAAGATCGGCATCCGCGATCCCGATCAGTTCTACCGCATCATGCCGGGAACGTACACGGTGAACACCTTCGGCATCGTCGGCGCGGCGCAGATCCGGAACAACACCACGGATATCTACATCCGCGGCATGAAGCGCCCGCAGAGCAATATCCGCAACGTCATGACGATGTGGGATAGCATCGAGATCGTCCGCGGCCCCCCGTCGCCGATCTACGGCAACGGCCGCATCGGCGGCTACTCGAACTATGTGCCGAAATCGGTGCGCGGCACCACCGGCCGCTATCTCGACCAGCCTCAGGGCTCCGTCTCCGTGATCGGCGGCTCCTACAAGCGCGCCGAAGTCCAGGTGAACTATGCCCAGCCCCTCGGGAAGGAGGCAGGCGTGCAGCTGTTCGCGTTGGTTAACGATTCCGACAGCTATTACACCAATAATTTCACCAAGGACCGCGTGCTGCAGACCTCCCTCTCGGTCAACCTCAACCGCCGCTGGCGGCTCGAGACCGGCGGCATCGTCCAGACCGCGCGCAATGCCGGCATGAGCGGTGCCAACCGCATCACCCAGGCCACGCTCGACAACGGCACCTACCTGCGCGGTACCGCCCTTGTGAATCTCGATTTCGACGGCAACGGTCGCGTATCCGAGAAGGAGATACAGGACAGCCGCGCCTTCCCCGATGGCACGGTCTCCGGCACCAATCGCCCGCTCACGATCACCTTCCCGTTCTACGACGGCGGCGCTCCCATCGTGCCCGGCGTGCCCAAGGCCTATCAAGACCTGCTCCGCCAGCCCCAGTACGCCGCGATCGCCGCTTCGCCCCAGGGTCGCGCGATCCTCGCCGCCCCCACCGGCGGCCCGCTCGCCTTCGCCGGCACCAGCGGCACGCTCGCCCAGGCCACTCAGCGCGTTCCCGTCGGCTTCTTCCTCAATCCCGCGGAGTTGAGCTATGTCGCGCGCGATTGGTCGATGGTCCCGATCGAAGAGCTGCAGAAGGGTTCTGTCGGCACCGGCTACCTCGACTTCGTCGACGATTCCGACGGCGACTACACGCAGAAGATGCAGTTCTTCGCTGACTACCAGCACGAGAACAAGCGCTCCACTCTTCCCTTCAATCGCGATCAGGAGATCACCGTGCTCGAGACGAAGTACACGATCACGACCAAGGCCAGCAAGGTGCCCTTCCTGAACCGGCTGCCCAACTGGGCCGCGCTCGATCTCCTCGCCTCGATCAACGCGCGCTACACCGACGGCGGCGGCGTCACGACGAGCGGCGATTACGACCATCGCCTCGATGTCCTCGGACCCCGTCTCCCCACTGACACCTTCGCGTCCTACATCGAGCACGGGGATCGCTCCTTCGCCACCGGTGAGCCAATCAGCAGTTCCACCTACAGCGAGTTCGTGGAATATGGTGCCGGCGCGATGGCCGATATGAGGCTCTGGGACAGGCTTGGCATCATGCTCGGCGCCCGCTTCGATTACACCCAGGCCACCACCGTCGAGGACGAGCGCTACAATCGCACCGCCGCCCCCGCCCTTTCCGGCACCGGCAACTTGCTCCCGCGCCGTGAGGCCGAGGGCGATGACCACGCCGTCTCCGTCTCCGGCTCGGTCAGCTACAAGCTCCCGTGGCTCGGCCTCACGCCGTACTTTACCGCCTCGCGCGCCTCCGCCATCCTCGCCGGCTCACGGCAGGATCTTGCCTATGGCAACGTGCTCGCGGGAAATATTCTGGGCGAAGCGACGCTGATGGAGGCCGGCTTCAAGGGCTCCGCCTTCAACCACAAAGTCTACTACGCCGTCGCCGGCTACGACCAGACACGCTCCTCCAATGTCCTGGAGGAAGGCGAGTCCTTCATTCGCTCCACGGTGAATCGCGGCATCGAAGCCGAGATCCGCTGGACCCCGAATCGCCACTGGTCGTTCATACTCTCCGGCACCTGGTCCAAGGTGGAACGCACTCAGCTCGTCGGTTTCCGCACCGCGCAGGCGACCGCCAGCTATATCGGCTTCCAGGATATCAAGGACGCAGCGGGCAACGTCATCGTACCCGCCGAGGCATTCCTCTGGGGCGGCATCGCGACCGTTGCCATTCCCGCGTCCGCCGAGGCTTACAACGAGTATGGTCAATATCCCGACCAGGTCATCGGTAGTTTCATCGGCTATACCTGGGACAGCGGCTTGGGTGTCACGTGGAACAGCAGCTACGTCTCCAAAGTGTCCGCCTCCTCCGAGCTAAAGGATCTCCTGATCCTGCCGAGTTCGTATTCGCACAACATCTCGTTCTTCTACGACAATCGGAAATCGTGGCGCGTCAGCCTTAACGTCCGGAATGTCACCGACGAGCTGTACTGGAATCCGAACAACGGCCACGCCGGCGGCACGCTGATCCACGCCGCCCCGCCGCGCAACTACGAGCTCACGGTCACACGCCGGTTCTAAAGTCCGCGGTCGTTTCCGACTTCTCGCCCTTATGGCTCCGCTCCGTTTCGCCAAACCGGGCCTGTCGCGATTCTTCGCGGCCGGCCTCGCGCTCGTCGGCGTCGTCATTTCCTCCACTGCGCGCGCCGAAACCTTGCTCGTTAAAAACGGCCTCTTCATCACGATGAATCCGGCCGAGCCCACGCCCTTCGTGGGCTACATGACGGTGGGCGACGATGGTAAAATCGCCACCATCGCCGCGGGCGCTCCTCCCGCTGGCACGAGCGCAGAGCGGGTCATCGACGCCGGGGGGAAATTCGTCGCTCCCGGCTTCGTCTCCTCGCACAGCCATCTCGGTTCCGCGCCGTTCCGCGGCCTCGGCCACACCGAGACGCTCTACAGTTGGAGCCGCGCCACGCAGCGGCTCAATCGCTACAGCACCGCCGAAGATGTCTATTGGTATTCGCTCTTCGGCGCCTACGAGTTCCTGCGCAACGGCATCACGACCGTCTACGATTTCACGAATGCCGGCAGCACCGGCCAGGGTCCCGTCGGCATAAATGACCCGGTGCCCGCGATGGGCCTCCGTCCCGGCCCGTTCGAGCAGAATCAGCTGCGCGCAAAGTTCGATGCCGGCATCCGCTTCGTTAATGGCATCGGTCTCGCCCCGGTGGGCTCGCGCGCTGAGATCGTCGGTCGCGTGGAGGCGGTCATCGCCTACGCCCGGGAGAGCTTTCCCGATAATCCGCTGCTCTTGCGCATGGCGCTCAATGGCGGTGTGCAGCGCGCGTCGAGCAAGGCCACGGCCGAATTGGAAGTGTATCTGATGAAGACCTACGGCCTCCTCAATCAGGCTCACTTTCTGGAAAGCCCCGAGCGTATTCCCGAGCAGCAGGCAAAGTTCGCCTGGTACGTCGACGCCGGGGCTCTGGGGCCCGACTTTATCTTCGGTCACTTCATTCACACCACGCCTGAGATGGTTCGCATTGCCGCGCAGGCGGGCGCCGCCATGTCGTGGCAACCGATGTCGAATGGCCGGCTCGCCTCTGGCGTCGCCGATATCGTCGCCTACCGCGCGATGGGCCTGCGCGTCGGCGTCGGCCTCGATTCCAATGCCTGCACCGATACATGCGACCCGTTCAGCAACGTCCGCACCGGCTTGGCGCTCATCCGCACAACTTACAAGGACGCCAAGGCCCTCTCCATTTACGAGATGCTGCGGCTGCACACGATGGGCAGCGCCGAAGTGATGGGCGTGGCCGACAAGGTCGGCAGCCTCGAACGCGGCAAGTTCGCCGATTTCCTGATCGTCGATCCGCGGGATCCCGATACCGGCCCCGTGCACGAGGCGATCGCCACCTACGTGCTCGCCTGCGGCCTGCGCAATCTGAAGCAGGTCTACGTCGGCGGAAAGCTCGTCGCCGATGGCACCACCCTGGTGGGTCGCGATGAGCA
>JAZKEV010000276.1:0-1476 GCA_040386765.1 Verrucomicrobiota bacterium | reverse complement strand
TAGCCGCCAGCAACTGATCCATTTCCTCCCGCCGATGAAAATCACCACCTCCTCCCGCCTTCTCCTCCTGACCCTCGCACTCGTCGCCTCCCTCGCGCGCGGCGCCGAAGTCCAGCCGCTGCCCGACGATCCGAAGTGCACCGATGCCGAGCGCGCTCTGATGAAACGCGCCAACGAACTTGCAGCCTCCGCGCTCGCCAAAGGCAACACGCCCTACGGCGCGCTCCTCGCCCGGAACGGCAAGATCGTCATGGAATTTGAGAACGATGCCCGCACCAGCGGCGACGTCACCCACCATGCCGAGACCGGCCTGATCTCTAAAGCGAGCCGCGAGCTCGGCAAGGAGGCGCTCGCCGATACCGTGCTCTACACCAGTACCGAGCCCTGCATCATGTGCTGCGGCTCCATCCGCGCGCTCGGCTTGAAGAAGTTCGTCTACGGCACCACCGCGATTCAGGTCCAGAAGCAGCGCGGCACTCCCCTCCCGAAGAATCCGCTGCAATGCCGCGAGGTCTTCGCCCGCATCGGCATGGCCGATGTCGTGATCCTCGGCCCCCTCCTCGAAAAAGAGGGCCTCGCCGTGCACGCCAAAGCGCTCGGCAAGTAAGGCCCTCCCGCCTCGCCACGCGACGCGCTCATTTCTCCGCCTGCCGCGGCTTCATCCACCCGATCCCTCGTCCTCTCGGCTTCATCCCCCTCACCTCCATGCGCCTCTCACCCCGCCCGCTTCGCGCCTCCTCCCTCGCCGTCCTCGGTCTGCTCGCTCTCGCCACTCCGCTCTTTGCCGCGGAATCGCTGTTGGTTAAAAATGCCCTCCTCATCACGATGAAACCGGGCGAAGGCGATCCGTTCATCGGCTACATGTCGGTGGGTGCAGATGGCCGGATCGCAGCCATCGCTCCCGGCGAGCCACCCGCCACGCTCAAGGCCGATCGCATCCTCGACGCCGGCGGAAAGTTTGTGGCCCCCGGCTTCGTTTCCTCTCACAGCCATCTTGCCGATAGTCCCCTGCGCGGTATCGGCCACAATCAGGAACTCAATGACTGGGGCCGCACCCGCCAGCAGTTTCTGCAGTACACGACGGCCGACGATATCTACTGGTTCGTTTTCCACGGCGCGCTCGACTACCTGCGCAGCGGCATCACCACGGCTTACGATTTCGAGGCCGGTGGCACCGTCCAGCTTCGCGTGCCGAGCGGGCAAGTCACTCCGCCCCCGATTATCAAGGCCGGCCCCTTCTCCGAAGCTCAGATTCGCGGCAAGGCCGACGCCGGTCTCCGCTTCGTCCCCAGCATCGCCCTGCCCGCCGTCGGCACGGATGACGAGATCGTCGAGCGCTTCGACAAGGTGTATCGCTGGGCAAAGGAAAAGTACGCCGACAATCCGCTCTTCATCAAGATGGGCATCAGCGGCCAGCTCGGCCGCGCGCCGAGCAAACAGACCGCGTTTCTCGAAGCGCGGATCATGAAAGCCTAC
>JAZKEV010000275.1:0-3204 GCA_040386765.1 Verrucomicrobiota bacterium | reverse complement strand
TTCCGCGAAAGCGACGCCGCCCTGGAGATCGCCGGCCACCTCGGCGCCGCCTGGCCCCTTCTCAAAGTCTTCAAGCTCATCCCCCGCCCCCTGCGCGACACCGCCTACCGTTTCATCGCCAGCCATCGTTATCAATGGTTCGGCAAACACGATTCCTGCGCCCTCCCTCGCCCCGAATGGCGCCAGCGCTTCTTGGGCTGATCGCACCCCAGGCGTGTTTTGACCCGGATCCGCCGTGACCCACCTGACTCTTTGGGTCTGCTCAGCGTGGTAGAGCGCGTCGTTCGGGACGAAGAGACCGTGGGTTCGAATCCCGCCAGCCCGACCACTTTAAGACTCTGGGGACAAGGAATTTGCGTGGAAATTCGATGGTGGTAGCCACGAATGCTAACCATCCCGGCAGCTCCGTTTGGGTCCGGCACTTTTGTCCGGGGGCAGGCAAGACACGACGGTGGTATGTTCCGCCTCGGATGAGACCGGTGCTACCCCGACCTGAGGACGCGCGGACAATTTCAACGCCGATTGCGCCCTCACCCCGGCGCGGCAGAAAAAAATCGCGAAAAGTTCGTACGCTTCCGCCTTCACCACACAATGAGTTAAAGCAGACTCATGCCAGACTCCACAGAAGCCCAGATCATTGCCAAAATCCGCAACGGAAACGTTGCCGCCTTTGGCCTGCTCATCGAGCGTCATCAGCGGCTGCTCTATTACTCTGTGCTTGGCAAGGTGCGGGAGCACGCGGAGGCGCAGGACATCGTCCAGAAAAGCTTTGTCACGGCCTACCAGAGCCTGGCCACGCTGACTGATCCCGACGCCTTTTTCCCGTGGCTCAAGGGCATCGCCCTCAACCATTGTCGCAACGAGTGGCGGCGCCATTACAGCTACGCCACAATGAAGGAACGGCTCATCGAGGCGCGGCGCGCGGAAATGAATCTGCACCGCTTCGAGCAGGAAAGCGCGGATACGAGCCAGCGGGTCCATGCATTGCGGCAGTGCCTGGAACGGCTCGGACCCGAGGAGCAGTCGCTGATTGAATTGCGCTTTGTGCAGGAGCGTTCGATGGAGCAGATCGGCGAGGAACTGAGCAAGGGTGCCGAAGCGGTACGCGTCTGGCTCTACCGCGTCCGGGCTCGGCTGGCGGAATGTGTGAAGCGCAGGCTGAACCTTGAGCAGAGAGGGGAGACCGCATGATGGCTCCGGAATTGGCGCGTTTCGATGAACTGGTCTCGCGCTATCTCGATGGCTCGCTCGGCGATGCGGATGAGCACGAACTGGTGCAGGCCCTGTCGGATGAAGCGCTGGCCGCTTGCTTCCACGAGGCGACGCAACTCAACGTGGAGATCGCTGGCGTGCTGGCTGGGGGCGTACCCGATGAGGTGATGATTCGTTTGGTTTGGAGCGACGTCATGCAGAGCGATGCGCATGTGCCCGATCAACCGGCAAATGTGCGGGCACCACGCTCCTGGACGCCGGTCCTGCTCGCGTTGGCGGCGGCGGTCGTCGTTCTCGCGGGCGCCGCGTTCTACCTTCACCCAAAACCTTTGCCATCGCGGGCGGTCAATGCGCCGGCGCCGACCGTCCTTGCGACGGCGACCTCAGTGCGCGGCGAGGTTTACCTCGTTCGGGCCGCAGGCCGCGAATCAGTTTCGGACGGTCTGTCGTTGGGTGACGGCGGCACGATTCAGACGATGGGCCGGGACAGTCGAGTGACCTTGGCCTTGCACGATGGCAGCGAGATCGAGCTGAAAGGTGACACGACTTTCACCGCCGAACTCGGAACCGGTCAGCACCGGCTGTTTTTGGAGAAAGGCATGCTCGTGGCGACGGTAGTGAAGCAACCGGAGAACGAGCCGCTCGTCGTGCACTCGACCATGGCGACCGCCACCGTGCGTGGGACGAGGTTTGCGCTGGTTGAATATAAAACCCACGCCTACCTGACCGTGATCGAAGGTGCCGTGGGCTTGCAGCGGGCCTCGGGAGGACCGGTAGTCCGGATCGAAGCAGGCTTTTACGGTCATGTGGAACCCAATGGACAGTTTCGTCCCTTTCCGATTTCCCATCTGCCACGCGCTCTGCGGGAAGAACTACCCAAGCGATGATCCGACCAAAATTAGCTAACATCCACCCCCCGTTAACTCTCCCTTCCGTCTCCCCGTCACAATGAATTCCCCCCGAAAGATGACGTTCCGTCGCATCGCTATCGTCCTGGCCGTTCTGGCGTCCAGCTTCGCGGCACGCGCTGATCTTCCGTTTTCGCTCTCCTACTCGACCTATTTGGGCGGCAGCAGTTGGGAGCACGCGCGTGATATCTATACGGATGCCGCCGGATTTACCTATGTCGTAGGCGGCACTGGGTCGGGTGACTTCGCTGGTGCCAGTAGTTTCTCCGGCACGAATATTTATAACGCGGGGCAGCCCAACGGCGCGGCGGATGGATCGTTCGGGGGCTGCGATGTTTTCATCACCAAAATGTCGCCGTCTGGCCAGGTGTTGTGGACGAAGTACATGGGCGGCCCCAACTACGACCGGGCCTATGCGCTGGAGGTGGACCGGGCGGGCAACATTTACATCGCCGGACGCGCCGGGCGCGGCTTCCCCATGGTCACTGCGATGCAGTCCACGTTCTCGGGGACGAGTTCGCCGTCCAACTATGGCGATCAGAATGGGTTTGTCGCAAAGCTGAACTCGGCGGGCACGGTGCTCTGGTCCACCTACGTCGGCACCGGCGAGCTGTGTCGCGATATCGCCATTGATGCGGCCGGTGACGTCTATGTCCCGCTCGCCCTCGCCGCCATGTCGAGCCGCACTGCTTTCAATACTCCGGCGCTGAGCGCGTTCTCGGGCAAGTTCACGAACTCCCCGCCCACGACGAACACCACCGACGTGGGCGTGGTCAAGCTCCATGGCGATGGGAGCGGCGTGGCGTGGGCCCGCTGGATCGGCGGCACCGGCGCCGATCGGACCAATCCCTCGATCCGCGTCAACGCCGCGGGCGAAGCACACCTGCACTTTGCCACGACGAGCACCGGCAGCAGCCTGCCGGCCGTCGGCGCCGTGTCGCAGACCAACAACGGCGGCGGCGAGGACAGCTACCTCGCCAAGGTCGCGGCAGACGGCACCAGCCTGATCTATGGCACTTACCTCGGCGGATCTGGCGGCGAGGCGCATGAGACGCACAGCCTGGCGCTGGATGCCGCCGGGAAC
>JAZKEV010000274.1:2755-3113 GCA_040386765.1 Verrucomicrobiota bacterium | reverse complement strand
AAGGGGAAGAAAAGAGGGTGGAACCGTTAATTTACGCCGCTCCTTTCCTGAGGTGGGATGGCCGGAGGGAGTGAGGGGCTTCGCCTGATTGGCGAAGCACGGGACCTACAATTAGGTAGCGGCGGTCGTCCCGGCCGCCATTTGGGGCGGCCCCGCGCTCATGCACAGGTGTCGCGCAGGCATCGAGGTGGGGCAAACCGTCCTTGGTGAGGACGTTGCGGGAGGCGAAGGCGCGAGAAGGGCACGATTTTCGAACGCGCAAAGCGCAACGGTTCGGGGGGGGACGCCTCACCCACCCTTTTCGGAAGCGACTAGTAGCTATCGCAACGTATCCGACTCCTCGCCGCCGCCTTGCTGA
>JAZKEV010000274.1:0-2745 GCA_040386765.1 Verrucomicrobiota bacterium | reverse complement strand
AAAAAGCTTCGACCGACTACACGGTTCCAAAGGTATCGAGCGGCAGCTCGAGCCACTGGCCGGGAGCCAGATCACCGAGGGTGAGGTCGCCGAAGCACTCGCGGTGGAGCGTGAGGACCGTCGCGCCTTGGGAGGAGAACATGCGGCGCACCTGATGGTAGCGGCCCTCGGTGAGCGTGATCGTAGCCTCGCGCGGGCCAACGAGAGTGAGCGTGGCGGGGGCGCACGGGTCCTTCTCGCCGACGAGCAGGAGGGTGCCGCTGGCAAAGAGCGGGATCAGGTCGGGCGAGAGGTTGTGGTCCACGGTGGCGCGGTAGACCTTGGGGACTTTATGCTTGGGCGAGGTCAGCCGGTGAACGAGCTGCGACTGGTCGGTGAGCAGGAGAAGGCCGCTGGTTTCCTTGTCGAGGCGGCCGATGCTGGTGACGACGGGATTGCGGCGGCGCCAGCGCTCGGGGAGGAGCGAGTAGATGTTGGGGCCTTCGCGCTCCTCGTGGGAGCACACGAGGCCGAGAGGTTTGTGGAGGAGGAGCAGCAGGCCATCGGGATGGTCGAGCGGCGCGCCGTCGACCTGCACATCGGCGGCGCGCGCCTTTTGCGAGGAATCGGTGGCTAGCTGCCCGCGCACGGTCACACGATCGTCGTCGATCCAGTCGCGCGCCTCGCTGCGACTGCAGTAGCCGAGGCTGGCAAGAAGTTGGTCGAGGCGACGCATGGGAAAGGTGATAGGCCGCAAAAAGGCGCGAAAGGCGCAAAAGAAAAAGGGTGTGCCTCCGGCGGGAGCCGTGAATCGTACGAAAGTAAATGGTGCGCTGGATCTTCCTTACGCTCGCGATCGTATTCTTCCTAGTCGGTCTCTTCACAGTGGTGAAGGCACCGGCGTGGTCGCCGTGGAAGCTGGCGGTGCTGGCGGGGGAATTCGGGCACTGGCTGGCGCCGGCAGCGGCGGGTGTGGCGCTCGGCGCGTGGCTCACGCGCGGCGGAGGCCCGGCCGTGGCGTGGGTGGCGGCGGGTGTGGCGGTGCTGGCAGTCGGTCTGCTGGCGGTGCCGATGGTGCAGGCGTGGCGGATCGGGCGGGTACTACCGGCGCAGCTGGCGAAGGAATTCGGGGCGGGTCCGCCGGGGATGAGAGCGAGAGCGTTTTCGGTGGGAGGTTTTTTTGGCCGCGATCCGGAGCCGGTGCCGATGGAAACGCTCGAGGCGGCGCGCGGGCTGCCGCTGGATTTTTATCGCGCGGTGGGGCGGAGGGGTGCGGCGCCGTGCGTGATCGTGGTGCACGGAGGCGGCTGGGATAGCGGGGATCGCACGCAGTTGCCTGGCTTCAATCACTGGCTGGCGCGGCACGGCTACGCGGTGGCGGCAATCTCCTACCGCCTGGCGCCGGCGCACAAGTGGCCCGCGCAGCGCGACGATGTGTTGCAGGCCATCGCGTTTTTAAAAGAGAGGGCCAAGGCGCTCGGCATCAATCCCACGCGACTGGTGCTGCTCGGGCGCTCGGCGGGCGGACAGATCGCACAGACGGTCGGCTACACCGCGCGCGATCCGGCGCTGCGTGGCGTGGTGGGACTGTATGCACCGTCGGATCTCATCTTCGGCTATGTCAACACGCACGAGAACGACATGCTGAAATCTCCCGCGCTGATGCGGCAGTATCTCGGCGGCACGCCGGACTCCGCGCGGGACAACTACGAGTCGGCGAGCTCGCTCTTCCACGTGAGCGAGGCCTCGCCGCCGACGTTGCTGCTGCACGGCACCAACGACGCGCTGGTGTGGTATCGGCACAGCGTGCGCCTTGACGCGCGGCTCACCGAGGTCCGCGTGCCGCACGCGTACGTCGCGATGCCGTGGGCGACGCATGCCTTTGAATTCAACCTGCACGGCCCCGGTGGCCAGTTGACGACGTATGCGCTGGAGTGGTTTTTGGCGGCGGTGACAAGGTAGGGAGCTAATCCCCAAGCCGCCGCGCCCTCAACCGACGCACGTGCCAAGCGGCGCGTTCGCGACAACGTGCCCTACTTCCCCACCGCTTCGCGTAGCAGCCGCGCAAAGGTGCCGGCGTGCGGATTGGGGCGGACGGCGGGAAGGCCTATCTTCACGACGATGGGGGCAAGCGCGGGCGAGAAGGGGATCGCGACGAGCGCGCGCGGCATGAGGCATGCGACCCCGTCGGCCAGCACGGCGCCGGCGTTGTGCGCCTCGAGCGCGGCGAAGAGCGGCATCACGCCATCGTTCACCTGAGCGATGAAACGCGGGACGACCTCGAAGGGCTTGAAGATGCTGCGCATCCACGAGCTGTAGTCGGGGAAGTTTTCGCGACCGAGGGCGATCAGCGGCTGCTCGCGCACGCGGGCGGGCGCGATCTTCTTCAGTTTTGCGAACGGGTGCTTCACGGGCACCACGAGCACGGGCGCCATGCGGCGCAACTCGAGCCACTGGAAGCCGGGAAAGACGTTTTCGAAACCGGCGGGTGTGATCACGAGGTCGAGCTGCCCCTCCTTCACCGCCGCGATCATCTCGCGCGGGGTGAGATCCGAGAGCTCGATGCGCACGCGCGGCGTGGCGGCCTGAAACTTTTCCAGGGCCTGCGGCATGATGCCCGAGGTGAGCGAGGGGCCGTAGCCGACGCGGAGGAGCTCCGTGCGGCACTCGCCGCGCACGCGCTGGATCGCCTGGTCGGCGCGCGCGAGGAGATCGCGCGCCTCCTCGTAGAAGAGCTCGCCGGCATCGGTGAGCGTGACGGCATTG
>JAZKEV010000273.1:0-3116 GCA_040386765.1 Verrucomicrobiota bacterium | reverse complement strand
TCGGACTGGCCGAGGATACGATCGTCTTCTACTACGGCGATCACGGCGGCGCGCTGCCTCGCGGCAAGCGCAACATCCACGACTCGGGCACGCGCGTGCCCTTCATTGTGCGGTTTCCGGCGAAGTGGGCGCACCTCGCCCCGGCCAAGCCGGGCGAGTGGGTTGATGAGTTGCTCAGCTTCGTGGACCTCCCGCCGACGGCGATGAACCTGTGCGGGATCAAGGCTCCGGCCAACTATCAGGGCCGCGTGTTGATGGGGCCGAATCGCGCCGCGCCGCGCGAGACGGTGTTCCTGTACCGCGCGCGGATGGACGAGCGTTACGACAGCGTGCGCGCGGTGCGCGATGGCACGACGCGTTTCATCCACAACTACTCGCCGCACCGTCCGTACGGCCAGCAGTACTCGTATCCCTTCGAGGTGCAGCCGAGCATGCGCTCGTGGTACGAGGAGTTCCAGGCGGGTCGCTGCAACGAGGTGCAGTCGGTGTATTGGAAGCCGAAGGCGCCCGAGGAATTCTACGTGCTTGCCAACGACAAGTACGAGCTGACCAACCTGGTGAACGATCCGAAACACGCCGCCAAGGCGACCGAGATGCGGAAGAAGTTGCGCGCGGAGATGCTGGCGACGCGCGACACCGGCTTCATCCCCGAGGGCATGTACGAGCGCCTCGCGGGCGACAAGACGATCTACGACTACGCGCAGAGCGCGGCGTATCCGCTGGAGCGGATCATCGACCTCGCTGACAAAGCGACGTCGCGCGATGAGCGTCATCTGCGCGAGCTCACCGCCGCCCTGGACGACAAGCATCCGGTGATCCGTTACTGGGGCGCGATGGGCTGCCTCGTGCTGCAGGCCAAGGCCGCGCCGGCCAGGGCGAAGCTGCAGGCTGCGCTGAAGGACGAGATGCCCGACGTGCGGATCGTCGCTGCTGAAGCCATCGGTTATCTTGGCGAGGGCGAGGCGGGTTTTGCCGTGCTGTCGGCTGAGATGAAGAACACGGAGCGCTACGTGGCACTCGCGGCGCTCAACACCGCTGAATACATGTGGCGCGCCGGCCACGTGCCGCTGGCCAAGGTGCAGGCGGCGGTGAAGGGGCTCGAGCTGAAGGAGCCGGCCGGCCGGATGACGAAGTATCTGCTGAGTGTAAAGTGACGGACGTCGCGAGGGTGGTCGGGCGGGTTGACCTTAATTCGCCACCATCCTCACTTGCAGCGCCATGGCCCGCTTTATTCATCTCACCGACGAGCGTCTGCTGGCCCGGCTGAAAAAATCCGGGATACGGATGTCATTTTGGGGCCGCGAGAAGCTCCGCTGCGTTTATGCGGTGCCGGTGCTGCCGGATTTTCAAGTATCCTATCAATGGTTACGGGAGCTGAAGAATCGTGGTGTCCGCACGATGGGTGCGCTCCACTTCAAGATTCCCGATGGCGAAGAGGTATTGGTTGGCCGTTTTAGCGAAGAGCCGGTGGCGATGACTGCCGCACAGGCGGTTCGGGTATTCATGGAGCACCCAACGGGGATGGGTTTGCAGGTACTGGTGCGTCGGAGAATCGAAGCGAAGGAGATCACCCGGACCTATGTGCCGCCGCAGATCGTCGGCTGGCGGTATTATCCGGAGGCACACGGAAAACCTCCTTTCTGCGGATGCGAGTTCTGCCAGCGTGGGCTGATCAAGAATCGGAAGCTTCGGGAGAAATACCGCGCGGAGAACCCGGGTTGAGCCACCGAGGGCCGCAGTCATCTTCCCAGTTTAAGTGCGCATGAACAGCCACACCGTTGAAGAATGGCTCCGAACCCAAGGGGCATTGATGGACTATGCGGCTTCGACCCACGAGAAGCTGGCGTTACCGCCGGGTTATCCCGCGGCGTTTTCGCGACTGTGGGCCGACCATCTCTTCACGGCTTTCGATGCCGGAGGCGTTCGCGTTTTCGGTAATACCCGCAGTGGAGATGATGAGAGTTTTGCCGACTTGTTATCGGATGGGACGTTGACCGCAGCATTGCTCGCCGCGCGCTTTCTTCCTTTTGGCCGGCCTGTAGGCGGGAGCTACGACCGAATCTGTTTCGACGTTAGAGGCAGGATAAACGCCGAAGACGCGCCGGTGGTGCGGATGGATCATGAAAGCATACTGAGCTTTAGTCGCATTCCCAAGCCGATCGCTGTCGCGGACGGATTGGCCCAACTTCTTAGGCAATAGTGCGGACGTGAGCCGATGCTTGCGCTACATGCCGGGTTGCGTGAAGCGCTCGTCTGACGGGTAACCTCACTGTACCTGGCTCGTGGTCCGGAGGTAGGCGATGAGGTCGCGGATGTCGTCTTGCGGCATCTGTTTCAAGAGGCCTTCGGGCATCATCGAGACGGCGGATTTTTCGCGGGAGAGGATTTCCGATTTCGCGACCACGTTGTCCTGGCCGACGAGGCGGAGGGTGACTTGGCGGTCGTCTTCCGCGACGATGTTGCCGGCGAGCGTGCGGCCGTCGCGGGTGGTGATGGTGACGAGGTGGTAGCCTTCGGGGATCACTTCGCTGGGGGCGACGATCTCGGAGAGGATGTAGTCGAGGTTGCCGCGATTGGAACCCGTGAGGTCGGGGCCGATCTTGCCTCCGGCGGCGTAGAGCGTGTGGCAGGCGGCGCAGGTGCGTTCGAAGACGGCGCGGCCCTTCGACGGGCTGGCCTTGGCGAGGGCTTCATCGGTGAGCATCCGCTTCAGTTTCGCGATCTCGCCTTGTTTGTCGTCGGAGGGCTGCTCCATCGCGCCCCAGAAATCGACGAAGCCCGGGCCGGCGACGCGCTGGAGCTGGCGGGCGGCGAAGGCGGAGATGTCGGTCTTGGCGATGGTGCCGCGCTTGAGGGCGGCCACCAGTTTGTCGGCGGTGGGCTTGCGCGCGGCGAGCGTGAGGATCGCCTCGCCGCGGTCGGCTTGCGGCCATGCGGCGTAGCGGCGGAGAATCTGATCGGCGAGCTTCGGATCGTCGTACGCGGCGAGCGCGCGGATGGCATCGCGGCGGAGCGTGTTATCGTCGAGCAGCGAGATGGCCACGGCCTGCGCGGGCGGATAGGCGTCACGGGCGAAGGCCAGGAGGATCTCGCGGCGGCGCTCGGCGGGGGCGCTG
>JAZKEV010000272.1:0-5951 GCA_040386765.1 Verrucomicrobiota bacterium | reverse complement strand
GATCCATTTCGCCAGCCACGCGCGATCGATCCGGTTGCCGATATCCTTGAAATCAGCGGCGGTCGCCAGCAGCTCCGGCGTCGGCGCCATATCACGATTTCCAGGACGCGCCGTCGAAGTGTGGCACTTGATGCACTGTGCCGCGAAGAAAATTTCGCGCCCCCCGCGCACCTTGCTCCACGCTTCGAGCTCCGCGCCCGGCATGTGCCGGAATGCCGTCGCCGGCACCGGCTCGGTGCGAAACTGCGGGCTGCTCCACATCAGCCGGATGCGGGCATCGGCCTCCTTCGGGCTCCGGTAGCTGCAGTAGATTGCATGCGCGCCCTTCGCGAGCGTCACCGGCACCTTGGCCAGGAGCGGCAATTCACCCGTCACGATCGGCTTCCCGTCGATCTGCAGCGTCACCGTGCCCGCGCCCTCGAGCGAAAACGTGTAGTCGTCGCGCTCCGGCACCATCAGGGTGCCTTGCCACGCCATGCCAAAGCCGCCTGAGCGCGAAGTTCCGCTCACCAGCACGGTTGGCGCCGTCCCTGCCGGCACCGTCAGCGCGATCTGGTCGGTGCGCACGGTATCCGTCGTCTCGGAATCGAAGCTCATCACGAGCCCGGGCGCGCCAACGGGGGCCGAGGCCGCGACCTGGATGTCCTCCCAGCGGATGCCCGCGATCTTATACTCCGGCGCCATCTCGTGCACCGTGCTGTAGATCGTCTCGCGCACCGGCGCGCCTTTGGGATCGGCGAGATCGAGCTTCAGCTCCATCTGCATCGCCGCCGTCATTTTCGGCAGGTAGAGGAAGACCGAGCGCCCGTCGTCGAGCAGCTTCGCCGCGCCAACGGCCACCGCGTCGATGATGTTGTGCGCGCCCTTCGAGGCAATCGTCAGCGCCTTCTCCTCGGCCGCCACATCGCGCTGGTCGATCGAGAACCGCCCCGAGCCATACTGCGGACCCCACACGTAATTCCATTTGCTGATCGAGTAGCGCGCAGGGTCTTCCGCCGTCTTCGGATCGAGCGGCGCCGAGAAGCGGATCAGCACGCCATTGCGGTGCGCGCTGAGCCCCACCGGCTCCGGGACCGTCACGCCGGTGTAGCGCACGCGCTGAAAAGCATCGCGGCCATTCGTCTGCCATCCACGAAAGCCGATCACATAGAGCTGCCCGTTGTCCGGATGAAACCGCGCGCGCATCGCCGCCGCCGAAAGATCGATGGGCAGCCGGTACGCGCCGCCCTGGGTGACGCCGTTCACCTCTTCGCGCATCACGCGGAAGATCGACGATTTTCCATACGAGAGATGCAGCATCTCGCCCGCATGGCGCGGGTCCCATTTGGTATTTTCCGGCACCCACACCTGGCTGCCACTCGAGTTGTCCGCGTAGTAAGGCAGCCACATCAGCGGCCGGTCGTAGTCGCTCGGCGCGCCCGGGAGCGGCCCCTTCCACGTGCTGCGATTTTCCCACGTGCCCGGCACCACGCCATTGAAGGTCTTCTTACCCGGCGGCGACCACGAGATTTTGCACTGCGGTACAAACGAGCCCTCGTTTTCGCCCGTCGTCACCACGCCGTCGGGGCTCACGCCCACGCCGCCCGGCGCGCGCAGGCCCCACGCCACCACCTCGAGCTTCGACCCATCCTTGCTCACCTTCATCACCGTGCCGTTGTGCGGGGTCGAGGCCATGAAGCCGCGCCCGCCCTGGTTCACCGGCATCGCCTTGCTGAAATAGAAATTTCCCGCGCGATCCGTCTGCAGGTCGAAGCTGAATTCGTGGAAACCCTCCGTGATCCGCACGTCGTTGTTGAAGCACTCGTAGTGATCCGCCTCACCGTCGCCGTTCAGGTCATGCAGCCGCGTGAGCTGGTCGCGCCCCTGCGTGTAGATTTTCCCGTCCACCACCACGAGCCCGAGCGTCTGAAACATCCCGCTCGCAAACCGCTTCCACGTCACGCGCTCGAGATTCCCGTCGATCCCATCCGCGATCCATACGTCGCCATTCCACGTCGAGGCCGCGACGCGCTTGCCGCCCGGCAGAAAATCGAAACCGCCAAACCGCGGCGGCGACCGCCACGGATTCTCAGTCGGCAGCGGCACGATATCGACCGCATAGGTCTTCTTCGCCGCCGCCGGATCGAGCTCGCCCTTCACGGTAAAGGTCTCCGCAAAAAGTCCCGGCCCGCCATGCGTGAGCGTCGCTAGATCGCCTGCCGCCGCGATGCCCGCGAGCGCCGCGTCTAGCAGCGCCCGCTCCGCATACACGATCTTGAACCGCGCCGCCGCCGTGCCCTTCGCCACGCGCACCGTCGTGCGTCCATCCGCCGCGCGCTGCAGCGTCACACCCGCCGGCGCACCCACGAGATGCACCTGCGCGTCTTTCTTGAGCCGCGCGTTATCCTTCACCGCCTCCCGCACGAGAAACTCCAGCTCCGCCTGCGGTGTCGCGTCTACGTTCAGCGTCCGCACCAGCGCACGCACGCCGCCCGCTGCCTCCAGCGACGGCATCTCCAGCACTTTGATACCCGCCACCGTGTAATGCAGCACCACTTGGTTGCCGTGGCGAAAGAGTCCCTTGTAACGCCCGACCGCGTGCGGCAGCGGACCCGACTTCGGCTCTTCGCGCGTATCCGCCCAGCTGCCGTTGACGCCGATGCCGAGTCTGCGACCCGTATTGATAAAAAAGATACGCCCCTCGCCCTCGGGGATGAACGTGGCGCCACTATGGCTGCCGCTCCACGGCGTGCCCTCAAGCACGACCGCGCCCTCGAAGCCCCCGCGCCACGCCAGCAGTTCCGTGTCGAAGATCAGCGTGGCCTCACGTTTCGCGCCGACCTTGATCGCGATGCCCTTCAGCGCCGCGAGCTCGCCCTCTTTCGCGAAAAGCATCGTGTCCGAGATAAACGGCCCCGTATCGATCTCGCCCCACCACGGCGTGGCCTGCCCCGCCAGCGCCCGCGCCTGAGCGCGCGCGCCCTTCGGCGCGACGGGAGTCGGAGCCGCCGCCGGCGTGGGCGTCGCCGTCTGCGCCAGCACGTTCGCCGCGCTCGCCGCCAGCATCGTCAGCGCGAGGGCCACCGACAGCTGGCATTTTTCCACGCCGCTACGGCACCACGAAAAAGAGGGGTAAGTCCGCATGTGTCCCCTATTCGACTCCGCTTCCCCAACCTCGCACAAGCCTTTCGTGACTCTCCGCGCCGCGGTACAGAATCGTAACCTATCCTATCCCACCTCCCGCCCTTCTCTCCTATTCCCGCCTCGCTCCCTTTCCACAGCAGCCTTCCCAACCTCCGTCGCACCGCCTAGCGTTTCCTTCCCCCGCTTACCCCATGCTGTTTCGCCCCAAATTCCTCCTGTCCGCCTTGCTCGCGGCCGTCGCCTTTCTTCCGGCTCACGCCGCGACCCGCCCCAACATCCTCCTCATCCTCTCCGACGACCAGGGCTACGGCGACACCACCGCCAACGGCCCCACCGACCTCGAGACGCCGTTCATCGACTCCATCGCGCACGCCGGCATCCGCTTCACGCACTTCCGCGTCAATCCCCTCTGCGCCCCCACGCGCGCCTCCGTGATGACCGGCCTCTACTCCATCGAGTGCGGCATGTGGCGCGGCCCAAGCGATCCCGCCGGCGCCGCCGCCAAGGCCGGCAAGAAGACCAATCCCCGCAAAGCCGCGAAAGCCGCCAAGGCCGCCACAAAATCCGACGACGACGATGACGACACCTCCACCGCCGAGCGCCGCATCCCCCGCGAGATCCAGCTCCTTCCGCAGTACCTCAAGGCCGCCGGCTACGCCACGGGCATCTTTGGCAAGTGGCACCTCGGCTCCGATCCCCAGAGCGTGCCCAATGCCCGCGGCTTCGACGAGTTCGTCGGCTTCCTCGGGGGCGCGCACCCCTACGTCCTCGCGCGCAATTCCCGCGTCGAGCACAACGGCAAACCGCTCACCGAGCCCAATCCTCCCTACACCACCGATCTCTTCGCCGACCGCGCCATCGCCTTCATCAAGGCCAATCGCGACAAGCCGTTTTTCTGCTACGTTCCCTTCAACGCCGTCCACGGCCCGCTCCATCGCGAAGACGCCCCGCGCGATTCCGCCAAGCCCGAATGGCTCGCGCATTACGAGAAGCGCGGCATCCCGCAGCCGCGCCGCGACTACAACGCCGTGATGACCCATGCCGACTCCCGCATCGGCGATCTCCTCAAAACCCTCCGCGACCTCGACCTCGAGAAAAATACGCTCGTCATCTTCCACTCCGATAACGGCGGCATCCTCCACACCTATCCCTCCAACAACGGCGGCCTCCGCGGCGGCAAGGGCGAGACCTACGAAGGCGGCCTCCGCGTGCCCGCGATGATGCAGTGGCCCGGCGTGATTCCCGCCGGTGTCGTCTCCTCTGCCGACGCCGCGCACTTCGATGTTTTCGCCACCATCCTCGACGCCGCCGGCGTCGCGCTCCCCGCGAAAAACGGCCCCCACCCGCTCCGCGGCGTCAGCCTCCTGCCTCATCTGAAGTCCGGCGGCCGCACCGGCCTCCCCGATCGTTACCTCTTCTTCGACCTCTACGGCGACTGCGGCGCCCAGCATGGCCCGTGGAAACTCGTGGGCCAAATCGAGAACCACCGCGGCCGCTTCGCCCAGGCCGCCGACGAAGCCGCGAAAACCAAGTTCGAGCTCTACAACCTGCAAGACGATCCCGCCGAGAAAACCAATCTCGCCGACCGCCATCCCGACATCTACAACGACCTGAAATCCCGCCACCTCGCCTGGCTCCGCGCCGCCGCAAAATAATTTCCCCGTCTCTCCTCTTTTCCTACATGCACCTCAATCGCCGTCATTTCCTGAAACTCTCCTCCACCGCCGCGCTCGCCGTCGCCGCGGCGCCGCTCGCGAGCCACGCCGCCTCGACACCCGCCGGCGCCGGCGCCTTCCGCCGCACCGGCAAGGCGCGCCTCAATCTCTCGCTCGCGGCCTACTCCTTCCGCGACATCTTCCCGATCATGCGCGGCAAGGCCACCAAGGTCACGCCCGACAAGGCCACCGACATGTTCAAGTTCATCGATTACTGCGCCGCGCAAGGCATCGAGGGCGCCGAGCTGACCAGCTACTTTTTCGCCAACGAGACCGACGAGTACATCCTCAAGCTGAAGCGCCACGCCTACCTCCGCGGCGTGGCCATCAGCGGCACCGCCATCGGCAACAACTTCTCCCTGCCCACCGGCGCCAAGCTCGCCGAAGAAATCGACACCACGAAGAAGTGGATCGACCGCGCCCTCCTCCTCGGCGCCCCGCACATCCGCGTCTTCGCCGGCAACATCCCGAAGGACCTCGCCAAGACCTTCACGCGCGAGCAGGCCGACAAGCAGGTGATCGAAGCCCTCAAGGTCTGCGGCGAGTATGCGGCCAAGCGCGGCATCTTCCTCGGCCTCGAGAACCACGACTCCATCGGCAGCTCCGCCACGCTCATCCCCATGGTCGAAGCCATCGGCAATCCGTGGGTCGGCATCAACCTGGACTCCGGCAATTTCCGCACCGAGGACCCCTACAAGGACTTCGCCGACTGCGTCCCGTACGCGCTCAACGTCCAGCTCAAGGTCGAGCTCGGCCACGCCGCCCCCGGCAGCGCGAAGAAGGAAGCCGACCTCGCCCGCTTCATCAAAATCCTCCGCGACGGCGGCTACCAAGGCTGGGTCGCCCTCGAGTACGAGGCCAAGGAAGCCCCCGCCATCGCCATACCCCGCGTCCTCACCGAGCTAAAGCGCCTGGTCGCTGCTGCCTAAAAGTAGGGCGGGTTTTAACCCGCCCTCTCGCACGCTCGCAGTCTGCGGAAGCCAACCGCGCTGTCAGATCGCCCGAGTAACGAGATCCTTTCGCCCTCACGCGCCCGCATCCAACTCCGATGTAGCCCTGCGCGTGAGCGCAGGGACGACCACCCCCATCATTCCGGCCCACTCACCCGTCTTC
>JAZKEV010000271.1:0-8225 GCA_040386765.1 Verrucomicrobiota bacterium | reverse complement strand
GAACTCGATCTCATCCTGAAGCGCACCTTCGGCTACGGCAGCTTCCGGCCGCTCCAGCGCGAGATCTGCGAGGCCTCGCTCGACGGCAAGGATGTCTTCGCCCTCCTGCCCACCGGCGGCGGCAAGTCGCTCTGTTTCCAGGTCCCCGCCCTCGCCCGCGGCGGGCTCACGCTCGTCGTCTCCCCGCTGATCGCGTTGATGAAGGACCAGGTCGACCAGCTCCAGGCGAGCGGTGTCGCCGCCACGTTTCTCAATTCCACCCTCGATGCCGACGAGTCCCGCTCGCGCCTCCGCGGCCTGCATCGCAACGAGTACCGTCTCCTCTACGTCGCCCCCGAGCGCCTCATGCTCGATGGCTGGGCCGAGAACCTGAAGAAGTGGAATGTGAACTGCCTCGCCATCGACGAGGCGCACTGCGTCTCCGAGTGGGGCCACGATTTCCGTCCTGAGTACCGCCAGATCTCCAAGCTCCGCGAGCTCCTCCCCGACATTCCGTTGATGGCCCTCACCGCTACGGCGACCACGCGCGTACGCGAAGATATCGTCAAGCACCTGAAGCTCCGCGACCCGCAGATCTTCGTCGCCAGCTTCAACCGCCCCAACCTCACCTACCGCGTCGTCCCCAAGGATCAGCCGCTGAAACAGATCATCGACTTCATCCGCAAGCGCGAGCACGAGAGCGGCATCGTCTACTGCGCCAGCCGCGCCGCCGCCGAGCGCACCGCCGAGGCCCTCGCCGGCCGCGGCTTCTCCGCCCGCGCGTATCACGCCGGCTTGGACGCCGCGGAACGCGCCCGCAACCAGGAGCAGTTTCTCCGCGACGATACGCGCATCATCTGCGCCACGATCGCCTTCGGCATGGGCATCAACAAGCCCAACGTCCGCTGGGTCATCCACCACGATCTCCCCAAAAATATCGAGGGCTACTACCAGGAGACCGGCCGCGCCGGACGCGACGGCCTCCCCGGCGATTGCCTGCTGCTCTTCAGCGCCGGCGACATCGCGAAGCAGACCCACTTCCTCGACGAGATCACCAACGACCAGGAGCGCGAGATCGCCCGCGCCCAGCTCCGCCAGATCTCGCATTACGCCGAGAGCGCCGGCTGCCGCCGCGCCGAATTGCTCGAGTATTTCGGCGAGAAATTCCCGCTCGATAACTGCGGCGCGTGCGACAACTGCGCCGAGCCCCGCGAGACCTACGATGGCACCATCGTCTCGCAGAAATTTCTCTCCTGCATCTATCGGATCATGCAGAACAGCCGCTTCGGCGTCGGCATGAACCACATCGTCGAAGTCCTCACCGGCGCCGACACGGAAAAAATCCGCCGCTGGGGCCATGATCGCCTGACCACCTACGGCATCGGCAAGGAGCTCGGCCGCTCCGAATGGTCCGCCGTCGGCCGCGAGCTGATGCGCCTCGGCTACGTCGGCGTCGCCGAGGGCGAGTTCGCCACGCTCGTGCTCACCGAGGAAGGCATGGCCATCCTCAAAGCCCGCACCCCCATCACGCTCACCAAGCCGATGGATTTGCCGAAAGCCCGCCGCACCGTCCGCCGCGAAGGCGACATCGCGTGCGACGAGATCCTCTTCGCCCGCTTGCGCGCCCTCCGCAAAGAGCTCGCCGACGAACGCCGCGTCCCCGCCTACGTCATCTTCGGCGACGCCACGCTCCGCGCCATGGCCCGCCACTACCCCGAAAAACTCGCCCAGATGGAAGGCATCCCCGGCGTCGGCGAAAAGAAACGCGCCGAATTCGGCGAGCTCTTCGCCAGCGAGATCGCCTCCTACCTGGCGACAAATTCCCGCCAGGCCTTCGACTGATCCCCTGTCCAAGGTAGGGCGAGGCGTCCCCGCCGAACCGTCGCGCTTTGCGCGCCAGAACACCCCATCGCATTCGCCCAATGTAGCGGCGGTCTATGACCGCCGACGAACGGGATAGCGCGTCTCCCCGCTTTGCTCCGTGCCCTCGGATCGGGCCTCTGTGCCACTATCCCCAAGAGTGTTGTTTTTTATGCGTGCATTTCTTCCCAACAGTTGGGAATCCACCCATCAGCCCTGATCTTCGCCTATCTGATTCAGCGGTGTTTAGCGTCTTTTAGCGGTTCAAGGTTTTCGTGTATTTCGTGTTTTTCGTGGTTCCTTTAAAAGGACCTTCGGTTGCGGCTCCGCCGCGCTAGAAACTCCGTGTCTCAAAATAAACTCACGTGCCGCCGCCTCATAGCACGGAGCGTTATACCATTTTATACCATTCGGCTTCGAAATGAGTCTTTATATCTCCGACGCCGCAGGGCTCCGTTTGTCGAAAAACATCCGCGCTTCGCCGATCAGGCGAAGCCTGCACGGCCCCATTTGCTCCCATCGCTTCTGAAAATTAGCGCAGATTAGCGTTCTTCTTCTCCTGCCACCCCGCCCCCTTTTCTCCTTCGCCTCCCCACCGCCTTCCCCTTTAACCTCATCCCTCCATGACTTCCCCCGACGACTCCATGCTCGGCACGCTGCAGCGCATCGGCGCCGTCGCGCCCGAGGTCATCGAGCTCTTCGACTACCTGGAAGACACTCCCCTCTGGATGAAAGACGCCGAGGGCCACTACGAGTGGGTCAACGTCTCCTTCCTCCTCAACTTCGGCGTGAAGACGCGCGCCGAGATGATCGGGCGCACCGACTACGATTTCTGCAGCGAGGTGCTCTCCAACCAGTATCGCATCGACGACGAGCGCGTGCTCCGCGGCGAGCGCATCCTCTCGCGCGTCGAGCTGGTCGGCCGCTTCGACCACACCGCGCGCTGGTGCGTCACCACCAAGGTCCCGCTCCGCGACGCCACCGGCAAGATCGTCGGCACCGCCGGCGTCACCCGCCCCCTCTCCTCGCGCGAAGCCGCCACGCCCTCCGACTCGCCCCTCAGCGTCGCGATCCGCTACATCAGCCAGCACTACGCCGACCGCATCACCAACGACGACCTCGCCAAAGTCTGCGGCCTCTCCGTCCGCGCCTTCGAGCGCCAGTTTCAGGCGGCGTATCACACCTCGCCGCACGACTACATCCGCCAGCTCCGCGTCCGCATGAGCTGCAGCGCGCTCGTCTTCTCGCGCAAATCCCTCGCCGAAGTCGCCACCGAGTACGGCTTCGCCGACCAGAGCCATTTCACGAAAGAGTTCCGGAAGTTCATGGCCGAAACCCCCAAAGCCTACCGCGCCCGGTATCAGAAATAGCACTACGCGCTACACAGCCTTATTGTAGCGGCGGTCTATGACCGCCGATTGCGTACGCAGACGTTATCCCCTTCGTCGGCGGTCATAGACCGCCGCTACATCTCCGCCTTTTTTTTTGCGCCTCTTGCGCCTCTTTGCGGCTAAGTTTTCACTGCTCCGCAAATTCCCGCGGCACCGCGCGGATCGACCGCACCGCGATATCCCGGTAAAACAGCTCCGCGCCCTCCGACTGCAAGATGATCGGCCCCGAGGTCACCACCTGCGGCGTCGGCGTGTCGACCCGCATCGTGCGATGGAGCCGCATCACGACTTTGCCGTTCACGATATGGTAGCTGTCCTCGCCCACGCACACGAGTTCGATGGTGTTCCACTCGCCCGTCGGCTTCTCGTTGTCCGGCTGCTTCACGCAGCGGCCATCGGAGCCCGGGAGCTGATCGAAGGGCCGCCACGGCGACTTCGGATCGTAGTCGAAAATCGCCTTCGTCGTCGCGTTGCCCGTGCCCTTGCGCAACGCCGCGCGCACCAAAACGATCGAACCCACCGAGTAGAGATCACCCGTATCGCGCTCCTGAATCTGCAGCTCCGTCGACCGCGCCCACACGCGCCCTTCCGCGCCCGGCTCCGCATGCACGTGGTACAGCAGACCGCTGTCGCGCGGCGTCTCCGGCTTGTCGCGCGGCGGCCATTTCTTCTGCCCCCACTTGAATTGAAAACGCAGGTGATAGTTCTCAAACGCGCCCCGCGACCGCAGCTCGCCAAACACCTCACCCGATACGCGGATCACCGGCTTGCCTTCGTGCTCGACCACCGAAAAGACCTTCAGCGGATCGCGCGCCCCCAGCGGCTCCGTATATTTCCCCGCCGCATTCTTCGCCAGCCCGGGCACATTCGAAGTCGGCTCCGGGTGCTTCAGCCACACCGTCCACTCCTCGAGATTTTTCCCGTTCCAGATCGGCTTCCACTCCTCAGCCGCAAACGCAGCCGCACTCGTAAAAAAAGCCAGCGCAACAGGGGCAATGAGACGAAGCATTCCTTGAGAGTGCGCCTACGTCTCAGTACGGCAACGGCTAAAAATGCTTCCAACGTACCTTCAGCAACTAGTGAGAATTCAGTCCAAGTTCGCACCACCGCATCTCAATGAACAATAAGACCCATGAAGCTCCCATTATCTACCTTACTTAAGGTAGCTTTCCGGATTGAGCGCAAATGAGGTCCCCATTCATCTTAGCTATCCGTGCCTATCTCGACTCGACTCATTATTGCACTCTTTCTTATCATCGCTGCACCTACGATCCGCGCCCAAGCGCTCGTGCCCGACCCTTCATTTAGCTCGCCGCTACTTGAGACCACATTCCCGGAGGGACCCCTTGCTATCAATCTCACAGCCCTGCCCGACGGGGGCGTACTGGTAACCACAACGGCGGACGCCGTCGACGCCAAGGCTGTTTCATTGCTGTGCAAGTTGCGTGCAGACGGTTCTGTAGATACGGCCTTCAGGACGCCTGTCTTCAAAGACATTCCCATTGTTTCCTATGTCTATTCGGATGGGCGTCTCCTCGTCCACGATGGTGATAAAAGCTTGGTACGGCTGCTCGCCAACGGCGCGCTCGATCCTTCCTATCGGGAGCTCTCAATCGTCGACAGCATGGGGTTTCGCATTCTCCCTTTGAGCGATGGACGGCTGGTGGCCACATTTGGTCAACGTATCGTCACGCTACAATCGGAGGGCGGCTTCGCTTCCGACGTCAATCTTAACGGTAGAGCCTATGATGCATTTCTACAGCCGGACGGAAAAATCATCATTGCCGGAACCATCATCGTCACTGGCCGCGGAGCTAAAGTCGCCCGCCTGAACGCCGACGGTTCAATCGACACTTCCTTTGACAGTATCAGCGCACTCTCAAACGCCGGCGAAGTGAGGTCGGTAATCGCGCTTCCAGACGGGACAATCGTCGTTGGCGCAGCCTTCGGCCCTATTCGCCTGATGTCCAATGGGGCCTACGATCCCTCGTATGTAAGCACGCCCGATCGACTCATCTACGCCGGCGGCTTCAGTCGGCTGGGGCCTGGCAGCAGCAAGTTATATTATTATATTTCAAACCATAATTCCTTCGGTGCGCTGATTCCTGAGTTACGCCGGCTAGATGCCGGGGGTACACTCGACTCTTCTTTTAATGTTCCCGGCGTGACATTGCCATCTACGGCTCAACCCTTCCCCTTCGCATCATGGGATGAAAAGTCGTTCTATTTTATTGCCGCGCTGACCACAGACCGCGCGCATCAGCGACTAGCAGTAATTCGGACGGATGCCAACGGCGTCATCGATCCTCGCTTCAACCCTCGCTTCTCGCGCCGTGCTGCCAGCGCATGGCGAATCGTCCGTCAGCCCGACGGTAAATATGTCGTCGCGGGGGCGCTCGACCACGCAAACGGAACGGCAATCCACCCGGAAATCTACAACTGCATCCGGCTTAACGCAGATGGCTCGCTGGATCGCGGCTTTCAAGCGCCGCCCACGACGATCATAAACCAAATCGTCCATATCGTCATACCCCAAGGCATCCAGCCCGACGGCCGATTGATTGTAGGCGGTGACGGCGGAATCTACCGGCTTAATGTGGATGGCAGTCGCGACACTAGCTTTCCCATCCTTTCCGGTCGAGAGGCCACCGTGCTACCGGATGGTTCGTTTATAGCGGCCGAAGCTAACGGCCGCATGTCGCGCTACTCCCGCAACGGCATTCGCGACACTAGCTTCGATGCTGGCAACGCGTACGGACTCGGTTTTCTCGCCATCGCGCCCGATGGTAAGATATACACCGGCAGGCCCGCCCGGTTTCTGCCCAACGGTGCGCCCGACCCCTCTTGGGTCGACTCCACCAGCATTCCTCTACCAGCGACCATCAACTACGCCATGTTGGGCAACGGTACCTTGCTTGTATGCGCGGAGATGCGGAGCAACGCGTCCTCACCGTGGCATACACGTCTCGTTCACCTTGATGCCGCCGGCCGCAGCATTCTTTCCATCGATCTGCCAAACGAACTCCCAGCTATCGCTCGAGCAGCTTGGGAGTTGGCCACCGCCAATGGTGGCGGCGATTTCAAACTACAGAAGAGAGGGATCCAAGTCCCCGGCAGCATCCTGATCCGAGGTAATGAAATAACGATAGCGCCCGAGATACAGCCCAATGGTACTGTGACCCCGCCCCTCGCGTCCATCAGCCGATTCCTCGCCTCAAGCACGGTCCACCCACAAAGCTCGCGTGCGCCGACGATTTTTCAGCAACCGGTGAGCAAAGAGGTTGCTCGAGGCACTTCGATCGCACTGACAGTACAAGCTTTCGGACAGCTCGATTTTACATACCAGTGGTTTAAGGATGGCATTCCACTCGGCACTGCCACGACCTCTTCCGGAATCGGCGTATTGACGCTCAACAATGTCCAGCCAGCCGATGCAGGCAGCTACCATGCGGAAGTGCGCAACCCCGCTGGCGCGGTCGTCAGCACCGCGGCGCGCATCAGGCTCGTCGGTTCACCCGTGGTACTGCAGGAACCTGAGCTCCAATTTACCCTGACCGCGGGCCAGACCATCGCCTTGACGCTTGCACTGTCAGGAAACGGCATGCGCGTTCGCTGGATGCGAGGCGACACCGTCGTCTCCGACGAGACCGGCATTGGCGCAGGCATGCACACCTCTCTCTTCACCGTTGGTGAAGGAGGCGTATACCGCGCGTTGATCTCCAATACAGAGGGCGAAACCCGCACGCGCGAAGTGTCGATTGCCGTCAATCCCAATGCGGCGAGGGCGCGGTTGAGCAATGTATCGATACGCACTGAAGCCAGTTCGAATGATCGATCGCTGATCGTCGGTTTCGCGGTCGAGGGAGATTCCGCTGGCTCACTTGGCTTGCTTATCCGCGGCATTGGTCCGGCGTTGGCCAGCTTTGGTGTCACCGGCTTTATGCCCGATCCACGTATCGCCCTTCGATCAAGCGCAACTCTACTCGATCAAAACGACGACTGGGGTGGTGTGGAGTCCACTCGCGCCGTTGCCATGCGTGTGGGCGCGTTTCCGCTTACGGACGGCGAAAGCCGAGACGCCGCGCTCACGCCCTCGTTGGGAATCGGCAGCTACACAGTCCAGATCGAGGACGCGCAAGGGACTACGGGGACGGTGCTCGCCGAGATCTACAATACCTCCCCCTCGCTTACAAACGCCCGCCTCGTCAATCTTTCCAGTCGGGCTCACGTCCGCTCTCGGAACGAACCTTTGATAGCTGGCTTTGTGATCGCAGGCGATGCCGCTCAAACCGTTCTCCTGCGAGGGATCGGCCCTGGCCTGGCTCCGTTCGGCGTCCGAGATACTCTGCCTCAAGTCGAGTTGGTTATTTTTGATGCGCAAAGCCGTAAAATTGCGGAAAGTGCAGGTTACCCTCGGAGTTATTCCAGCATCTCTGCTCGCGTAGGTGCCTTCGCGTTGTCTGGCGATTCTGTTCTCAACGCCGCTTTGGCCGTCACTTTGCAGCCCGGCGCGTATACCGTGCAGCTTCGTGGGCCGCTCGGAGCCGCTGGCACTGCCTTGGTTGAGATCTACGAGATTCGTTAGAACGCCGCCGTCTCGTCGACCCCGTTCAGGGCTCGCGCGGCGCGACCCAATTCCCCCAGCCGCAATTTTCCCAAAACTCGCCGCCGTGCTACTAGGCGGTTGCCACGCCTATGGCTAGGATGCTGACTCCTTTTCCCCGCTTCACCCCTTAGTTTCCCCCGCGTCCCACACTCACCCTCGCGGATCACGTTTCACGCTCATGCCCAAAACCACCTCCGACCTGAAGACGGTCAAATCGAACACGAAGAGCCTCGTCGAAGGCACGCTCGCCCAGACCGGCGGCCTCCTCCGCCTCGCTCCCGCCTGGGTCCCGCGCTCCTTCCTCCAGCCGGGCCTCCGCATCAGGCTCCACCCGGACGATACCTACGCCTACGGCCTCAACCGCGGCGGCATCGACGAGCGCTGGTTCG
>JAZKEV010000270.1:0-9410 GCA_040386765.1 Verrucomicrobiota bacterium | reverse complement strand
GGCGGAGTAGAGGGGAAAGTGGGCTCTTAGTTTTTTCCAGACGGCGGGGCGGGACTTCGGAGGCGGACGGTCTTTTCCTCCTGGCCGGGCAGAAAGGCGAGGGTGAGCGAGCGTGGGCCGTCCCGGAGAAGGAGGGAGTTGAGCTGGTCGGCGAATTGCTCGGAGAGAAGGGCGTGGCGGAGGCGGGTGCCTTCGAGGCCGGCGGGGAGTGCAATCTCGAAGAAGAGCCAGAGCTCGTTGGTGGCATCTTTGAATTCGCGGCCGATCCACGTGTGTGGCGCGACTATGCCGTCCGCGCGGCGGAGGGTGAAGCCGGCGGCGAGGTAGGCTTGGGCGAGCGCGGTAAACTCGGCGGCGGGCGTGTGCTCAAGGGTGATTTTCTTTTTCGCGCGGGCGCTGAGCGCTTCCTCGAAGTCGTCGGCGAAGACGCGGAGGGCGACTTCGAGGGTTTTGGTTTTCGCGTTGTAGTCGGCCTCGGCGAGGGAGGTGTGGATCGGGTGGGCGCGGAGGAGCGGGGCGGGGAGCGCGAAGAGGGCGAGTAAGACGGTGGCGGCGAAGAAGCGGCGGGCGTGGATGTGGGGCAGGTAAAGGCGCTGCGCTCTTCGCAACGACAGGGGAGACGGGGCAGCGGGAGGGCGGGGGTGCACGCGGGGTAGGCGAATCCCGCCGCTCACGCGGCGGGCCACATTCGGAAAGGCGGCATGGTGTTTGCGGTCTAAGGTCGTCCGCGCGCGCTTACTTTTTCTTTTCCTTCTTCAGCTCGCGGAGGGGGTTCTTTTCGGCCTCGTCCTTGAAGAGCTGGAACTTGGTTTTCACCGCGCGGCGCGGCCAGAAGTTGTTCTCGATATCCACGTCGGCCATCTCGTCGCGCGGGTCGAGGGTGATCGCTTTCAGCTCCTTGGTGGTCATGATCAGCTTGGAGCATTTGCCGGAGTTGTAACGCCAGAGCTCGGCGCCGAGCTTCATCTCCTCCGTGGTGCCGTCGGTGTACTCCAGGCGGAGCGGGAGCGGCATGACGATGCCGCCGACATTGGTAAAATCGACAAGGTAGAAATTGCGCGCGGTCTTGAGCAGCGCGGGATCGATCTCCGCTTCGGCGAGCTCTTTCAACAGCGTCTCATAGCGGCGCTTCTCGCTGGGGAGCACGGTGGCGTCGTCGTAGCTGTCGTAGAAATCTTTCAGCTCAGGGACGCGGTCGACGCGCTTGGGGAGGTCGGCATTGAGCTGGCGCGTGGTGGTCTGCGGGCGCGCCTTTTTCTCGGCTTCGGTCTTTGGCTTCTCGATGGCGGGATCTTTCGAGTCGAGTTGGAGCCAGCGGACTTGGTCGATGGCGAGATCGACATGATCGGTGCTGTAGAACCAGCCGCGCCAGAACCAATCGAGATCGATGCCGCTCGCATCTTCCATGGTGCGGAAGAAGTCGGCGGGAGCGGGACGCTTGAACATCCAGCGCTGCGCATAGGTCTTGAACGCGTGGTCGAAGAGCTCGCGGCCCATGACGACATCGCGGAGGATGTTCAGCGCGACGGCGGGCTGGGCGTAGCTGTTGAAGCCGAGATCCATGATCGACTCGGAGTTCGACATGACGGGCACGCGATCCGTGCGGCGCATGTAGGTCTTGATTTCGCGAGAGTCGCGGCTCTGCGGCCACGCCTTCTCCCACTCCTCCTGCGCGAGGTACTGCACGAAGGAGTTGATGCCCTCATCCATCCACGTCCACTGGCGCTCGTCGGAATTGACGATCATGGGGAAGTAGTTGTGGCCGACCTCGTGGATGACGACGCCGATGAGGCGATACTTGGTGCGCTCGGTGTAGGTGCCGTCCTCCTCGGGGCGTGGACGGTTGAAGCAGATCATCGGGTACTCCATGCCGCCGCCGACGGGGCCCTGCACGGAGATGGCGACGGGGTAGGGATACGGAAACGAGTAGCGCGAGTAGACATCGAGCGTGTGCGCGATGGCGTGCGTGGAATACTTGTCCCAGAGGGGCATCGCCTCCTTGGGGTAGTACGACATGGCGAGGACGGGGCGGCCCTTGTAGGTGTGGCCGGTGGCGCCCATGGCGTCCCAGATAAATTTGCGCGAGGTGGCGAAGGCGAAGTCGCGGACATTCTCGGCTTTGAAGCGCCAGGTCTTCTGGCCGGCGGGCTTGTGCGACTCGTTGGTGCGAGCCTCGTCCGCGGTGACGATGAAAACGGGGGTCTTGGCGGTCTCGGCCCGCTTCAGGCGCTCGCGTTGCGCGGCGGTGAGGACAGCGTCGGCATTCTGCAGCTCCCCGGTGGAGGCGACGACGTGGTCGTCCGGCACGGTGAGGCGGACATCGTAGTCGCCGAACTCGAGGGTGAACTCGCCGGTGCCGAGGTACTGCTTGTGCTGCCAGCCGGTGTAGTCGGTGTACGCGGCGAGGCGCGGGAACCATTGCGCGACGACGTAGAGGGTGTTGCCGTCCTTCGCGAAGGTCTCGTATCCAGTCCGGAAGGACGAGCCCTTCCATGGGTTCATCTTATAGTCCCACGCGAGCGAGAAGGCAAAGGTGCCGCCGGGCGGGAGCGGCGCGGGCAGATCTACGCGCATCATCGTCTTCACGATAGTGTGCGCGAGCGCACGGCCGCCGGAATCCTTCACATCCTTGATGACGAGGTCGCTGGAGTAAGTCTCGGTCGTGAGCAGTTCCTCGAGCGTGCGATAAGGGACCTTGGTGAGATCGCTGGGCGGGCGAGCGAGCGTGCGCGACTCGGCATTGTGCGAGAAAAAGTTGGGGTCGAGCTGCAGCCAGAGATAGGTGAGCGTATCGGGCGAGGCGTTCTTGTAGGTGATCGTGCCGCGGCCGGTAATGCGGTGGGTGGTCTCATCGAGCGATGCGTCGATCGAGTAGTCTGCACGATTCTGCCAATAGGCGGGGCCGGGCGCGCCGGCGGCATTGCGCTGGGCATTGGGCGACGGGAGCAATTGCTCCAGTTGCTGAAACTTCTCGATGGCTTCGGCGCCGGGCGAGGGGGCAGCAGTGGCAGCTGATGAAGCAAGGGTCGCGAACGCCGTAAGGAGAGCACAGGCGCTCACGCTACGCAGCGCGCGGGTGGCTGGAGGACGCATGGGAAAAGAGAACCTAAGTCACTGGCGGCAGGCCAGATTATCTTGTCATAAAGGAACTTTCGCAGCGCGACGGGGTGCCCCTGTCCGGTCCGTTCTGCCGTCCCGAAGTTTGCACGACGAGGAGGAGGAGGTCGTGCGGAATATCGGAGAGTCTCAGAGGATAGATGAGAGGTGGAATCTCCATATCGGGTGCCCGGCGTTACTTGTGGAAGTGGGCCGACCCGTGGCACGGGCGGCGCTCTGTCCGGGGCCACACTCACTCGCTCACTTTACTCAAACTCATAGTCATGAACACAGCCAACGCCTGCGGTTTTTTCCTTCTTGGTCTCGCGATGTGGTTCGCTCCTCTTCTGGCACCTGAATACTTCCCCGCCAGTGCGATCGATGGCTCAAGCACCCGGGCGCTGTGGCTTCAGGTGGTGGGCCTCGCGCAAACGCTGGTGGGCATCAGTTTCATCGTCACCCTCGGTGTGATGCCGGCGATCGCTCGTTGGCTGGCGGCGGCCCCGGCCCTGCTGCCCCGCTGGAAGAACGCTCCCGTGCCCGCCCATGCGGCGCCGGTGGTGGCGTTTGTCGACGAGGCGGCAGCGGTCTCACAGGGTGCGGCGGTGGCGAATACGGTCTTCGCAGGCGGCAGTCTGGTACCGTTTCCGAGTGCCCACGTGGCGCTTGCGGAGGGCTCGCTGGATGAAAAGCGCTTCGTGCGCTTTCTCGAGCGGCTGCGCCTGCTGGGTGACCGTCTGGATGCCAGGGCCGAGGGCGCCATGCCCGTCATCTTCGGCAATGAGGGGCAACATGCGCTGGTCCATTTCATCAAGTCGGGCCGGGTCGATTTCGATCAGCTGAAACGCAGCGGGAACGGTCTCCGCAATCTGGCTTCGAGCCGGTTCCTGCGGAAGATCGCGAACGAGCTCGACGAAGTCGTGGGCGATACGCGGCGGGCGGCGTAAGGGTTGGGACGCGGCTTGGAAATATTTGCCGGAAGTGCGACAAAGGGGCCACGAGCGGTGGCCCTTTTTCTTTGATGAAGATAATCGTGCCCGGCGCATGTGCGGTTTTAAACAGGAGCAGGCAGTAGGAACCGCTAAAGGATTTCACCAAAGGTGAAATCTTGGGTAAGAAGCTCCGGCTAATCGCCTGCGCGGTAAAACAGGAGGGTCTGCTAATCGCAGACCGTGGGTTAGCCCGCGGGCACCCAACAAGGCGGCGAAGGGGTGGCGCACTTCGCGCGCTGCGAATCAAACTTACTATAGCAGCGAGCCTTGGTCGCCGGTTGCGGCTTTGAGGCCGATCGCCTGATAGCCTTTTCCGGTGAGGACGCGGCCCTGCGGGGTGCGTTGCAGATAGCCTTCCTGAATGAGGAAGGGCTCGTGCACCTCTTCGAGGGTCTCGGCTTCCTCGCCCACCGCGACCGCGATGGTGCTCATGCCGACAGGGCCGCCGCGGTAGTTCTCGGCCATCACGCGCAGCATGCGCTTGTCCATTTCGTCGAGACCAGCGGCGTCGATTTCGAGCAGTTCGAGTGCGGCGGCGGCCACGGGTTGCGTGATCTGGCCACGGGCGCGCTCCTGTGCGAAGTCGCGGACGAAATTGATGAGGTTATTCACGATGCGCGGCGTGCCGCGCGAGCGGGTCGCGATCTCCCGAGCGCCGCCGGCGTCGACCTGGATCTTGAGCAGCGCGCAACTCCGGAGGACGATCGTCTCGAGCGTGGCGCGATCATAGTAGTCGAGGCGCGTTTGCAGCGTGAAACGCGAGCGCAGCGGCGCCGTGAGCAGGCCCGCGCGCGTGGTGGCGCCGACGAGCGTGAAACGTGGGATGGTGAGCCGCACGCTGCGGGCGTTGGGGCCCTGGTCGATCATGATATCGAGCCGGAAGTCCTCCATCGCCGAGTAGAGGTACTCTTCGACGGTCTTGGGGATGCGATGGATCTCGTCGATGAAGAGGATGTCGCCCTCCTCGAGATTCGTGAGGAGGCCGGCGAGGTCGCCGGCTTTTTCGATGACGGGGCCGGAGGTGACGCGGACGCTCTTGCCGAGCTCGTTGCCGAGGATGAAGGCGAGCGTGGTCTTGCCGAGGCCTGGCGGGCCGGAGAGCAGGATGTGATTGAGCGGATCGCCGCGGCGCTTGGCGGCACCGACCATCACCTGCAGACGTTCGACAGTCTTGGGCTGCCCCGTGAAATCGGCAAACGAGAGCGGGCGCAGCGCCGCCTCGGCGGGCGTGACGGGCGAGGCGAGCGCGCCGGTGATGAAGCCGAGGCCCGTCGCCGCACGGGCGGCGGGGATTTCAGATTTCGGATTTCGGATTTCGGATTTACTCACGCGGCGCGATGATCAAATGCGTTGTTGGGGCCTGGTATTCAATCTGCAAACCACGTCTACGATCGGCTATATTTTTGAGCGGTTGGACAGTTCCTTAAGTTGAGCATTGATGCGGGCGGCGGCCTCTTCGTGAGTGTAGAAATTTCCGGCATCGACCTCAGCCTCCGCTAACTGTTGGACTTCTTCCTTGATGCTCAAGTTAGGACTTCAAACGGCCCTCACTTCCACTCCACCTCGGCGCCGAGCGACTTGAGGTTTTCCACGAAGCGCGGGTGGGCGCGCTTGATGGTGTCGGCGTTCTTCACGACGGAACGGCCGGGGATGCTGGCGGCGACCATGTAGAGGCCGACGGCGGCGCGGATAATGTAGGGGGCATCGACCGTGGCGGCGCGGAGCGGGCGGTCGCCGAAGACGATGATGCGGTGCGGGTCGCTCACGACCACGTGTGCGCCGAATTTCGAGAGCTCGGACATCCAAGTGAAGCCGCCTTCGTAGACTTTGTTCCAGAACTGCATGGCGCCCTGCGCGCGGACGGAGAGGGCGATCATGCAGGGCAGGAGGTCGACCGGGAAGTAGGGCCACGGCGCGGCCTCGATCTTGGGCAGCAGGTTGGTGGTGAAGGGCGCCTCGATCTTGAGCGACTGGCCGCGGCGGACGAGGGCGGTGTCGCCCTTGTGCTCGATCGTGACGCCGAGTTTCTGAAACGCGCGCGTCATCAGATCGAAGTGATGGGGAAGCGAGTGCTTCACTTTTACCTCGCCGCCGGTGATCGCGCCGAGCGCGAGGAAGGTGACGACCTCGTGGTAATCGGTATTGATCGTGAAGGTGCCGCCACGGAGGCGCGAGACGCCTTGGACGCAGAGCTTGCTCGTGCCGATGCCCTCGATCTTCGCGCCCATCTGCGTGAGGACGGTGCACATATCCTGGACGTGCGGCTCACTGGCGGCGTTGATGAGGGTGGACTCGCCCTCGGCGAGGGCGGCGGCCATCACGAAGTTTTCCGTGGCGGTGACCGACATGTAGTCGGGCCAGTGGCGGGCGCCGTGGAACTTCTTCGCGAGGCGGAGCGTGAGTTCGCCGTTGTGCGAGATCTTCGCACCTAGTTTTTCGAGAATCTCGAGGTGCGGATCGAGCTCGCGGATGCCGAGGGAGCAGCCCTTGGCATTGGTGGGGAGCACGATCTTCTTCATCCGCTGGAGGAGCGGGGCGAAGAGCAGCACGGAGGAGCGCATGCCGGCGGGGAGCTCGCCCTCGAGCTTGCGCGGGTCGAAGGCGGAATGGTCGATCGCCATCGTGCCAGACTCCTTGTCCCACGCGATCTTCGAGCCCTGCTCCTGGAAGAACGTGACGAGCTTGGCGACGTCGGTGATCTCCGGGACGTTGAGAAGCGTCACGGGCTCATCGGTGAGGAGCGTGGCGCAGAGGATGGGGAGGACGGAATTCTTGTTGCCGGAAGGCGTGATGGTACCGGAGAGCGGTTTGCCGCCGGTGACGATGAGATCGGCCATGGAAGGAGCTGAGAGTTTCGAACAGAGAGTTGAGAGCCCAATCCGCACATTCTCCCGCGCGGAAAATAAAAAAAGGCGCCCGTTTTTCGGGCGCCTTTGAGATGCGCGCCCGGGGGCGCGCTGGGCAAGTGCTAATGCGAAGCGCGGAGCGTTTCGCGTGCGATTTATGCGGATCAGATCGCGCCGCCGCCCTGCTGGCCTTCGGGACGGGGACCGCGATCGCCGTAATCGCCGCCGCCACCGGGGCCGCCGGGGCCACGACTGCGACCACGACCGCCACGACGCCGCCGCCGACGCTGGCCATCG
Organism: Verrucomicrobiota bacterium; assembly: GCA_040386765.1. Lineage (GTDB taxonomy): Bacteria > Verrucomicrobiota > Verrucomicrobiia > Opitutales > Opitutaceae > ER46. Next base: position 2,179 of record JAZKEV010000270.1, on the reverse strand, counting down.
CCACCGCCTTGCTCGCCTTCCTGGCCGCCTTGGTAACCGCCTTCGCCGCCGCCCTGGCCTTCGGGACGCGGGCCGCGGTTCTCACCGCGATAACCGCCACCCTGACCACCTTGACTGTGGCCATGACCATGACCGTGACTGCTGCGGCCACGACCACCACGGTCGCCACGATGGCCACCGCGATCGCCGCCACCCTCGCGACGGGAATCGCCGCTCTCGGTGGGAGCAGGTGTGGACTCGGCGGGCTTGCCGCCGAAGAGGCCTTTCAGCCAGCCCATGAAGCCACCCGATTTCTTCTCGGGTGCAGGCGTGGGCGCCGGACGCGAAGTGCGCTCCTGGTGCGGCTGGTGCGTGCGCGGCTCGAACTTGCGCTCATCGCGACGCGGCTCGCGCGGGGCGAGATTGCCGCCCTCGCGGGGCTCGCGGTTTTGATTTTCGCGGACGTCGCGACCGCCGCCTTCGCGGCCTTCACGACCGGCTTCGCGGGGACCACCCTCACGAGGACCGTCACGGAACTCGCGGCGGTCGCCGCGACCGTCGCCACGCTGGTTGCGGGGCTGGAAGGTGCCGCGGTCTTCGCGGCGCGGACCGCCGCCGGCCTGGCCGTCCGCAGGAGCGGAGGGGGCCGGAGCGGGAGGCGTGTTTTCCCAGCGAACTTCGGGCCGCTTGGTGGGCTCGGGCGGAAGGATCTTCAGCTCGGCCTTCGGCTCGGGCGCGCGGCTCACGGGCGTGGGCAGGGACTCGGGCTGGGGCGAGCGGCCGGCGGAAAATGCCACGGGCTCCGACTTGGCCGCGGCGTCGAGCGACGCGGAGGAGTCGGGGACCGGAGAGCCGGCGGGCGCGGAGGCCTGCACTTCCTGCTGTGCGGCAGCAGAGATCACAGGGGCAGGTGCGGGGGCGGCCGGCGCAGGGGCCGGCTCGTCGACAACGGGCGCGCTCACGGTGGTCTCACCGGTGAACGGATTACGATACTCGCTCTGGGTCTTGATGACTTCCACGGAGCTCGGCTTGTAGCCGGCGGCGGGAGCGGTGCTGGTGGGCGACGCGGGGACCGAGGCGCGCTTGCCGCGCGCGAGACCGGAACCGCGGGATGCTCCGAACGAACCGAACGCACCCGCAGCCGGGGCGTTGGTGGCAGCGGCCGCAGGCGCTTGGGGCGCGGCGGCGGCTTCCGCGGGCGCTTGCGCTGCCGCGGACACGTCGGCGGGGGCCGGAGCGGGCGCGCCTGACTTCTCTGTATCTGACATGTGTATGTTGTTTTTAAGAGGCGGCTCGCCGGCGGGCCCTCTTCGGCCAAAGGCGAAAAAGGGGGCGCGGGAGCGACGCCATGGTGGTTGCGCACAACGGAACGTTCTAGGCGCTCGACGCGTGCAGGAAGTATGAAACATCGCCCGGGACGGGCTGGGTAGCAAGAGGCAATTCCGCCGGGTGGAAATGTAGGGGAAAAGCGAAATCCACCTCTGGCAAAAAAGGCCCGGGGGCAGGCCTCCGGGCCTAATCAGCACTTGCCAGTCTGTGTTTTGCACGAACAGCCTCGGCCACCATGGATAAACTCGAAGAAATCTTCCAGATGCAGGACGGGCTCAATCGCCGGATCGGCGTGAACCTGCCGCCCCCGACCGATGAGGAGAAGGCGAAGTGGATCCTCAATTACACCCGCGCGATGCAGCAGGAGACGGCCGAGTTGATCGACAGCGTGCCTTGGAAGTGGTGGGCGAAGTACCAGAAATTCGACGAGCAGAACGCCAAGGTGGAGGTCGTGGACCTGTTTCACTTCCTCGTCTCGCTCGCCCAGACCCTCGGCATGACGGCGGACGACGTCTACCAGGCCTATCTCAAGAAAAACGCGGTGAACCACGCCCGCCAGGAGAGCGGCTACGTGAAGAAGGACGAGGCGGACTCGAAGCATATCTGAACGGCGGCGCCGTTCAGATGGGGGATAGGGGATGGGGTCTTGGGTCTGGGGACAAGCAGCTCAGGCGAGAATAAAGTTTCTGTGGGAACCCCCGTCCCTATCCGCTAGACTCCAGACCCGAGACCCTTTCCCCCGGACCCTGCCGCGCCTCCGGCGCGGCTTCAGCGCGAGACGACGAAGGCGGCGGTGACGTCGACGGCCGTCTGGCCGTTTTCGACGATCGAGGCCTTGAGCTTCAACTTCGCTTTGCCGTAGCGGCTGAGC
>JAZKEV010000269.1:8147-24677 GCA_040386765.1 Verrucomicrobiota bacterium | reverse complement strand
CCACGCAGCTCCTCTCGCTCTCCATCAGCAAGCAGGCGGTGCTGCGCTTCAACCTCGCGCCCGGCCTCCCTGCCGTCGAGGGCGACGCCACGCAGCTCCGTCAGGTGATCATGAACCTCGTGATCAATGCCTCCGAGGCGATCGGTGCCCGCAGCGGAGCGATCGGCCTCTCCACCGGCCTCACGCGCGTCGACCGCGCCTACCTCGGGGGCACCATCCTCGCTCCTGAGCTGCCGCCGGGCACCTATGTGTCCCTGGAGGTCTCGGATAACGGCAGCGGCATGGACGCCGCTACACAGGCGAAGATCTTCGATCCCTTCTTCACCACTAAATTTACCGGCCGCGGCCTCGGCCTCGCCGCCGTGCTCGGCATCGTGCGCGGCCACAAGGGCGCGCTTAAAGTCTATTCCGAGGTGGGCCGCGGCACCACCTTCAAGATCCTGCTCCCGTGCGCCTCCGTCGCCGCCGAGCCAGCCCCCGGCGCTGCCTACAGCCCGGCCGCGTGGCAGGGGCGGGGGACGGTCCTCGTCGTAGACGATGACGAGACCGTGCGCAGCACCGCCGCGGCGATGCTGAAAAAGCTGGGCTTCGACGTCGCTCTCGTGGCGGACGGCTGCGAAGCCGTGGAGGTTTTCCGCGGCACGCCCGAGCGCTTCACGCTCGTGTTGATGGATCTCACCATGCCGCACCTCGATGGCCGGCAAGCCTTCGCCGAGCTCCGCCGCCTCCGTGCCGACGTGCGCGTGGTGCTCATGAGCGGCTTCAGCGAAGAGGAGGCGATCTCGCAGTTCACCGGCAAAGGCCTCGCGGGATTCCTGCAAAAACCGTTTCAGCACGAGGACCTCAGCGCCGCCGCCCGCGCCGCGCTGGCAGATAAGCCGAAATGAGCCTTAGGGGCCAGGCCGCGTTCAGCAAGCAGTGTGGGCTCTGTCTTAAACAGCCGATTTCTTTCTTGTTAAGTAAAAACACGTGTCATCCTAAACAGTAGGCTTGTTTTTGCCGCGCTGGGTGCTAGCCGTGCAGGCGATGAAATCGAAGTTCATTCTGGGGTGCGTGGGATTTCCGGCCATGCTGTGGGCGCAGGCGCCTGCGCCGGCGAGCCTGCCCGAGGTGACCGTGTATTCGCCGCGCGTGGCGAACCAGGCGCCGGCGGGCACCTTTGCGATGCCGGTGTCGGCGCTGCGCTACGAGCCGCGCGTCGATATCCACGCGCGCAATCTCGCGGAGGGGCAGGCGGATATCACGATTCGCGGAGGTATCTTCGAAAACACCGGTTTCCAGGTAGGTGCGATCACGCTTGGCGATTCGCAGACGGGGCACTACCTCGCGGAGATTCCGGTCGCGCCCGCGATGCTTTCGGCGCCGACCATTCTGACGGGCGCCGATCTGGCGCAAGGGGCCATGAACGCCACCGCCGGGTCCATCGCGTATGGCTGGCGGCCGATCCGCACGGCTGGCGCCGTATCGGCGGGCTTTGGGGAGAATGCCCTCGTGCGCGGCGAGCTTTACCAGGGTGTTTCGCAGACGCTCGCGAGCGGCTGGCGGCTGGGCGCGGATGTGGCCGTGGCGCACTCCGATTCCGATGGACCGATCGCCAACGGTGAGCACGAGTTCAACCGCATCAATGGCCGCGTGCAGCTCGCGACGGTGCGCACGCAGACGGATTTCTTTGCGGGCTACCAGGCAAAGTTCTTCGGCTGGCCGAATCTCTACACGCCTTTCAATTCCAACGAAACCGACGACCTCGAAACCACGCTGTTTTCGCTGAATCATCGCGTCGATCTCGGGGCCGGCGACTTTCTGGCGGCGGGCGTCTATCATCGCCGCAACAAGGATGACTACGCCTTCAATCGTTTCGCGCCCATCGTCGGGCCGGTGCATCCGTTTCAGCACACGACGTGGGTGACGGGCGCGGCGCTCGACGGCCGCCGTGACTTTGGCGCGCTGGCGCTGAACTTCCGCGCCGAGGCGAGCTCGGACGAGCTCAAGTCGACCTCGCTTACTTCCGGAAAATTCCGCGAGCGCGAATTCACCCGCCTCGTGCTCATCCCCGAAAAAACGTGGGCGACGGCCGACGGCGGCAATGTCCGCGTGAAGGCCGGCGCCGCCTACGACGACACCAATCGCGACGGCTCCGCTGTCTCGCCGGTGTTTGAGATCGCGCGCACGCTGCCTTCGGCGGTGGTGCGGCGCGTGTACGCGAGCTTCACGGAAACCTCGCAGCTGCCCACCTACACGGCGCTCAACTCGAGCACCACGGGCGGGCTCTTCCGCGGCAACCCGAATCTTGGTCGGCAGACGACGCGCAATTACGAAATCGGCTTCGCCGGCACGGTGGGAGGCTGGACGACGGAGGCCGCGCTCTTCTGGCGGCAGGACGAGGCGCTGGTCGATTGGACCTTTGCTCGTGGCGTTACCGCGCGGACGGCCAATGCCGTCGATATCGAGGTGGGTGGAGTCGAGCTCGTGGCCCGGCGCTCGTTTGGCGCGGCGGATCTGGTGCTCGGCTACACCGGCCTGACCAAGGATGAGGATTATCGCGGCGCGGCGGTCGACGCCAGTTTCTATGCCCTCAACTACGCCAAGCATCGTCTCACCGCGGCGCTGACGTGGCGGGTGGGCGCGGGTTTCGAAGTGCGCTTCGACAATGTGGCGCGAATTCAGGCGGACAACCTCCTGCGGGTGGTCGGTGGCGACAAAGCCGTCACGAGCGCAATCGGGGTGGCGTATCGCCCGCCCGCCTGGCGCCGATTCGAGATCGCGGTGCAGGTCGAGAACCTGTGGGACACGGATTTCCAGGAAGTGCCCGCCGTGCCGGCCTCACCGCGGCAGGTCTCCATGGGCGTGGCGTACGCCTGGTGATCGGAAGTAGGGCGGATTTTTAACCCGCCTTGGCTTGAGCGGGGATCGTCGGAAGAGCCCGCGAATCACGCCAATGAACGCGAAAATGGCGGATTACTTTCGCGTTTATTCGCGTGATTCGCGGGTGGTTTGGGCTTTCTGAACCATGCCTTGGAGCGAGCGCATCTTCCGCGTGGTTCGTACCTGCGAGAGGGTGGTTCGAATCCCACCTTTTCCGCCAGATTTCCAAGTTGCGACCGAACAGCCGCCGTCAGCGCGCGCGCCGGTAGTGCATCGCCACCGCGCCGCAGCGGAGCGGTTTGGCCGAGACCAGCTCGAGCCGCCGCGAGGCGGGCAGCCCGTTTTGGTACAGGGTCGGGCCGTGGCCGGCGAGCCTGGGGTGGACGAGGAACTTGTACTCGTCGATGAGATCCAGCCGATCCAGTTCGGTCGCGAGCTTGCCGCTGCCGAGGAGCACGCCGGCCGGAGTCACGTCCTTGAGCTTCTGCACGCCCATGCGCAGATCGCCGGCGATGTGGTGGCTGTTGGTCCACGGGAAGTCCTTGCGCGTGGACGACACCACGTACTTCGGCTTGCTCTCCAGCTTGGCCGCCCACTCGCGCATCGCCGGAGGCGCCTCCTCGTCGCCGCGGGCGACCGCCGGCCAGTAGCTCTCCATCATCTCGTAGGTGACGCGGCCCCACAGCATCGCGCCGCTCTCGTCCATGAGGCTGGTGAAGAAGGCGTGCGTCTCGTCATCGGCGATCCCCTCCTGGTGGTCCACGCAGCCGTCCAAGGTGACATTGATGGCGAAGGTCAACAGTCCCATGCGGCGAGGCTCCTGTGGAACGCGGCATCGGTCAATGTTCCGGTATTGCAGTGCGCACCGCGAGGCTTGTGGTTGTAGGACTGGCGAGAGATTAAAACCCCGACTTACTTCAGGCCGCCGCCGGGGCGCTTCGCCTTTGCGGTTTGACTTTCCGCGCGCGCGGAAGTTGTTGCGCCGCATGTCTGCGAACCCATTTCTCGATTCCTCGTTTCATATTCGGTGGTCCCAGCTCACCCCTGAGCAGATCGGACCGGCCATCGAAACGCTGTTGGGCGAGGCGCAGGCGACGGTCGATGCGATCGCGAAACGGGACCTCGGCAGCCTCACTTACGAGAACACCTTTCTGGCGCTCGAACACGCGACGGAGGCCCTGACGGTGGGCTGGGGGAAGGTCACGCACCTGCAATCGGTCGCGGACGCCCCGGCGTTGCGCGAGGCGCACAATGCCATGCTGCCCAAGGTCTCGGCCTTTTTCGCGAGCATTCCGCTGAATGCAGGGCTCTGGGAGCGGCTGCGGACCTTTGCCGAGTCGGCCGGGGCGGCGAAGATAACGGGCATCCACCGCCGGTTTCTCGAGGAGACGGTGAAGGATTTCCGCCTGGCTGGCGCCGATCTGCCCGAGGCTAAGCGCACGCGACTCGAGGCGCTGCAAAGCGAGCTGGCGCAGCTCACGCAGAAGTATTCCGAGAACGTGCTCGATGCGACGAATGCCTGGGAGCTGATCGTGACCGACGAGGCGCGGCTGAAGGGGCTGCCCGAGCACGCCAAGGCCGCGGCGCGCCGCAGCGCGGAAGCCAAGGGTGCAGCGGGCTGGCGCTTTACCCTGCACATGCCGTCGCAGGAGCCCTTCATGACCTATCTCGAGGATGACGCCTTGCGGCGCGAGATGTGGACGGCGGCGGCGAAGCTCGGCGCGCAGGCGCCGCACGATAACACCGCGCTTATCTCCCGCATTCTCGAGCTGCGGGCGGAGAAGGCGGCGCTGCTGGGCAAGCCGCACTTTGCCGACCTCGTGCTGGAGCGCCGGATGGCGAAATCGGGCGAGCGGGCGCTGGAATTCATGAGCGACATCCAGACGCGGGCAGGGGCTGCCTTTGCGCGCGAGGCGAAGGAACTCGAGGAGTACAAGGCGCAGCAAACGGGCGCGCCCTTCGCGCGGCTGGCTCCGTGGGAGATCTCCTTTTGGGCGGAGCGGCTGCGGAAGGCGCGCTACGATTTCGACGAGGAGGCGCTGCGGCCCTATTTCCCGATGGATCGGGTGGTCGCGGGTCTTTTCGAGTTGGTGAAGCGCGTCTTCGGGCTTGAGGTCGTCGAGCGGACAGCCGGCACCATCGAGACATGGCACGCGGAGGTGAAGTACTACGACCTTTTTGCCCAGGACGGACGGCACCTCGGGTCGTTCTACGCCGACTGGCATCCGCGTGAGTCGAAGCGGGGCGGCGCGTGGATGAACTACCTCATCACCGGCGGCCCGCGCGCGGGCGCGGCGTGGTCGCCGCACCTCGGGTTGATCTGCGGCAATATGACGCCGCCCGTCGGTGGAAAACCCGCGCTGCTCACGCATCGCGAGGTGGAGACGATCTTCCACGAGTTTGGCCACCTGCTGCACCACCTGCTCGGCGCGGTGGAGATCAAGTCGCTCAACGGCGTCAACGTCGCGTGGGACTTTGTTGAGCTGCCCTCGCAGATCATGGAAAACTGGTGCTGGGAGTGGGAGAGCCTCGACCTCTTCGCGCGGCACCACGAGACCGATGCCCCGATTCCGCAGGAGATCTTCGCGAAGATGATTGCGGCGAAAAATTTCCGCTCGGCCTCGGTGACGATGCGCCAGGTGGCCTTTGCCCGGATGGACCTGCTGCTGCATATGCGGACAGGGGAATTTGCCGGGGAGGGCGACCTCGAGCCCAAGGTGCGCGCGGCGATCGCCGACTGCCTCATTCCGACCGAGCCGCCGGCTCCGACCATCGTGAAGCGGTTTACCCATATCTTTGCCGATCCGGTGGGGTATGCGGCGGGTTACTACTCCTACAAGTGGGCCGAGGTGCTCGATGCGGACGCCTTCACGCGGTTCAAACGCGAGGGGATCTTCAACCCCCAAGTGGGCGCGCAATTCGTGGAGCACATTTTAAGTCGCGGAAATTCCGCCGATCCTGCGGAACTGTATCGCGGTTTCATGGGTCGAGACCCGGACCTCAACGCGCTGCTTCGGCGCAGCGGCCTGGCGCCTGCCGCGGCTTAGTACGGCGCGGGCGGGTATCGCCTACCTTCATGCGTCGTCGCCTCTTCTCAATCCTTGCCGCGCTGCTGGCGGCTGTGGTGTTGGCAGTCGTGACGCTCCCGTTCTGGCTGGGTGCGGCCACCAAGGCGGCGGTGCGTTCAAGGGGGATCACGTTTTCGAGTTATGAGCGGATTGGCTATGCCCGGTTTGCGCTGCGCGATGTGGTGGTGGTCCAAGGGAATGTCCGCGTGACCGCGACGCGCGTTGAGGCGCCCACGCCAGTCTTGTGGGGCTGGCGCCACACCACGAATGGCAGCAACCCCATCATGGTGGAAAAGTGGGAGGTTGAGGTGACGAAGTCCACGACGCCACCGAAGCCCAGCACCACGGAGAAAGGCTGGGTGCCGCTACGCGTGTTGCTCAACAAGATCGCCTTTCAACTCGATCGCTGGCTCTCGGAGGCGACGGTGGGTGCGGGGCGGGTGAAATTTCCCGGCGGCGAGATCGCGCTGGACAGTGGCACGTGGTCGGAACGCACGCTGAAGACGAAGGGGCTGAGGTACCGGGAGATTGTAGCAGATGCTACGGTGGACTTCTCGCGGACTGAGGATGTGTTTCGCGTCGATGCCCGCACTACGGATGGCATCACCAAGACTGCGCTGGAAAGCCGGGGCGGGCGCGTGAACGGCTCGCTGGAGTGGTCCGGCCAGCGGGCGACGATCGAGGGCGCGTTTCCTTCCCGCGGTTGGTTGCCGACCGAGATGATTTTGAACGCGCCGGATTGGACCGTGCCAGCCGCGAAGCTTAAGCTTGAGCAGGCGTACGCGGTCGTACGCGGCACGGCACGCATCGAGTGGCGCGAGGATAACGTCGCGGTGATTGTCAGCGCGACAAGCGAGCCGCTGGAAGGGCAGAAAGCGCCGCCCTTGAAGATTGATCTGCGCGGGCAGGGCGACACGCAGGCCTTCACGGTGGAGGCGCTCCAGGCCGACATCCCGGGGGTGAACGCGAAGCTCGATGCGCCGGTAGTCGTCGAGCGCAGCGGCAAACTCCGCGATGCCGGGGCGCGGCTCACGGTACAGGCCGATCTCGCGAAGCAACCGTGGTTCAAGGCGACGGGCGCAGTCACCGGTGAGGCGCGCGTCGTCTCCGGCGAGGATGCGAAGCCGGTGGTGGAATTTGCGCTCTCGGCCAAAGGCGTGACCGCGCGCGACGTGAACCTCGCGGAAGTCGGCGCGCAGGGCCGGTTGGCGTGGCCGCGACTGGAGATTGCCAGCGGCACGATCGTGGCCGGCGAAGGCGAGCGGCTCGAGGTGCGCGGCGGCTGGGATTTCAAGGCGAAGGCATTGAGCGAAACGACGGTCGAGGGAAAAATCCGCCGGCAATCGCTGGCGCGCTGGCTGCCGAAGCAGCCCGAGTTCGATGTCGTCACGATCTCCGCGCGTGCGAGCGGCGCCCTCGCGGAGATCGCGCACTCGGGAAAGGTGCAGGCGGACCGCGTGGTGTTTAATGGCGTGAATCCACTCGCGGTCGCGGCCTCGTGGCAGGGGCGGGGCGTGGGCGCGGAGAGCTTCGAGGCGGAGGTCACCGCCGGCGGCAGCAAGATCGCCGCCAAGGGCTCGGCGACGAGCGAGAGCCTGCAGCTCAACGCGCTCGACGTGAAACTCGCCCAGGACGCGAGCCTCGCGCTGACTGCGCCGGCGCTCTTTCGCTGGCGGCCGTCGGTGCGGCTGGAGCCGCTGAAGCTCGCCGGGCCGAAGGGAAACCTGAGCGTGTCGTTTATCGCGGGCGAGGTTGGCAAGGTGGAGCTTGCGGCGGCGAATATTTCCTCGACTTGGTTTTCGGATTTCGTGCCGCCCAAGGGGCCGGTGTGGCAGGTGACGCTGCTGGCGTTGATGGGCACGTGGGACCGCGGCCCGATGAATTTTTCGCTCACCGCGGGCGCTGCGCTGGATATCGGCGAGGGCCGGATGGCGACGGTCAGCGCCTCGGCGCGCGGCGACAAGGGCGGGGTGCGGATCGAGGCGCTGCGCGCCACCGAGAGCGATGCGACGGTGGTCAATGCGACGGGGCGGCTGCCCGTGACGATCTCGCCTGGCGCCGCCGAAAAGCTGGCGATCGACGAGAATGGCGAGCTGGTGCTCGACGCGACGGCGTCCCCCAACGCGGCCTTCTGGCAGAAGCTCGCGGCGGTCTCCGGCGTGGAGCTGAAGGAGCCCGACGCCGTCGCCAATGTGCGCGGCACGTGGCTGAAGCCGGAGGGAAGCGTGAGCCTGAAGGCTGCGCGGGTCGCCTTCGATCCGAAGAAATTCACGAAGCCGCTGCCCACCATCGAGGAGATCGACGTGCGGGTGAAGGGCGACCGCAACGGCGTGGCGCTGGATAATTTCACATTGAAGGTGGAAGGGCAGGCCGTGAAGGCGAGCGGCCGGCTGCCGGTGCCCGATGGCCGCTGGGCCGATCTTTTCAAAGAGCCGCTGGCGATGGCGCGGAGCGGCGCGGATCTGCAGATCGACGTGCCAGAGGCCGAGGTGGCAGTGTTTGCGCGGTTCATGCCCGCAGTGCTCGCGCCGCAGGGCCGCATCGCGGCGAGTGTGACTTACAAGAATGGCGAGATGGGTGGCTTCGTGCGCCTGCGGGATGCGGCGTCGCGGCCGCTCGGCCCGCTGGGCGTGCTGCAGGAGGTGACGGCGGATATCGAAATGACGGGGCGCAAGCTGGTGCTGCGTGGCGTGACCGCGCGCAGCGGCGGCCAGCCGGTGACGCTGAGTGGCACCATAGAGCTTCCGCCCGAGGCGACGGCGACCACGGCGGGCGCGAATCAGCCGGCGCAACCGGTGCAGCCGCGCTTCGACCTCACGCTGAAGGGCGAGAACCTGCCCTTTGTCCGTCAGACGGGGCTGCTGCTGCGCGGCGATATCGATCTGAAGCTGGAGACACCGGCCACGGGCACGGCGCGGATCAGCGGCATGGTGCGCCTGCGCGACAGCCTGTTTCTCTCGGATGTGCGTTCGTTTCTGCCGAAAGGCGGCGGCGTGAGCGCGGCGCGGCGGCCGCCGTATTTTTCCGTGGATACGCCGCCGATGAATGCCTGGCGCCTCGCCGTCGCGGTGGAGGGAGATCGCTTTGTGAAGCTGCGCACGCCGGTCTTCACCGGCGTGGGCTCGGCGCATTTCCGCCTCGGCGGCACGCTCGGCGAGCCGCGAGCGATCGGCGAAGTGGTGATCGACGAGGGCGCGGTGACGATGCCCTTTGCGCGCTTTGCGGTGAAGCAGGCATCGGTGCGGCTCACGGAGGCCGATCCCTACGAGCCCGCGATCTACCTGCGCGGCACCGGCCGCCGGCTCGGTTTCGACCTTGCGATGGAAATCGATGGCAAGGCCTCCGCGCCCAACGTGACCTTCACGTCGAGCCCGGCGCTGGATTCCGAGCAACTGCTGCTGATGGTGATGACGGGCGCGGCGCCGCGTAACGATATTTCGGTGACGACGAGCCAGCGCGCCACGCAGCTCGGGGCGTTTTTCGGACAGAATCTCATCAGCAGCTTCACCGGCGACAGTGCGGACGAAGACCGGCTCAGCATCATTGCCGGCGAGAAAGTGTCGCGGCAGGGCAAGGAGACCTACGAGGTCGAGTACAAGCTCTCGGAGCGGTGGACGGCCACGGCCGAGATCAACGAATTTGACGACAAGATCGCCGGGCTGAAATGGCGGATGTTTCGCGGCGAGTCCGCGAAGTCGAAGGAGAAGGAAAAGGCCGAGGAGCAGAAAAAGCAGAAGGAGAAAGCGCCGAATAATGAAAAATAGGCGCCGCACCGGCTGGTGTCTCGCGTTCGTCCTCGCCCTCGCCGCGGCAGGGGGCGTCGCGTCCGCCTACAGCGCGGAGACCAAGGAAAAGAAGGAGAAGAAGGAAGAGGCGAAAGTGGCGGTCGACGGCGTGGGGCTTTGGCGCGACCGCGAGCTGCGCTTCGCGCTCAGCCGCCTGCTGGATGCCGAAGCGAAGGCGACGCTCGAGGCCAATGCGATCGAAGATGGCGCGGTGATCCTCCAATCGGTGATGGGAGACGAGGGCTTTCAGAATCCGACGATCAAGATCGAGATCACGCGGCCCGATGGGGAGAAGCAGGAATTTACGTTCGACCCCACCTTCGCCAAGCCGCTGCCCCGGCCGCTCAGTGCGCGGAGGGTGGCCTTCAAGGTCACGCCCGGCGTGCGCTCGCATGTGGTCAAGGTGGAGGTGTCCGGTCTCACGGGCGGCGAGGAGAAACGCGCGCGCGCCTTCTTCCGGACCGAGTCGACGATGTTTCGCTCGGCGCGGATGAACGCCTATGCGCCGGGACGCGTAAACCGCGGTGCCGATTCGCTGCTCTCGGAGCTGCGCCAGGGCGGCTACGCTGACGCGGATGTGAAGGCGACGAAGGCCTCGGAAACGGAAAAGGGCGAGGTGACGCTCCGCGTGGAAGTGACCAAGGGTCCGAAATGGACGGTGGGCGAGGTGACCTACAATCGCGACGTGGAGAGCGTGAAGCTGCCGGAAACCAAGGAGTGGCTGGAGGACGCGTGGTCGCAAACGCTGCAGGACGATATCCGCGAGGCGGTGCGGCGGGCGTATTATAAAGAAGGATACCCGGATGTCGGCGTGCACGTGGCGGCCGAGGGCCAGCCTTCGGGCGAGGGGAAAAAGGCGGAGGTGATGGTGACCATCGTGCCCGGCGAACATGTGACGGTGGGCGAGGTGCAGTTCCAGGGAAACACCGCGACGCGCGAGAAGGTGCTCCGCCGGCGCGTGCGCCTGAATACCGGCGATCCGCTCGACCCGGTGTCGCTGGAGCGGGCGCGGTTTCGGATTTCGCGGCTGGGCGTCTTCGAGACGGTGGACCTGCGCTACGAGCCGGCCGAGGGCGCAGTGCGCAATCCCATCTTTGCCCTGCAAGAGGGGCCGCGCTACGAGACGCACCTCCTCTTCGGCTACGGCAGCTACGAGCAGTTTCGCGCAGGGGTGGAGCACCGGCAGATGAATATCTTCGGCCTCGCGCACCAGAGCCGGCTGGAGGCCGTGCAGTCGGTCAAGAGCACGAGCGTCGATTACAACTACACGGTGCCCGAGCTCTTCGGCGAATCGATCGATGGCACGGTGCATGTCTTCGGCTTGCAGCGGCAGGAAATTTCGTTTCTCCGGCAGGAGTATGGTGCGAGCCTTTCGGTGGGCCGCTCGATCCGGCCGATCGATGCTGAGGCGGTCCTGGGCTACACTTACGAGGCCCTGCGCAACAGGGACAGCTCGCTCGGCACGCAGGCGACCGATGAAGCCAACATCAACTCCGCGAGCTTGCACTTCGGGCTCACCGGCGACCGGCGCGACAACCCCCTGCTGCCGCGGCGCGGCTACAGCTGGGCCACGCAGATCGAAGCGGCGGCACCCATCCTCGGCGGCGAGGCGACCTACCAGCGTTACGAGCTCAGCGGCTCGTATCACACGCGCTGGGGCGAGGGCCGCTGGGTGCACGTGGGCTTGTCGTACGGCGCCCTCACGACCTTCGGCGCCGACGACCGGACGCTGCCGGTCAACAAGCGCTTCCTCCCCGGCGGCGACAACAGCATCCGCGGTTATCAGCGCGGCGAGGCGGCGCCGCGCGGCGAAGACGGGCTCTTCGTCGGCGCGAAATCCTTCCTGCTGCTGAATCTGGAGCTCGAGCGCGCGCTCACGCCCAACTGGTCGGTGGTGGTGTTTGCCGATGGGCTGGGCGCGACCAAGACGCTGCAGGAGTCATTGTTTGCCGAGCCGCTGTACACGGTGGGCCTCGGCGTGCGTTACCAGACGCTCATCGGCCCGGTGCGGCTGGAGTACGGGCACAATCTCAACCGGCGCATCGACGATCCCAAGGGCACGCTGCATCTTTCGATCGGGTTTCCGTTTTGACGAAGGGGTGTGAACGGTTTTTCGTGCTTCGGCACGGGTGTCGTTTCGGTTCGGTGGCGAGGCGGCTGAGAAAATATTGTCGCCCAGAGCGAGGGCGCGTGCGTAGTGCTGACGCGTTATGATTATTGCCGATCTCGCTAAAATCCCCGGCGGCACGTTTCCAGCGCGGCGCTGGGGACGCGGACTCGTGGGGCAACTGGGCCAGCCGATTCCCGCGAAGGGTTTCTCGATGGGCTACTCGATCCTGGAGCCGCGCGGCGGCCAGGTGCCGTGGCACAATCAGGAGCAGGAGGAAGTGTACTTCATCGTGCAGGGTGAAGGCGAAATCTGCGTCGGCACCGAACGCAGCCCGATCAAGGCCGGGCAGGCGGTCTTCATGCCGCCGACGGTCTTTCACCAGCTCACCAACACCGGCGACGAGCCGATGCACATGATCTATGTATACTGCCCCGGCGGCGACGTGGCCCACTGGCGGCAGGAGCTGAATGGCACGCTGCCCAAGGCAGGCGAGGCGCCCATCCCGCCGCTCCCCGTCGGCGCGCAGCCGCAGTGCACGAAGAAGCCGGGTGAGTAAAAAGTCGAGCGAGTGAAAAGCAGGGCGGGTTTTTTAAGCCCGCCCTTTTGTGAGCCGCAACGTGTAGGGGCGCGTGGAGGGCAGAGCAGAATCCGACCCGGAGGGGGTTGGGATTACGACCAGTTGAAATTGAAGCTGATGCTGATCCGCTCTTCGGGCACGCGGTTGGAGGCGACTTCGTGGCGGAGCCAGCTCTCGAAGAGGATCACGTTGCCGGCCTCGGCGGGGTAGGTGACGTGGATCTGGTTTTCGCGGCGCGCGGCGGGGAGCTTGGGCGGGGCGGCCATGAATTTGCTGAGGCGGGGGTCCTCGAACTTGAGGCCGGAGCAGCCCTTCGGCGTGACGACGTAGTAGGTGCCGCTGATGAAGGAGAGCGGGTGCAGGTGCAGCGAGTGCGCGGCGGTCTCCGGCATGATGTTTACCCAGATATCGCTGAGCCGGATGGTGCGGCCGCGCAGATCCATATCGAGCGTGCGGGCGAAGGCGCGGACATGGCGCATGAGCTTTTTCTCGAGATCGGCGAAGGTGCTGGAGAAGCGGTGCAGCTCATTCATCGAGGCGTAGCTGGTGTAGCCGCCGGGATAATTTTTGGCGGACCATTTGCGGCCCGCGGCGTCGTAGTCGCGCAGGCGATGGCACTCCTCGGCGAGCTCGGTATTGAGCCGGGCGAGGCCGGATTTTTGGAGCGGTTCGTTGTAAATGTAGGTGGGGAACCAGGCGCGGATCGGCATCGGGAAGTGTTCGGTCAGACTCTAGCTTTAAAGTCGCGGAGGAGGAGTGATGCCGCCGGGCGCGGACGACGGGGGGGATTTGGCTTCGTCGCGCTGGGTCTTGGTGAGGCCGATCCCCGTGGCGATCACGGCGGTCAGGGCGGTTGCGAGGCCGATGCTCGCGATGGCCCAGAAAAGAATGGGATGCGTGGTCTTTCCAATCTCGTAGGTCCAGGTGGAGGCACCGAAAACGTTGAGGCGGACGCCGAAGCTGCTTCCGATGATCCATTCGCCGAAGCTGCCTTCGCTGACCCATGTGCCGACGATGCTGAGAAAGATGAGGGAGCAGACGAACCCGATGCCCCAGAAATAGCGGCGCGGGCTCGTGCGCTGGTAGGCGGCCATGATGATCGCGGGTTAGCGCACGCCGCCCATCAGCTTCTTTACCCAAGGCACGAGCGCGAAGAGGACCGCGGTGGCGACGCCGACCCACATGGCTTGGTGGAGGAAGAAGTCGCCGATGGCGGCGGGGTTGTCGGATTTGAATTCGCCGGCGAGGACACCGGCGAGTTTGTTGCCGAGGGCGGCGGCGAGGAACCAGATGCCCATCACGAGGCCGACGAGGCGTTGTGGGGCGAGCTTGGTCATCGTGCTGAGGCCGACGGGGCTGAGGCACATCTCGCCGACGGTTTGGAAGAAGTAGAGGCCGAGCAGCCAGAGGGGGCTGATCTTGCCATCGGCGATGAGTTTCGCGGCGGGGACCATCCAGAGGAAGGAGAGGCCGACGAAGAAGAGGCCGAGCGCGAACTTCACCGGGCTCGAGGGCTGGCGCTTGCCGAGCTTGGTCCACATCCACGCGAAGGGGAGGGCGAGCACGATGACCCAGGCGGCATTGACGGATTGCCACCAGGAGGAGGGGAATTCCCAGCCGAAGATGCGGTTGTCCGTAAGGCGGTCGGCAAAGAGCGACATCGAGGAGCCGGCCTGCTCGAAGATCGACCAGAAGACCTGCGCGGCGATGAAGAAGACGAGGATGGCGGCGATGCGCCGGCTCTCCTCGCTGCGTTGCAGCGCGAAGTAGAGGACGGCAGCGATCTGGAAGCCGTAGAGGGCGTAGACGATCCAGGTGTGTTTATCGGCGAGAATCATGATGCCGATGAGGGCGGCGGAACCGAGGACCACGAGGCCGAGACGGCCCCAGGGGCGGCCTGCGGCGCCGAGCGCGGGAGCATTGCCGACGTGCGCGAGGGTGTATCCACGGCGGAGATACGTGACGAGACCGAGCGTCATGCCGACGCCGGCGGCGCCAAAGGCCCAGTGCCAGCTGCCGTGGGGGTTCAGGCCGGAGGAGGCGAGGAATTCCTTGAAGGTCTCTCCCTGCGCGAGGTAGCCGCACACGATCGACGCGGCGAGGGCGCCGATATTGATGCCCATGTAGAAGATGGAGAACCCGGCGTCGCGGCGTTCGTCGGCGGGCGAGTAGAGGCTGCCCACCATGGTGGAGATGTTGGGCTTGAGGAGGCCGGTGCCGATGGCGACGAGGCCGAGGCCGAGGAAGAAGGTGGCGTTGGCGGGGATGGCCATCGAGTAGTGGCCGAGGGCGATGATGATGCCGCCGACGAGCACGGCGCGACGCGAGCCGATGAAGTTATCGGCGATGTAGCCGCCGAGGATGCTCAGCAGGTACACGCTCATCGTGTACGTGCCGTAGACGGCGGCGGAGGTCTTGTCGGTGAAGCCGAGGCCGCCTTTGGCGACTTCGGTCGTCATGAAGAGGACGAGGAGCGCGCGCATGCCGTAGTAGCTGAAGCGCTCCCACATCTCGGTGAAGAAGAGGGTGGTGAGGCCGCGCGGGTGGCCGCCGAGGCCGCCGGTATCGAGCGGTTCGGCAGGGACGGCTGGATCGGGCGGGACGGGCACGGGGGCGGGAGAACTCATGCGAAGATGAGAGAGCTTGCGCAGTGCCATGGGAGGGCGCAAGGGCGAGAGTGGGGGCTGGTGAGTGGCTGGGGAGGCGATCCAGAGGCGCGAGGCGGGGGAGATCGAAGGGAGGCGAAGAGGCTTTGGGGTATTCCGTCCCTGCGCTTACGCGCAGGGCTACGGCGGAATGTCGCGTGCTGGTACGTGGGATTCTTTCGTAGATGGATCTGCGGACGGGATAGCCGGGGCGGGAGCCTGAATAGGGGCGACGCTCCGGGCGTGTGCGGTCCCGCCCCTCACGGGGCGGGCTACCGGAGGCAGGCGGCGCGGCGGGAGAGAATGCAGACGCTGGCCGCAAAAAGGCGCAGAAGGTGCAAAAAAGAGAGGGCCTAATTTTTGCGCCCTCTTGTGCCTTTTTGCGGCTGGATCGTTTTTGATCCGCTCAATTTCTCAGGTCGAAGGTGCCGATGCCCAGGGCGGTGCCCCAGGTGCTGCGCATGGTGGGCTCGCCGGAGAGGATGCCTTTGCGGGTGACGCCGGGGGGGAGGGGGCGGAGGCGGGCGAGGGTTTCGTAGACGTTGAGACGGTCGGTGCCGTTGGTGCGGGGGAGGAGGTGCCAGAGCGTGACGTCGTCGGCGGTGGTCGCGAGGGCGAGGAGGCGGGCGAGGGCGGCGTCGCGCGCGGTGGGCGGGCCGAAGTCGAAATCGTCCAGGGCCGCAAGCATCGCGGGCGGGGCCTC
The DNA here is from genome assembly GCA_040386765.1 of Verrucomicrobiota bacterium. Lineage (GTDB taxonomy): Bacteria > Verrucomicrobiota > Verrucomicrobiia > Opitutales > Opitutaceae > ER46. The sequence goes on along the minus strand of JAZKEV010000269.1, from coordinate 8,927 downwards.
GGAGTCGTAGGGCGTGCCGGGGCCGGCGCCGCGGCGGGTGCGGCACTTGAGGCCGGAGGGGATGATAGCTTCGCGGTCGCCGTGCGCGAGGGCGACGTAGCCGGCGGTGACGTGCAGCTCGCTGTCGCCGGCGTCGTCGACGGTGAGGGTGTAGGCGCAGCCGAGGTCGATGGCGGTGGCCGACGGCGTATCCACAAAGAAGAGACGCGGGGGCGCCCAGATGAGCGCTTCGAGGGAGCCGCGGGCGAGCTCGATGCGGTGGTCGTTGGCGGCGGTGCCGACGAGGCGGACGCGGGAATTGGGCGCGACGCGGAGCTCGCCGATGGAGCCGACATTGACCTTGGCGCGGGAGGCGGCGTCGGTTTCGAGCCACTGGCCGATGTGGAAGAGGCTGGTGTTATGCACGCGCTTCGCGGCGATGCGGGGCGTGCCCGTCATTGTGGCGACGGACCACGGCGAGGCGGGGTTGGTGGGATCGAAGGCGTAGCGGCGGGCGGCGAGGCCGCAGAGGAGGGCGACGGCAGCGGCGACGGCGAGCGGGGCGAGCCAGCGGGTGACCGCGCGACGCGGGAAGGAGAGGACGTTTCCGGTGACGGCGCGGCGCGCGGCGGCGGCGGCGGTGGAGCGGGTGGCGACGGAGGTGGAGGTGCGGGTGTTGCTGGACGTGGGCGGGGAGAGAGTCGGGGAGGCGGAGGCGTCGGCCGAGGTGGAGGGATCGGACGTGAAGCGGGAGGTGGCGGTATCGGCAGTTTCGAGTTGCGCGGCGATGGCGGCCTCGAG
>JAZKEV010000269.1:0-8137 GCA_040386765.1 Verrucomicrobiota bacterium | reverse complement strand
CTTTCGATGCTCGTGACCGGACGTCGCTCGCCCGGTGGCGGCGCGGAGGCGGCGGACGGAGTCGAGCTCGGCGCGGCAGGCGGGGCAGGTGGTGAGGTGGGCCTCAAGGGCGAGGCGGTCGGCGGCGGCGAGCGAGTGGGGCGCGGCGGCGTAGTCGTGGAGTTGTTCGGAGCAGTGCTGGCAGTTCATCGGAGGGCCTCCTGTAAAAGTTTTCGGGCGCGGTGGAGCTGCGCTTTGCTGGTGCCGGTGGCGACGCCGAGCTCGTGGGCGATTTCCTCGTGGAGCCAGCCTTCGACATCATGGAGGACGAAGACGGTGCGGGCCTGCGGTGGGAGCGCGGCGATGGCGGCCTCGAGATCGAGGCGGATGCCGGCGGGCGGGGCGGGCGGGGGTGTTTCGAAGGCGGCGGGGTCTTCGGTGCCGAAGACGCGGCTGGTGCGGCGCGAATCGGCGCGGAAGGCGGCGAGCACGGTATTGACCGCAACGCGGTGGAGCCACGAGGAGAAGGCGCTCTCGCCGCGGAAGAGGGGGAGCTTCTGCCAGGCGGTGAGGAAGGCTTGCTGGGTGAGTTCCTCGGCCTGGTTGGGATTGGCGGTCATGCGCAGGCACACGGCGTAGATGCGGCCGAGGTGCGTGCGATAGAGGGTCTCGAAGGCGCGGGTATCGCGCGCCTGCGCACGGCGGATGACAGCGGACTCCGCTTCGGCTGCGGCGGGTTCCGGGGCGGTCACGGCAAAGGCAAACGGGGTGACTCGATCCACATAGGTCATTTTGGTACCCAGGTGGGATGCCGGCCAAGGGGAAAAGGTTGGAAGGGGGCGCGGTTATTTGCCGCTCCTTTGGCGAATCTATCGGGCAAGTCTGACCCTGTGGCAGACGGAGAAACGCTAATCTTCGCTAATTTTTATGAAGCGATGGCGGCAGAGGGGGCGGCGCAGGCTTCGCCTAATCGGCGAAGCGCGGAGATTTTTTTAACAGAAGGATTCCCTCGGCGTCGCGGACATAGAGGCGCATTTCGAACCGTGAACGGCACAGAAGGATTTTTACAGGAGGCGAACCGAGGACAAACCGAGGACGATCCGCAGGAAGTCGGAGGTTGGATTGAATCTCGGTTCGATTCCCGAGGATATCCGCACGAGCCGTGGGAGTGGAACAGGAGGAGCGGGAAGGTCGGAAAGGTACGGAGGGAAAGGCCTGAAATCGTTCGGCTATGCAACGCGTTGGATGGGGGTGGGCTTGCTACGGGTGGGAGGCGGGCGTAGCTGAGTGGCTTACGATGAACCCCAAATTTGTTTCGTGTGCTGTGGTGCGTGGCTGGCTGGGTGCGGTCGCGTTGTGGCTGGCGGTGGCGCCGCTCGTGAGCGCCGCGGAGAACAAGGCGCTGCGGCCTAATGTGGTTTTCATTCTCGCGGACGATTTGGGGTGGGGTGACGTGGGGTTCCACGGGAGCGAGATCAAGACGCCAAATATCGACCGGCTGGCGGAGACGGGGACGCGGCTGGAGCAGTTTTACGTGCAGCCGGTGTGCTCGCCGACGCGTGCGGCGTTCATGACCGGGCGCTATCCGATCCGCTACGGGCTGCATATCGGCGTGGTGCGGCCGTGGGCGCAGTACGGCTTGCCGCTCGATGAGCGGACGCTGGCGCAGGGTTTGAAAGAGGCGGGTTACACGACGGCGATCACCGGGAAGTGGCACCTCGGGCATTTCGAGCCGGCGTATCTGCCGACGCGGCGGGGCTTCGATCACCAGTACGGGCACTACAATGGCGCGCTCGACTATTTCAAACACGAGCGCGACGGGGGCTTCGACTGGCATCGCGACGACAAGGTGGCGCGCGAGGAGGGTTACGCGACGCATCTGATCGCGCGCGAGGCCACACGGCTCATCGGTGCGCACGATACCAAGAAGCCGCTGTTTCTCTATGTGCCCTTCAACGCGGTCCACTCGCCGCATCAGGTGCCGGAGAGCTATCTGGCGCCGTTTGCCCATCTGAAGGGTAATCGCCGGCTCTATGCGGGCATGCTGGCGGCGATGGATGAGGCGATCGGGCAGATCATCGATGCGGTCGAGAAGAAGGGCATGCGGCAAAACACGCTGATCTTTTTCTGCTCGGACAACGGCGGTCCCGCTCCCGGCGTGGTGACGAGCAATGGGCCGCTGCGCGCGAGCAAGGGCACGCTTTACGAGGGCGGCGTGCGGGTGCCGGCGGTGGCTTCGTGGCCGGGCACGCTGAAGGCGGGTGCGATCGTGAATGCGCCGATGCACATGGTGGACTGGTATCCCACTCTGATCACGCTGGCGGGCGGCTCGCTGCAGCAGAAGCATCCGCTCGACGGCAAGGATGCGTGGCGGGCGATCATGGGGGGCGCGGCGACGCGCGACGAGATGCTGCACAACGTGACCGCAACCGGCGGCGCGGTGCGCGTGGGCGACTGGAAGCTGGTCATGAATGGCCAGAACCGCGATGCCGAGGATGGTCCGCCGGAGGTGGCAGCCGCAGCCGCGGAAGCGAAGGAGACGAAGGTCGCCGCGAAGAAGAAAAAGGGCGCGAAGAAGGCGGAGAAAACGGAGAACGCGGCGACAGCTGCGACGGCGGGGCGCGTGGAGCTTTTCAACATCAAGGACGACCCGTACGAGAAAACGAATCTGGCGGAGAAGGAGCCGGCGAAGACGCGGGAGCTGCAGGCGAAGCTCGAGGCGTACATCAAGGCGGCGGCGCCGGCGAAGGGTGGGGCGATCCCGGCGGGGTTTAAGACGCCGAAGGTTTGGGGAGAGAGGGATTGAGGGCGGGGCGCGCGGAGGTAGCTGAGAGCTGAGAGTCTGGAGCTGAGAGCTTAGAGCACGCGAAGGGTGGGGCGTTTTGCGCAGGATTGCCCGCCCCCTGAGTAGGAATAGGAGGAACGCTAATCTGCGCTAATTTTCGGAGGCGATGGGGGCGGATGAGGCCATGCAGGCTTCGCCTAATCGGCGAAGCGCGATCATCTTTTCAATAAAAGGGAGACTCTGCCCGGCGGGTTTTGGGGCCGCAGGTTTTTGAACAGGAAGATCGGGAAGGTCGGGAAGCAAAGGCAGGAAGAGGATGCCGGTCTTTTCTGATTTTCTTCCCGGTCTTCCCGATCTTCCTGTTCAAAAGGTTTGGGTCGAAGTGGGGGGCCGGCGAGTCGTTGCGCTTTGCGGGTGGGAATAGCTTACGTTTTTCGAAGGTGTGCGGCGTGACGGCTCACAACCGGGGACGGTTCGCCCTACCTGCGGAAGGCGGTCGGGGCGACCGCGACTAGCGGCGGCGTTTGGTGAGGGCGTGGTCGATGGCTTCGAAAAACTGGTCGCGGGTGAAGGGTTTGAAGAGGTGGCTGTCGGCGCCGAGGGCGTCGGCGAGGTGGATGGCGTCGGTCGCGGTCATGTACTGGCCGCCGCCGGAGATCGCGAGGAAGCGGGTCTCGGGGTGGGAGCGGCGGAGGGCGACGATGACATCGAGGCCGTCGTTGTCGGGCATGAGGACATCGGTGATGACGAGGTCGCACGGATGGTTGAGCCCATAGCGGATCGCCTCGCGGCCCGTGGAGGCGTGGCCGACCAGATGGCCCTGCCCCTCCAACCAAGCCGCCATGAGACGGCGGATTTCATCCACATCGTCGGCGAGGAGGATGGAGAGGGATTTACGCCCTAAAGCGGTGTCGGTGATTTCTGGCGTAAGCGTGGCGCTCATAGCGGGCAGTTCGTGAGCGCCACTTGAATCGATTTAGCTAAGGACCGCCTAGCGCCTCGACTACCGGAATTCCGGTAGTTTGCATCTGCTCAAGCTAGGAATTAACAAAAGAGCGTGGGTGAGATGGGGATAGGCGATTCGTTTTGGCCGGATTTGGCCGCGGCGGGGGTTGTCAGGAAGATCGGAAGGGGGGGCTCGGGAAAAGGCCGCCGGCGGGGGCGCTCTGCCACGTAGAACCGCGCTTCGTACTCGCCGGAACCGTTCAAACAGGTACCAACGGTCATGCCGAGGGCTTTGCCAGTGAAGTGGACGCGAGAGCATACGCTGATCGCGCTGAATCTTTACTGTAAGCTCCCGTTTGGGAACTTCGATAAGGGGAATCCGCTGATCAAGGAAGTCGCGGCGAAGATGGGGCGGTCGGCGAGCAGCTTGGCGATGAAGCTGTCGAATCTGGCTTCGTTTGATCCGGTGCTAGCCGCGCGAGGCATCAAGGGGCTTGTAGGTGCGAGCAGACAGGATCGAGAGATGTGGGATGAGTTTCACGCGCGGCTCGACGAACTCGCACCCGAGAGCGAAGAGCTGCTGCATGATCTTTTCACGAGCGACGAGACCAAGGAGGTCGATTTTCTGCAGCGCGATCGCGTGCGATTGGAGCCCGCGCAACGAACGGCGCCGAGCGGGCCGACGGAAACGTTGAGCATGACGAAGATTCGCCGGGGGCAGCAGTTTTTTCGGCAATCGATCCTCAACGCCTACGGCGTGTGTTGCTGCGTCTCGGGCATAGCGGTGCCGCGCTTCTTGGTCGCGAGCCATATTCGTCCTTGGGGTGCGTTTCCGGCGGATCGGCTCGATCCGCGCAACGGGCTGTGTCTCTCGAGCCTGCATGACGCGGCTTTCGATGCGGGCTTGATCGCGTTGGACGAGCAGTATCGCGTGCTGCTGAGTCCCAGCCTGACGAAGCACTTTTCGCAGCCCGCTTTGGCGCAGAATTTCGCGCCCTATAAAGCGCAGGCGATTCGGCTGCCCGAGAAATTGTCGGAGCCCTCGCTGGAGTTTCTGCGCTACCATCGCGAGACGATCTTCAAGGCGTAGGCAGGCTTGCCGGTGTTCGCTGCTACGGAACTTACCAAGTCTTGATGCCGAAGAGGCGGCCGTCGGCGGTACAAAGCGTGCCGTTTGGGAGGACGGTGACGGGGAGAATGAAATCGGAGGAGATGCTGGCGTCGTCGAAGTCGCGTTCGCCGGCGATGAATTGCTCGAGGTGTTCGATGAGCATCTCGGCGATTTCGATTTCGGCTTCGCGCTCGGTGGGATAGGCGATGGGAACTCCCTTCTCGTCGTGCCATGCAGGGATGAGGCCTTCGCAGACCGTTTCAGTGAAAATAGCGAAGGCGGCGCGGCCGTTTTGACGGGTGGGATACATCGTTGAGAAAACGAAGTATAGTGAACGCCTGACCATGTGGCCACGGACTATGAGTCACATTTGCGACGGGCGAGCTCGGAGCGTAAATAAAGCAGGGACTGCTTCGCTTTAACGTCGACCGGGGTCGAGGCGTTGGCGGGGGTGAGGCGGGCCGCGCGGTATCAGGCCTAGCGCGCGCGGGTCAGGCCGATGCGGCGATTCTTGAGACGCTGGCAGAGGGTCAGGCCGAAGAGGGCCAAGCCGGTGAGGGCGGCGTAGGTGGAGGGCTCGGGGATGGCGAAGACGGCGTATTGGTGCGCGCCGGTGGCATCGAAGATGAAGACGTGGCCATCGGGGGTGTAGTCGACGTAGGGGGTGATGCCGTTGGTGAAGGGATTGGCGTAGCTGCCGGCGGGGAGGAGGAAAGTGGAGACGAGGGAGCCGGCGGCGCTGTACATCGAGCCGCCGCCGGCGCCGTCGCCGAGGAAGAGGCTGCCGTCGTGGCTGAGCGCGAACTGCATATTGGCCACGGTGCCGGTGAAGTTGATACTGCGGGTGAGGCTGAAGCTATTGGCGGGGTCGAGGACGGCGATGCGGCTGTTGCCGTGGTCGAGGAGGTAGAGCAGGCCATCCGCGCCGTAGCTCTGGTAGAGCGTCGTGTTGCTCAGGAAGCTGTCGCCCTGGGTGGAGAAGACCTTGGTGGCGTCGCCGGTCGTGGTATTGATGACGAAGCCGCCGTGGTTGAAATTGGTGTCGGTGCCGATAAGGGTCACTTGCCCGCTGGAACTGGCGGCAAGCGACGACGCCTCTATGATGGCTTCGACGAAGGGGGAGGGCAGAACAATATGGGCAGTGAAGTGAGCGAAGGTAATCAGCTGTCCAGTGGAGGTATAAAAATAGGCGGTGGAGGCAGTCGTGCCAAAGCCGGAGATTGCGGCCCTCGACGTGGAGTCTAATTTGATAGCGCTTGGGAACGCGCTCGGGCCGGTTGACGCGCCCGAGGAACTAAAGTCGGAAAAAAATCCGTTGCTTGGGCCTGCGAGATAGAGCCGGTGAACACCCGGAGCGGCCACGCTGGCCGGGTTCATGGGGGCGTAAGCGGTGGGCAGGACGGCATCCACGGTGCCAGGAAAAGTGATCTCCCGCTGATAGGTGACGGTCTGCGCCTGCGCCACGGTGAGGCCGGGCAGGAGGGCGAGCAGGGTGGCGGAGAGTAATTTCAGGAGGCGCATGGGATCGCGGGGGGCGGCTCGGGCTTTTCCAGCCCGCGACGCACGCTCTGAACTCGTCGACCAACAAGCAATATGCAAAACCCAGTAGTGACTACTGGGTTTCGGGGACACGCGGTCGTGCTGGGGCTTCCAACCAAGACATTTTTGAACAGGAGACGAACCGAGGGCAAACCGAGGCCAATCCCCTTGTTGGGGTTTTTCTCGGTTCGTCTCCTGTTCAAAACGGTTGGTGTCTTGGCTGAGCGGGCTTCTTCCGTAAGGGCGGCGCGGAGGTAGGGCTCTGGACCGAGGCGGGCACCGTGGGCGGGGGGCTGGGAGACGAGGGCGGGGCGTATGACCACAATTTTTCCGGAATGGACGGTATGGACGGAATGGTGGGGTGGCACCGGGCGCGGGGAACGGCTATAGTAAGCGGTATGAACGCGGGGGAACGGAGTGAAAGTTCGAAGTTTGAAGTCCGAAGTTCGAAGCTTGGAATTCGGAGTTTGGAGATTGGGGGTTGGAGATCGGCGGAGGCGGGAGGGGTGTGGGCGGGGAGGTCGCCTCTATTTCCGGGATATGTTGCGGTTGGCTGCGATTGGCGGAGGAGAGGGAAGTCCGAAGTTTGAAGGCCGAAGTCCGAAGTTTGGGGGTTCGGAGATCGGGGGTTGGAGATCGGCAGGAGGTGCGAGGAGCGTGGGTCGGCAGGGTGCCTCTATTTCCGGGTTATTCCGCGGTGGTCTGTAATCGGTGGGGGAGAATGATGATACTCGTTACGAGTCGAAAGGAGACGATGGCCGTTTTCCAAAATAGGGCGACGCGACAGCCGTGGCGCGGGCGGACGGCGCTCCGCGGGAGGGAGATGGATTGCCACGTCGCTGCGCGCTCCTCGCAATGACAGGAGGGGTAACAGGGGGAGGCTCAGGCGGGAGTGTGAGGTTATCGAATCCCGGGATTGCGAACGGCCGGGCGAGCCGCCCGGCCCTACCTTTAAGGCGGGCGGGTGGGCGGAGGACGAGAGGTGGCTGGCGGGGAATCCTCCTCTATATCCGGGGTATTCTGCGCTATTCTGCGGTTGGCGAGGGATGAGAAGTTGGAAGTCCGAAGTTCGAAGTCTGGAGTCGGGGGTTGGGAGGATGCGCCAGGGGCTTGGGTGGTGGGGGGGGCGCCTCCATTTCCGGGATATGTCGCGATTGGCTGCGAATTGGCGGAGGAGCGGGAAGTCCGAAGTTCGATGTCAGAAGTCTGGTAGTTTGGAAATCGGGGTTGAAGGTCGACGGGGGAGAGGGGACGTGGGTGAGGTCTCCTCTATATCCGGGCTATTCTGCGCTATTCGGCGATTGGTCAGAAGGGGCAAAGAAAAAGCCCCGCGCCGGGGAGGGCGCGGGGCTTGAGAGTGCTATGAACTACTTGAAGCGCTTACTTCTTCTTCGTGGCGCGGGCTTCCTCCACGGCGGCCTGGGCGGCGGCGAGGCGCGCGACCGGGACGCGGTAGGGGGAGCAGCTCACGTAGGTGAGGCCGAGCTTGTGGCAGAACTTGACCGAGTCCGGATCGCCACCGTGCTCGCCGCAGATGCCGAGCTTGATGTCGGGGCGGGTCTGGCGGCCCTTGACGATCGCGATCTCCATCAGCTGGCCCACGCCGGTCTGGTCGATGGAGGCGAAGGGGTTCTTCTTCATGATCTCGGACTCTTGATAAGCGCCGAGGAAGGAACCGGAGTCGTCGCGCGACATGCCGAGGGTGGTCTGGGTGAGATCGTTGGTGCCGAAGCTGAAGAACTCAGCGGTCTTCGCGATCTCGTCGGCCGTGAGGGCGC
>JAZKEV010000268.1:0-3275 GCA_040386765.1 Verrucomicrobiota bacterium | reverse complement strand
GCATCTCTTCTCTCTCTGCGGCCCTGATCATCAGTTCTCTCAGTGGCTTCGCCGCATCCTCCCCCCTCGCCGACGTCGTCTCGCTTCCCGAATTCAAAGTCTTCGACAGTCAACCGCTGCCGGCCCCCGAGACGTGGGACTATGTCAAAGTCGGCAATTTCGAGATCCTTTCCAACACCTCTCCTCGCGTCACGAAACAGTTCGTCCGCGACCTGACGGAATTCCAAATCATCCTCGGCATCATTGCTCCGACGATGCGGATTCGGTCCGAGCTACCTGTGACCGTCGTCCTCTGTGGCAAGGACAACCAATTCCAACGCTTCGTTTCGAAGCCCACCGTGCGCTCAGTGCGCGGACTCTCCGCGAGTCTCGTGCGCGATTCCGAAATCGCCTCCATCATTATGGACTATGAGTCGCTCTATCGCGCCGGCGACTCGACGTTTTTCAATTTGGGCGGACGAACCACCAGTGGTCAGGCCGAGATTCTCGACTGGAGTTCTTCTCGTGAGGTTTACGCGAGCGAGGAGTTTGTCCGGCAATACATTCATCTCTCACTCAGCCAGCTTAACCCTCGCCCCGCGCCGTGGCTCGCCGAGGGCATCGCCAATATTTACAGCAATATCGACTATAACAATAAGTGGATTGAAATCGGTCTCCCCAAATTTTTTGGAAACAACTACCTCGTCACCGCCCAAGCGAGCCCCTCGCTCCCACAGGCCAACATCCTGTCCGCCGATACCAGCAACTATGCCGGCGACGGTCTGACCAGCTATCCTTACTCGAGCGCAGCGGGCTCCTTCGGCGGCACCTTCAGCTACCAGCCCAGCGTCTCCCTTATGCCGATGGCTCAGTTGTTCAACGTGGGCTACGAATCCCCCATCGTCGTGGGCCAAGCCGGCGGTGAAGACTATCGGCGCAATAGCTGGAAATACCAAGCAACTGCCTTCGTCCACATGTGCATCTACGGCGAAAACGGTAAATACCGGAAAGGCTTTCTGAAGTTCGCCGCGCAGGTTTCGCAACAGCCACCCACCGAAGAATTTTTTAAAGAATGCTTCGGTGTCAGCTACAAGGAAATGGCCTTCCGCATCCGCTCCTACACGGAGTTCACCCGCTACCTCGGCACAGTTTATAAGGCCACCAACGGAGGCATCCTCAATCCACCCGAGCCTTACGCCCTCCGCCGCGCCACCGACGCCGAGGTCGGCCGCATCAAGGGCGAGGCCTATCGCCTCTCCGGTCAGGATGAGGCCGCGCGCCGCGAATTCGTCGTCGCTTATCTCCGCGGCGAACGCGATCCGCAGTTGCTCGCATCTCTCGGTCTCATGGCCCGCCAACGTCACGACGACACCCGCGCCCGCACCTACCTCGAAGCCGTCGCCGCCACTTCACCCACGGTCCCTCGCCCGCGCGCCTACCTCGAACTCGCCCGCCTCCGTTCCTCCGAGATAACGAAAAAATCCGGCACGGAATCCCTCGACGCTCCGCAAATCGCCCAAGTCCTCAATCCCCTCTTCACCGCGCAGCGCCTGCCCCAGCAACTGCTGCCGATCTACCTCGAGATCGCCAGTGTCTGGGAACACAGCAACGTCACCCCTTCGCGTGACAATCTCGCCGCCCTCGAATACGGCATCAGCCTCTTCCCTCAAAACGGCGAACTCATCCTGCGCACCGCCGCACTCCTCGTAAAATACGGCCACAAGACCGATGCCGCCCTCCTCATTGATCGCACGTTGAACTCCACTCGCGACCCCATGTTGAAGGGAAAGCTTGAACTTCTTCGCCAGCAGATCGGTTCCAGCCCCACCGCTGACAACCAAGACGCATCTTCAGCCACCGCCGTCGGCACCCGCGTCGTCGCAATTCTCCGCTGAGATCGAGCCGTTTTCGCGGTTACAGCGCGACCACGCACAATCCGCGCTAGGTAGCGGGCTTGGCGATCCTCGCCGCACCTACCAACTGGTGCCCGTCTCCCGGACGAGTCGGTTGATCGCCAGAAACTGAGCGCTCAACGTTTCGCGTTTTCCACCGCGCCTGCCCTATTTCCAAGGTTGCCTCCGCCCCGTCCGCTCGCTTTTCCTTTCCGTCCTTCCGTTCATTCCCGTCACCATGAAAACATCCTCCACCACCGCCACGTTTCCCCAAGCCGAGATCGGCCGCGAAATGAAAGGTTCCGACGCCGTCGTCGAGTGCCTGATCCGCGAGGGTGTAGATGTGATCTTCGCGTATCCCGGCGGCGCCTCGCAAGAGCTGCACCAGTCCCTCGCGCGCACGGATAAGATCCGCACGATCCTCCCCCGCCACGAGCAGGGCGGCTCCTTCGCCGCCGAGTCCTACTCGCGCGTCACCGGCAAGGTCGGCGTGTGCATGGCCACCTCCGGCCCCGGCGCCACCAATCTCGTTTCCGCCATCGCCGACGCTTACATGGATTCGATCCCGATGGTCGCGATCACCGGCCAGGTTTTCTCGAAATACATCGGGAAGATGGCGTTTCAGGAAACCGATTTCTACGGCATGACGCTGCCAATCGTGAAGCACTCCTACCTGGTGATGAACGTGCATGACCTGCCGCGCATTTTCAAAGAGGCCTTCACCCTCGCGCGCAGCGGCCGTCCCGGTCCCGTCGTCATCGATATTCCAAAGGACGTCCAGCAGGCGAAATTCCAGCCCGTGTTTCCGGCCACCGTCGAGTTCCGCAACCCGACGCTTAGCCACGTCCCGCACGCGTCCGACGATGAGCTGAAGCAAATCCTCGCCCTCATCGCTGCCGCGAAGAAACCCGTCCTCTACGTTGGCGGCGGCGTCATCTCGGCCGAAGCCAGCGCTGACCTCAAAGCCTTCGCTGAAAAGGTAAACGTTCCCGTTGCGACCACTCTGATGGGTTTGGGCGCGTTCCCCGAAACACATCCGCTCTCGATGCATTGGTTCGGCATGCATGGTGCCGCCTATGGCAACTGGGCCGTCGACGAGAGCGATCTCCTGCTCTGCTTCGCCGCGCGCTTCGACGACCGCATCACGGGCAACACCGACAAATTCGCCGCTTCCGCCAAGATCGTCCACATCGACATCGACGCCACCGAGCACAACAAGAACAAGCGCGTCCAGCTCGCGATCACGAGCGACATCAAATACGCGCTCACCCGCCTCAACGATCTCGCCGCAAAGTTCACGCCGCCCGACAACAAGCCGTGGCACACGCAGATCGCCACGTGGATGAAGGATCACCCCTTCAGCTACGAAGTCAGCCCTCACATCGTCCCGCAGGAGGCCGTCAA
>JAZKEV010000267.1:3507-8366 GCA_040386765.1 Verrucomicrobiota bacterium | reverse complement strand
TCATCATGCTCATCGGCATCGTGAAAAAGAACGCCATCATGATGATCGACTTCGCGCTCGAGGCGCGTCGCGTGCACGGCAAGAAGGCGGAGGATGCGATCTACGAAGCCTGCCTCGTCCGCTTCCGCCCGATCATGATGACCACGCTCGCCGCCCTCGCTGGCACGCTCCCGATCGCGCTCGGCTACGGCGCCGGCGCCGAAGCGCGCCGCACCCTCGGCCTCGCGGTCTGCGGCGGCCTCGTGGTTTCACAGCTCCTCACGCTCTACATCACGCCTGTGTTCTACCTCTACATGGAGCGTTTTACGAAGTATCTGACTCCGAAGTCCGTCTCCGACATCGAGCGCGAAGAAGGCCTCGTCTCCGCTCCGCACGGTGCGGGCATGGCGAAGTAAGCGGCTCGTCTGTAAGCGATCCCGCTGTAGGCAGCCCCTCCGAGAGGAGGGGCCCTCTGGCTGGTGGTAGCCCTGCGCCGTAGCGTGGCCCCCGCTGCTCACGTAGCGGGCTACCGAGGCGTGCGCCAGCCAGACATCGACGCGCCTTGAGACCTCCGATCCTGTAGCCCGTCGGGTGACCGGCGAGTTGCTCCCGAAGCGCTATTCCACCCGTACCACCCATAAACAAAAAGCCGTAAGCAAATGAATGCTTGCGGCTCTGAGCACAGCAACCAGCACACCGGCGGGTGTCCCGACTAGTGCCCTAAACTGCTTCGGCTAGCTCGGCGTCGACCCTTTGGCCGCAATGAACTTGAAGCAAAGTCGCGACGACGGAGCCGATACGCAGGCAGTCGTCGTAGTGCAGGAAACCCGCCGCGCCCGCACGGAAGAGGCGCTCGCTTCGATCCACCCCCGACATTGCGACAATGGGAACGTCGGGGTCTATGCGATGCAGGGACTGGATTGAGCGAATGGCGCAGTCGTCGTCCCCTTGATGAAGGACAACCGCACCCACCGCTTCGGTGGTGATGGTTTCAACCGCCGTCGCCGCGTCCTCACACAGCTGAATGGGACACCAGGGAAACTTGCGAACAATCGTCCGGACGAGCAGGCCGCCGCTCTCCGGGTTGGAATCCACGACCACAATCTTGCCGGGGTTAAGCATGGGGTCCATTTGATATACACTTTATTACGACGGTTTTCCATCGGGGAAATTCCGATAGTATAATGCCGGTAGGTTTACTACCAGGCCCGCTCAGAACACCTACATGGAGAACAAATAAGGAGCGCGGTTTAGACGAGGAATGAGCCTTTGACTGCCCCCGACCGTGATGTCCCTCAAGACATGGCGCCGGGATAACCTCCACTCCGTCAAACCTTCCCGCGCACCCACTCCGCCATCCGCGCCCAAGCCCGCGCCCGATGGCTGATCTGATTCTTCACGTCATCGCCCAACTCGGCGTAGCTCCGATCATACCCGTCCGGCACAAACAACGGATCGTAACCAAAACCCGCTCCGCCCTTCGGCTCATACAATAACTGTCCTTCACACGCGCCCTCGAAAATCTGTTCTTCCTCGGCCGCCGCGCCAGCTCCATTCGCCTCTTCTCCGCCCGCTCCGCCCTTCGGCCCCAGCGCGACCAGCACGCAATAAAACCGTGCCCGCCGCTGCGCCTCCGGCACGTCGCGCATGACCATCACCAGCTTGGCGAGATTCGCCGCGGCGTCGCCCTGCGGTCCAGCGTAGTAGGCCGACTCCACACCCGGCGCGCCCTCGAGCGCATCGACACAGACTCCGCTGTCGTCCGCCAAGGCCCACGCCCCGGCCGGAAGCAGCGGCCACAGGGCCTGCGCCTTTTTGCGCGCATTCCCCACAAACGTCCCCGTGTCCTCCTCGACCGGCGGCATCCCGCCCAACGACCGCGCGGACAAGATCGTCACCGGCAGCCCGGAGGCTTGTGCGAGCCCTTGCAGCTCCGCGGCTTTATGCGCGTTACCCGATGCGAGGTAGAAAGTCAGTGCCATGGGAAGCACTGAGGTAGCGGCGGTCGTCCCGACCGCCACCTCTAAATAGTCGTCGCGACGCCAGCCACTACCCGCCCTCCCCTAAATACCCACCTTATTTCCCGCCCGGGCCATAGCCTTTGGCCGGCGAGCCATCGTCGTTCAATTTTCCGCACGCCCAGAGCAGCCCGCGGGAGATGAGATCGAGATAGATCGTCGACTGCATCGTGGAGTTCCCATGGCCCAGCGAGGTCGTGAAGGTCCGGCCCTTGCCGTAGGTATTCAGCCAGATCACCGTGTGGTCCTTCTTGGTTTCCTCGCCGTAACCCTTGGCGAGCGGCACCACGTTTTCCCACACGATCTCGTTCTTGTAGAGTTCGTCCTGCGGAACGTTCCATGTCTCGGGAAAGCCCGTCATCACCGGGTGCTTCGTGCCGAGCGACTTGATCACGAGGTCGCGGCGCTTCTCGTGGCTCATCGATTTGATGCCGATCACTTTTCTCCACTCGTCGGTCGGCGCCTGGCGGTAGCTGTGATTCGAGCAGTGCAGCATCACCGCGGGCACGCCCGCCTTGTGCGGCGCGGCGATCCGCTCGACGAACGCCGCGTCGTTCACGAAGCCAAAGCACTCGTTGTGCACGATGACGTCGTAGCCCTTGGCCCAGTCGGCGTTCTCGTAGATGCTCACCTTGTGCTCGCGGGTATCGCCGCCCTCGTGGACCACCGTCCACACCACATTGGCGCGCGACGAGATGCCCTCGGAGATCACTTTTTTCTGCACTTCATAATCGTGGCAGCAGCCCCCGGTCACGAGGAGCGCCTTGAGCGGCGGTGCAGCTTGGACAAGCCCGGCGGCAAACACCGCCAGGGCGACAACGAGGAATTTCTTCATAGGGGTGTGGGAAATTAGCACGACGCGCCGCCAAGTGAAACGTGACGGCGCTTTAGCGTCGATCAGGAACCTCGACCAAGGAGGTTGGCCACAAAGAGGCGCAAAAAGACGCAAGAAAATCAGGCCGTTTTTGCGCCTTTTGCGCCTTCTTGCGGCCAAGGATTTGTCTCAACTCCTCAGCCGTTTCATAGACGCTTAGCTCTCCTTCGCCCGCTTCTGCAACGCCGCTTTGGTAAGGCCCAGCCGCTTTGCCGCCTTGGTCTCGTCGCCGCCATCCGCAGCCAGAGCGCGCGCGATCAGCTCGCGCTCGACCTTGGGCAGGAGCGGCTCTTCGCCGCTGCCGAGAAGTTCGAAGATCGCGTCAAACGCCTCCGCCGCTGTCGGCTTGGTCACGACCTTCTCCACCGCCACCGCCGCCGGAGCCGGCTCGACCGCCACCGTCACAATCGGCTCGAAAGGCGCGGCAGAACCGCCCGCGGGCACTCCTGCCTCCTCGCGGATTTCCGCGGGTAGATCCTTGATGAGAATCGCGTCGCCTTGCGCGATGACCGCGCTGCGGTAGATCACGTTTTCCAGCTCGCGTACATTGCCCGGCCAGCGGTGCCGCACGAGCACGGCCAGCGCCTCGGGCGCGACCTTCGAGACGCGGGTCTTTTTCTGCTTCACCAACGTCTGGAGGCTGAAGTCGACGATCTGTGGGATGTCCTCTGCGCGCTCGCGCAGCGGCGGCATCTTGATCCGCACCACGTTGAGCCGGTAGTAGAGATCTTCGCGGAAGGTCTTCCCCTTAACCATCGACTCGAGATCCTTGTTCGTCGCGGCGATGATGCGCACGTCGACCTTGATCGTCTCCGTGCCGCCCACGCGCTGGATCTCGCCCTGCTGGAGCACGCGCAGGATCTTCGTCTGCGTCGCCAGCGCCATGTCGCCGATCTCATCGAGGAAAATCGAGCCGCCATCGCACAGCTCGAATTTTCCGAGCCTCTGCCCCGTCGCTCCCGTAAACGACCCCTTCTCGTGGCCGAAGAGCTCGCTCTCGATCAGATTATCCGGAATGGCCGCGCAGTTGACCGCGATGAAATTCTTCGCCGAGCGATGGCTGTGCTTCCAGATCGAGCGCGCCACCAGCTCCTTGCCGGTGCCGCTCTCGCCCGTGATCATCACGGTCACATCGCTCGCCGTCACCTGGCCGATGATCTTGAAGACATCCTGCATCACCGGCGAGCTGCCCACGATGCCCTCGCGATAATCGTCGACGTTGATCGTCGGCTTGTAGTCGCTGGCAGCCCGCATGTCGGCGTGGGCCTTCAGCGCATTCTGCGCCAGCGCCAGCACCTTCGCGGGGTCGAAGGGCTTCATCACGTAGTCGAAAGCGCCGTACTTCATCGCCTCGATCGCCGTCTGCGCCGTGCCAAAGGCCGTCATCAACACCACCAGCTGCTTCGGATTGACCGACCGGATGTGCTGCAGCGCCTCGATGCCGCTCATCCCGCCCATCCGCACATCGAGGAAGATCAGGTCAGGCAGCGGCCCCTTCTTCACCATCGCCACGCCCTGCTCGCCGCTGGCGGCCTCGACCACCAGGTAGCTGCGCGAGGACAGCACCCGCGAGAGCGAGTAACGGATCTCGGTATCGTCATCGATGACGAGGATGGTGGGCGACTTGACGGCGGATTCGGACATCGGTGGTAGAGAGAAACGGGAAGTACCCGGGAAGTGAAGCCCGCATGCGCCTGCGCTTTTTCGCCAACACCCTTTGACCCGCCGGATTTTCGCTTTCATAGTCACGCTCATCGCCCGCCTTCGCATCATTTTCGACCGGCTGTCCGATCGCCTCCTCCCGTTTCTTGATCGGTTTCTCGGCTGCTCCCTGCCGCTGTTTCGCGTCCGCGGCATCCTGCTGACGATCCATTTCACGTTTTTCCTGCTGCTGGCCTATGTAGGCTACGAAGGCTGGAAGCTCGGCGCGTGGGAGGCCGCGGTCATCCAAACGCTCGTGTTTCTAGCGGCCTTTACCTGCGTGGTGC
>JAZKEV010000267.1:0-3497 GCA_040386765.1 Verrucomicrobiota bacterium | reverse complement strand
CAGCCCGGCTACTGGTCGGCCATCGGCCAGGACAGTCTCAATCAGGTGTCATATCCCAGCAGCGCCGCATCGATGAACTTCGAACGCTTCGATGTGCAATGGCCAAACTTGATGCCCGCTCGGTGGAAGGGCGTGGTGCTCCACGAGTTCGGTCACTCGTTCACCGCCATGGCCTTCGGAGTCGGGGTCCGCCGCATCCTGCTGATGCCGATCGGCGGCATGGCGGAATTCGAAAGCATCCCGCGCGAGCCGCGCCGCGAACTCCTGATCACCCTCGCCGGCCCCGCCGTCAATTTCCTCATCGCCGGCATCCTTCTCCTCTTTGTCGATCTGCCGGGCGGCTGGAGCCTCTCTCCCGAGATCGAAGACTCGTGGGCGGGCTTTCTCCAGACGATGATCTATTTTAATGTCTGGATGGGCCTCTTCAACCTCGTCCCCGCTTTCCCGATGGACGGCGGCCGCATCCTCCGCGCCACGCTCGCCAGTTTCCGCCCCTACCCGCGCGCCACCCTCCTCGCCGCCACGGTGGGCAAGATTCTGGCCCTCAGCGCCATCGTCTTCGCCCTGACCGTTCCCGAGCGCCCCGCCTACCTCGTCGCCTTCCTCTTCTGCTTCATCGTCATCGCCGGGGAGCTCGAGTACCGCGCCGTCATGCGGGCCGAACGTGACGAAGCCCACTGGCGCGTCACGCTGCCCCGCTTCTACGTCGATCCGTTGCCCGTGGAGCCGGTCCTTCGACGCTAGGTTCGGCCACGGATTAAAAGGAGTCGCAAAAAACTCCTTGCCTTCGGCGGCGGAACGCGAATTTTCCACCCCTCGCTTCGGCGAATGGGCTCTTAGCTCAGTTGGTAGAGCGCCTCAATGGCATTGAGGAGGTCAGCGGTTCGAACCCGCTAGGGTCCACCATTTACCCCCGTCCGAAAGGACGGGGGTTTTGTTTTTTTAGGCCTAGAACGAGTGGTATGCCATGCATGGCTATTTACCTAGCTATGAAGCGGTTAAAATCTGTAGCGGCGATTTATGACCGCCGGGGAGTCAGATAAGGCCTACGTCCGGCGGTTGTAGACCCCGCCATAGAAAGGCCCCCCTCACTCCTTCATCGAGAACACGACCGACATCGTCTCGCCCTTCTTATCCGGACGAGGCCCCATGCGGACGCGTTTCACCGCCGAGAGGACGGCTTGGTCGAATTCCGGGCTGCCCGAACTGACCGCAATCCTCGCCTGCGAGAGCGAGCCGTCCGCGTTGCTCCGCACTTCGATCGTGGCTTTGAGCGTATCACTCAAGCCTGGCGGCGGGTCTTCGTCATAAGCCCGGCGCAGTCGCAGGAAGAGTTCGGCGTAATATTCCTCCATCGCCGTCCCCATCTCTCGCGTCAGGGCAGTGCCTTGGGCACCCTTCTGGCTGTTCACCGAGCCTCCGGAAACACCCCCGGATACGCCCTTCGGCAAGTCGACCGGCTTGTACTTCGTGGAGGTAGGCGCGGTCTTGGAATTGTTAGCCGCGATCTTCTTCGCCTTCTGTTTATCGAATTCAGCCTTCGAAATCTGCTCCTGCTTCTTCCGTTCGACCTCCTCTTTCTTGCGCAGCTTCGCCACGTCGGCCTTCGCTTTCGCCTCGGCCCTGACGACCTTTTTCTTAATATCCTTGGCGAAGTCGGGCACCGTTTCCTCCTTTTTGGGTTCGGCCTTGGGCGTCTCTTTTTTCACCGGCGGAGCGGGCGGCGTGACCGGTGCGGGCTCGACGATGCGCGGGGGAGTGGGAACGGGTGTCGGCGGCGCCGGGATGGGCATCGCCGGGGGCATGGGCACGTTCAGCTTCACGCTGCTCTCGCTGCCAAAGGCCGGGGCTTCCTTCGCTCCGAAATCATCGCCCGCACCCGCCACCAGCTCCATGATCTTAGGTGGCTTCTCCACGTTAAGCGCCGAGGCGTAGGCGAGGAGCAGCATGATCCCCACGATCGCGCCATGCAGCGTGATCGACTTGGCCCAGGCACTGGAAGAGACCGCTGCCATCGCGGATTAGTCCTCCTTCAAACCGTCGAAGGTCACACGGGTCAGCCCCGCTTTCATGACCTCGGCCATCACTTGCATGACCTTATCATACTGCACCGTTTTGTCGCCGCGGATGCGCATCACCGGCGGCTTCTCCTCCTTGGCGTAGGCGCGCAACCGGTTCTGCAACTCCGACAGCGTCACCTGCTCGCTTTTTTCGCCAGCGATGAAACGTCCGCTGGCATCGACCCCCACGATGGCGAATTTCTCCTTTGAGTCCACCGGGGGCTGCGGTACCGCGCCGACTTTCGGCAGGTTCATCGGCAGCGTTTGCTCGTTCTGGATCAGCGGCGTCGCGATCATGAAGATCACGAGCAGGATGAATCCGAGGTCCACGAGGTTGGTGATGTTCAGTTCCGCGATCGGATGCGCGGAGCGCTGGCGGCGAAAATTGCGGGCCATGGTGGTGTGTGCCTTAGCTCGAGGGTGACTCCAGCTCGATGCGGTCGGCCAGCGAGCTCGCGTAGTTTTCCAGTTCCGTGACCATCTGCTTGGTATTTCCGAGCAGGAAATTATAGCCGAAGACCGACGGGATCGCCACCACGAGGCCCGCGATCGTCGCGAGCATGGCGCCGGAGACGCCCGGGGCGAGCGCCTGGATGCCGGCCGATTGCTGCGTACCGATGGAGCTAAAGGCCTCCATCACGCCCCACACCGTGCCGAGCAGGCCGATGAAGGGCGCGCCGGAGACGATCGAGGCGAGGAAGATCATGCTGCCCTCATAGCGCAGTGTCTGGCGCGCGAGCGCGCGCTGCAGCGCATTCTCCGCGTGCTCCAGGCGGGCCCGCGCATTGTTCTCGCCGCGCTCGTTGCCGATCGCCGCTGCGCGCGCGTAGGCGTCCACCGCGTCGGCGAAGAGGTCGCCGTAGGGGATCATGCGCTTCTGCCGGTAGGATTCAGGGAGATCGAGCAGCGTGCGCTGGTCGCGCAGGTGTGCCTCGAAACTGTGGTTCAGCAGACGTAGCTTTTTCAGCTCGGAGTATTTTCCAAACATCACCGTCCACGCCACGAGGCTCGCGAGCGCGAGCCCGATGACGATGATCTTGTCGATCGTGCCGCATTGCTCGAAAATATCGATGATGTTTGCGGCGAGGAAGAGAGGTGCGGAGGACAGCATGTAAGGACGAAATGCACGCGACGGGAAACGGCCGCCGCAGAATCGCGGAACAGTTGGCGGCTTTGCCTCACACCTTCAACGGAAATTGAGGAGAAGTTGTTCACGTCCGCACGCGCGTGCGAAGTTCCACGAAACATGGCGGGGCTCGCGAATCTGGTTGCGACGCGCCGCCGCGGATTTTTGCTCTTACGTTCAACCTCACGTTTTCCCCCTTATGTTCCGCCAACGCACTCTCCAGCAACTCGCCACCCGCCGCGGTCAGATCGGTGCTCGCAGCGCCATCGTCGGTCTCGATGGCTTCGTCGATACCATCGTGACGCCCGTCG
>JAZKEV010000266.1:0-8127 GCA_040386765.1 Verrucomicrobiota bacterium | reverse complement strand
TGATCGAATGGCAATTGGCGCACAGGAGTTGGAACTCATCCGATCCTCTAAGCACGGCGAGGTGGGTCTCGGTAGAGGCGCTGCCCCTTAGCCTGAGCCCGCTACTGCCGCGCCTTACCGGCTTGACGTGATCGAATTGCAGGGCACGTGCATCGTTGAACCCGCAACGGCAACACCTGCCACCCATGGCCTCTATTGCCCTCGCCTTGACGCGCTTGCGGTAGACCGCATCCTTACCCCTGCGATCCCTCTGCGCGTTAAGTGGCTTCGTTGTCATGCCCCTACTCCACACCGAACCGTTCGGCGATTAGCTTCTGGCACGCCTCCCACTCCACCCAGGCCGCCTCAATGCGCGCGATCTCGGCGTCCGTAAACTCTGCGGGCTCTACCCTGTAGTGCTTCTCGTCGCTGAACTTGTAGACGGGATACATCTCGTCGAGGATTAGGTGCCGCTTCATCGCTTGCGTGCCTCCAGCATGGCGTCGGCGAATAGATACGCCTTTGCAGTAGCGAGGCCCGCCGTCTTCTCATCCCAATGCCCGGTGCGAGCCATCCCTGCCGTGTAGAGGGAGTTTACAATTCCGGGTAGCGCCTGCGCCGCGAAGTAGTCGCGCAGGGACATGTGCATCGCCATCTCTGGCGGGGTCTGCATGGTCAAGGGGATATCGGCCGTCGTCATCGCAGGTCGACCTTGCGCCCTACCTTGGCGCTGATCTCGGCCTCGCGCATCGCTACCTCCTCGTTCACGGCCCGCCGCATAACCTCGACGTATTCCTCGACCGTAAACACGCCCTTCTCGATCAAGATCGTGGCCAAGCCCGCCATCTCCGCCTTCGACGTATCAACGCCGACCCGCATGTGCTTAGGCTCCGTCGCCCTGCCCCCGTTTTTCATGTCGTAGGCAATCGCGCTTTGGATGCCGTGCACCGCCGCCTCGTAGGATAGTCCGAGATCGCGCAGCTTCATTTTTAGTCCTCCTTTGGTTCGCTTCTAGGGTTATCACAGCCTCACCGCCTCGCTGATATACTGGCAAAAGGGATGATCCGCCGCCTCGCGCTCGTATCGCATCCGAGGCTTGTCGTTCTCGACCTCCTGGACGAAGCGTCCGAGCTTCTGCGTGTAGATCGGAGCAAGTTGAGCGAGCCCCCACATATAATCCGTGTATACGACGATTGCCTCGCCCTCGTCGTCGCGCGCCATGCCGATAACGGTATAGAGCCCGCCCTTGTAGTGCCTCCAGCCCTCGCCGGTCGCAGGCATCCTGAATTCGCGCTGTTCGGTCATGTTCCCGCCAATCGTTTTGCGATCTCGGTTATCCGGATCGTCGCCCACTTGCCGTTAAGCCCGCCCTCTTCGATATCGCAGCGCAGGCATTCGAGCCTGCCCTGTAGGTTCACGACGCACTCGCAAAGGCTCGGCCGCCCGCATTCCCGATTTGAAAGCACTACCGCGTAGACGTCACCGCTCTCGCGAACTACGTCGACGCCCGCGGCGTCCAGGAGGTGAACGAGTTCGGCCTCGACCTTGCGGAAGTCGCTCATCTTAGGGCCTCATCGATCATGCGCTCCCACACGTCCTCGGGATCGGTCATCATCCCGTTCCAGCAGATATTCGGGTCCTCTGTGCCGTAGCCCCTCGCTATCATGGCGGCGGTCGGCTTGCGCATCGCCTCGATTGCCCTGCGCGCTATTGCCCTGGCGGCCACGTCTCTCGCCTCTCTGGTCAATTTTTGCGTTATCTGCCTGAACCACTCGGTCGCCTTCAAACGTCCGGCGACTTCCTCAACCTTGTTCATCCCCGCCGCCTCTCCGTCACCAACAAAAACGCCGACGCAACCATGAACACCGCAAACGACCCGACGAACAGCCAGAGCAGCGCCGCCGGGCCGAAGCTCGCGGCAATAACCAGGATCAGGATAACGATGCCCCATACGATCTGCATTTTTGTCGCGCCTAGTTTCTGCTCATGATCGCTAGAGTGGTTTGTTTTCCGGCCATATTTTGTCGGCCGCTATCCACGTCTGCTCGACCCATACCTTATTGACCATTTCCGGGTCCGGGGCATCGCCAATGCGATCAGGTACCTCCGCGAGCCGCGAACGTATCTCCATCGCGATCTCGCGCCTGACCCATCGGATAGCTTCTGCTTTTGTCATGGCAATTCCTACTCAGGACCATGATAACGATTGTTAAGCCCACCTTACCAAAAGAGCCGCAACCTCGACGGAGGAATTGCGGCTCTCTCGACAATCATATTCGGGTAGGGGTTTAGCGGCTGCCTTCCTTGTGCGCTCCGGCCTGCCCGTTAACTACGGCCCCGCCGCCGGTCACTTGGCCCGGCCCCAGGCGGATCGGCGGCAGCTCCATACCCTCGGGAGCGGGCTCGGACGACATCGGCCCCGTCATGGGGCGCTCGACCAGCCCGGTTGCGGGGCGCTGGCCCGGGACCTCGCGCGCGGCGCGGGGATTGTCCCTGCTAAGGTCTGCGCTCTGCCGCACCGCATTGTCGCTGGCCTGCCGAGCCGCCTCATTGGCCTGGACGTTGCCGGTATCGTTGCCGGTATCGTCGTGGCCCGTCAGCTTCGACGTCTCGTTCTCCTTTAGCGTTTCGGTCTTGCCTGTATTCGCCTTCGGCTTTTTCATCGTCGCTCTCCTGGTGAGTAACGGCCCTCACGCCAGCCTGCCGGGACAACAGCGCCCGGCTCTCCTTGGTTCCTTCTACCGCGCCGTCCGCATCGCGATTGCGACGTTCTTCGGCAGGGCCTTGACGATCTCCGACTTCATGACGCGCGCAAAATCCTCGTGGAACGGCACGTCCTTCTTGATCTTCGCCGAGGGCTTGAGGACATACATCAGCTTGAGCTTGTTTTTGCCGACCCGCTGATAGATTACGTCGCCCTTGCGGAATGCGTTCTTGAGGACCTTCGGTCGCTGCGACGCGACGACGCCGCGCGCTCCTCGACGCACGTTCCGCCCGCCGATTGCGAGGTTGTCGCCGCGAGGGGTCTTGACGCCGCCCTCCGCGTGTTCGTCCAGGCTGGCGCGGTTGAGCCGGTCGTATATCTCGACGCTCTGGTTCTCTTTCGTCGCGCGCGCGCCCTTGGTGGTCAACGCAGCCTTGAGGAACGATTGATTGCGGACGACGACGCTCGACGGCCACGTCGAGGAGATCAGATAGGACCGAGTAACCTCGGCCGCGTCGTTGAGGGATCGAGCGAGGGCGTAGGGGACCTGATCTGCGCTTGCGCCGATCCGTCGCGCCTTCTTTTCCAACTCGCTAAAGTCGAAGGTTAGCTCCACGGCCCCTCCAGGGGAGCGATACCCGGGCACCCTTCCGCAAAGGTGCCCGGGTCGTCCGCGCCATCGCGATAGCACCCCGAAAGGAGAAAACAGGGTGGCCGCCTACCGCAGGCCGAAGTGATACCCGCAAGATGCGCGGTGCGCAATAGCGGGCCGCAGACCGTCACCGATCCCGCGACGGCACCGAGGGGGCGGGGCGACGATCCTTGCAGGCGTCGCACTGCACCGCATACGGCTCCCATTCCGCGTCCGCCACGAGATAGCCGCGCCCCTCGCATCGGTTGCAGTAAAGCGGGTTTGGGATCATTTTGGGTTGCTTGTCGCCCATCACTTGCGCTCCTGCAAAAGGGAGCCGCGATGCTGCCTGGCGCAACGCCCATTCGATCACGCGGCTTTCCCGGATCAGACCATAGTCGTCCTCGGCGTAGCGATTTCGGGCGTAGGCTTGTTGGTCGGCGAGATACAGCAGTTCGTCGGGGTGTGATTGTATTTCCCGCTCGCTCATTTGCGTACTCCGTCTTGCGAAGAGACTAACAGTGCGCGCAACCGCTCAACCTCTCGCCAGAGGTCACACACCAGATACATGGTGCCCATGTGCATACCCATGGGCTGGCCCGGCAGTTGGAGTGCCTGAAACTTTTCAACGCGGCCCTGGAGGTCGTCAGATTTGCTCATTGTCACTTTCCATTCGTGGAGGACAGCGAGGACGCGAGCGCCTCGGCTAAGACTTCTCCGAGTTCGGACGGTGCCTGCTTCCTCTGGCAATCGCAGGGGCGCTCGCATTCCTCGCAGCCCCATTCAGCATCCTGGCAGCAGCCATCAAAGCAGTCGTAGACGACGCCTTCACCGCCGCAGCTCGGGCATTCAGCGTCGTCGATCCAGTGCGGTTCGGGGGTGCTCATTCTCGCCCCCGATCTGCCGATGGGAGTAGGGATGGGTCGGGCTGCGCGAAGAACGCGGCTCGCCGGTCGGCGACAAGGTAAAGGCCGTCATAGTCGGCACCGATGTCGCACGCCGCTCTGCGGGCCTCGTCCTCGTCGTCAAAAAGGCGGAACTCGGTTCTTGAAATCTTATCGTCCACCACACGCGGGACACGAAAGGCCACGGGGCGCGCTACCGGCAGCTTCTCATCACGGCTCTGCACCCCATAGGAGTGCTCCAGCGCCTTCAATAATTCGGGCTGCACGGTCAGAGCAAACGCCGCGCCGTTCGCACACGTCACGGTGCAGTAGTCGGGTCCATCCTCGTATTGGAGCGGCAGTCTGGCATCGCTAATGCGCACCCCGAAGCTCTGATGCGGCACGGCCAGGATGGCGGCTTTGGGAGCGGAGAGGGCGAGGATAGCGTCGGCCTTGGCGCGGGCGGCCGCCAGCTTGTCGGGGTTCAACCGCTCAAACCATTCCTCACCCCTTTTGTCGGCCGCAATCTTCTGGTCGCGGAGGGCGTATAGTTCGGGGTCGATAATCCGCGCAATTGCTTCGCGGAGGACTGGCTGAGACCGTGTACGAGGCTCGCTCATCGCTCGTACCCCTTTAGCGCGTCGCCCAGGAGCTTGATCGGCTTGCCCTCGAAGTAGGAGGAGCCGTCCATCTGTTCGTCATCGACGAAGCGGATCGCGGCGGCCAGCACCGGCGAGTGATAGAACAGCATGGTCTCTCCTGGACGCTGGCCTTTCGCGACCGCGCCGTAGATACCGCGGAGGGCGCGATAGGCCCTCGCGAGTTCGGTCTTTAGTTGCTCCTCGTTCATCGTCTCTCTCCTTTTGTTAGACCTGATCGTCCGGCCCGATTGCGGCTCTTACCCGGGCCTCGTTTCGTTGTAGCCATCGGAGGGTGTTGAGGACGGCGTTCATCCTGGCCTTCCGATAGTCGCTCTCTCCGCCCTTCATCTTATGCGTTGCGACCAGCCGGGCGTATACCGTGTCGCGCTTGCCGAGTTCAAGCTCGACCTCTTCGATCTGCGCCTCAAGCGTGAACTTCTGCGCCACCGCTCTTACCGCTTACCGTTTAGAATTTCCGAGACGCGCCCGCCGTTGCGCAGACCGGTCGCCTCGGCAATTACATGGTGGCTTAACCCTGCTGCGGCTAAGTGCGTGACCTGCCTGCGGAGCTTCGGCGTGATGTTCACCGCCTTCGCCTTGGACCGTTTTACCGGAGACGCCCGCGTCATCAAGTTGAGCGCGGTCTGTATGTCAGCACGGTCGTTCTGCTTTAACCCGGCCCTGGAGAGGACCAGCTTTAGTATTTCGCGCGCCATTGGAACGTCTGCCATTCTATCAACTCCCTTTGCTTGGTTAGTACGCTACTCCGCCGCCGAGTTGCTCCCGGAAGATACCCGTCGAGTTCTCGACGTCGAATATGCAATGCCCAGGCTTGCCCGCTACCGGCTGCTCGCGCACCTTCGCAACCAGGACCTTGCTCGACGTCTTGCCTAGCTCGCGCGAGATAATAATCCCCGCATCGCATTTATTCCACCAATGTTGCGAGCCCTCGATATCGCCGAGGTGGCACTCCCGGTCGTTCGCCGCCTTCGTCGGGTGTGCGGCGATAAAGAACGTCGTCCCCGTCTCCCGCGCGAACCGTTTGCAGAGCCGAAGGCACCGCCCGATGTAGTCGCCGGAGCTTTCGTCGCGGTGGCGCGCGGCCTCAAGCTCGTTCCACGGATCAATCGAGAACGTGTCGAACTTGTCGGCCTGCCATGCCTCCCAGGCGCGATTGAGAACCCACTCGATAGTCTTCGGCTCGGCGTCATAGTGTTCGTCGCCCGACGATTGCACGAAGCATTTTGTATTGGCGAACTGCCCGAATTGCGTCGGCGGTTGCCCATAGATCAACTCGAACTTGTCAATGATGTTCGGCTCGTTCTCCGGGACATAGAGCCAATGCTTCTTGCCGTGCTTCCACGTCAGGTTGGCGAGCAAGTTGAGGAGGAAGGTAGACTTGCCGGAGCCGGGCTTCCCGGTGATGACGACGAACTGCCCAGGGTAGAGCTTGAATATCTCGTCCATCTCGACCCAGCCCGTCGAGTAGACCATTTCGGCGAGCGGGCCGCGCTGCGGGAGATCGTAGAGCGCAAAATATCCTGGTAGGCCGTGGCGGGGATGGGCGTTCATTTGCGAACCTTGTCATGCGGAGGGGACGAGGTCCCGAGGCCGAAGCCTCGGGGGTCTTGATTAGGCCGCCGCCTCGTCATGGTTGTCGAACAGCGACACCACATTGTCCTTGATCTTCGCGCGCGGCCTGTGCGGCAGGCCGAGCTTCATCACGCGTGTTACATACTTTTTCCCGGTCGAACGCGGGGTATGGTCTCCAGCAGCGATACGCTCTGCTCGGTCCTTATTCAGCTTGCGTCGATGAGCCAGCGTGCGCCCGTCGGTCGGAGCCTTGAGGATGATAGTCGCCGTCGATCCAGCTTTCGACTTGTCAAACTGGTCGCGGATGCGACTAGCCTTCGCATTGATCGTGAAGTGAACCGCGTGGGCAGGCTTGCCGCGCTTGCCTCGGAAGATGATATAGGCATCCTTGCCGGAGCCGATGTAGGCTCCGAGCACTGCTTTATCGCGAGCCGCGCCCTTAGCGATCAAGCACTGCTCGGGATCGGAAACGACCGCCTTGCGGCAGTCTGACTTGAAGCACATCACAGGGTAGTCGTGCTGCGCCTCCTCCAGCGGATAGGACGTGCCGTCACTGGCGACGTAGACGTCCGGGGTCTTCTTTCGTCGGGCCATTTTTGCCCTCCTTCGTTAGCGGCTCACCGTCCATCCAGCGCCTGCGCGAGCCGCAGGAGTTTGTCGGCGCTGGTATGCAGAAACATGGTCAAGCTGTCCTTATCGGCAACGCTCAACTGCGGGCCGACCTTCGCCGTCCAGGTCATGAACTCTGCCGCGTAGTCTTCGACGAAGTCGACAAGCTGAGAGGTCATAGCGTTGACCTGCCGGTTCATGGGGATGCCAGATGGGGCCGCTACCGGCTTCGCCTGCTTTTTTGCAGCGGGCTTGCGGGTCTGCTTTTTGGGCTGAGCGTAGCTCTTGCCGTCGCGACCGACGCGCTTGGCTGAGGTGGTAACTTTCTTACCACCTGTCTTCCGGGCCTTTCCAACCGTCACGTGGCTGACGCCGATCTCGTCCGCTATGGCCCGGTCAGACTTGCCGGGGCTCGCCGCCACCGCCTTCGCAGCAGCGGCGCTCGGCCTCATGGCCTCGTATGGTACGCCGCAGTCGCAGGTCGACTGAGTAGTCGCGCTACAGGAGGTGCACCGAAGCTGGATGCTATTGCGTCGGGTGTCCAAACTAACGATCTGTGCGGGGCTCATCGGAAAAACACCGCGTTTTCGGCAATAGCCGCGAGGCGCTTGGCCTCCTTGGGATCGAGGCCGGTCGGGACGCGCGTCGTGTAGTCCTGCCAGCGGCGTTGATGCAGCCACGTTTGCGCTTGAGCGATTAGAGGGGTGTTGATGTTCTGCCGGTCGAGCGTCGCGTAGTTGCGGGCTCCGGCTATGATCTGGTCGGGGTCGGACCCTCGACCTACGGCGGCAGCGAACCTTTTCTCGGCGGGGTGGCGCGGGTTGGCCCCTTTGCGCTTCGGGTAGGCTTTCCAAAACTCCTCGAACTTTGCGGATACGTCGACGAGTGGCTCGGCAGGGCAGAGGGCGAACATATCGCCGGTTAGTTTTCCGATCTCGACCCGGAGCGCGGCTATCACCGCCTTTCGGTCCCCTCCTTTCGCGATCTCGATCAGCCTCTCGTAAATTTCAACTTGCGGGTTTGTTAGCGGCGTCGATTGTGCGTTCATAGCTCGATCCCGTCCTTTACGATGACCCGAACCTCCGA
>JAZKEV010000265.1:0-3769 GCA_040386765.1 Verrucomicrobiota bacterium | reverse complement strand
GCCGCCTGCTCCATCGCGAGCCCCGCCGGCACGCGGTGCAGGCACCGCGCCGGCACGCGCACAAACCGCGTCATCGCGCCATCCACGCCGTAGCCGAAGCCCTTGCGCTTCGGGTCCAGATTGTATTTTCCCGCGCGCGTCATTGGGCTGTTGGGGTCGACCACCGCCGCGGTTTCGCTCACCACGCGATCTCCCTCGCTCCAGCCTTTCACCGCGCTGCCGAGCGCCGCGATGCTGCCGCCAAACTCGTGCCCGAGCACCACGGGATAATTCACCGGCCAGCTGTGCGAGCTCGTCCACTGATGCAGGTCGCTCCCGCACACGCCGACGGCCTCGACCGCCAGGATCACATCGTCCGGCCCCGGCTCGGGCCGGTCAAATTCGCGCAGCTCCACGCTGTGCGGTTCGCGGGAAAAGTTAACGACGGCGGGGCTCTTCATAGGAGATTCGGAGATCGAAGTTCGTAACTCGCAGATCGGAGGTTTGGAGATTCGGAGTTCGTCGTACTAGCTAGCGTTCTCACCTCAGCGCGACGGTTTGCTCTTCTGCGTCACTACCACATCGCCGTATGCATGCACGCGGTCCGCGATGATCTTCAGCGTGCCTTCGAGATTTCCATCCGCGGTGCGAAACGCGTCCGCATCCACCGCCAGCGGCGCCCCGATCACCACGAGCGGCGCGCCGTACTCCGGTGTCCGCACCGCCTGCTCCAGCGTGAGCCCGCCCACCGCCTGCACCGGTATGCTCACCGCCGCGACCACCTCGCGCAGTTTATCGAGGGGGCTCGGCATCCGCTCGCCGCGCGCCGCAATCCCGCGCCGCTCGTCGTAGCCGATGTGATGAATCACGAAATCGCAGCCGAGATCCTCGAGCTGCCGCGCGCCATCCACCATGTCGGGCCAGCCCAGATTATCGCCCATCACCTTCACGCCGTAGTCGTGCCCCGCCTTCACCACGACCTTCAATGTCTCCGGGTGCGCCCGGCCCATCACCACGACATGCGTCGCGCCCGCCTTCGCCATCATCTCGGCCTCGAGGTAGCCGCCATCCATGATCTTGAGGTCGGCCACGATCGGCGTGTTCGGAAACCGCTCGCGCAGCGCCCGCACACCATGCGCACCCTCGGCGAGGATGAACGGCGTGCCCGCCTCCAGCCAGTCGACACCGGCGCGCAACGCCATTTCGGCCGTCGCAAGCGCTTCGGCGCGATCGATAAGATCGAGCGAGATTTGTACAATGGGGCGCATGGGGTGGGTCCCGCCGAGACTGCGTGCCGCGGGATTATCTCGTCAATCCACGAGCAGCCCTATGCCGGAATATAGGACGTTGGTCCTATGCCGGTACGCGGAGTTGTCAGGCCGCCGACGCCCGAATCCTCTCCACCTCGCCTATCATCGCCTTGCGCGTCTTGTCCGACACGTCGGCAACGAGCCAGCCGTTGCTGACGAGCTTGGCCACTTCTTCGTGCGAGCAGGTAAGCTCCCGGGCGAGCGCCTCGTATTCCTCGCTCACGGAATTGGCGAAGCACAGCGGATCGTCGGTGCTCACGGTGCAGCGCACGCCAGCGACCATCAGGCGCCGTAGCGGATGCTCCTTCAGGGAGCCCACCACCTTCAGCCCCACGTTGCTGATCGGGCACACGTCGAAAGTCACACCACGCTCCACCGCCAGCTTCACCACGGCCGGATCCTCGATGGCGCGGATGCCGTGTTGCACCCGGGTGACGCCCAGCACTTCGATCGCCTCGCGCACGCGCGCCGACCCATCGAACTCGCCCGCGTGGCACTTCGTGATCTTGCCCGCCCCGCGCAATTTTTCCCAGATCGCCGCGGTGTCCGGATGCGTCGGCTGCTGCTCGAAGCCGTGGAGATCCACGCCCGCCAGCGCTTCCCACGTGTGCAGCTGGTCGATCGTCGGCCGCAGGTCGCCGCCGATATCCGAACGCAGCATGCCGGCAAAGACCCGCACCTCCAGCTCCGCCGGTGCCGCGGAACGAATCGCCGCGACGATCTCCGGGCCGGGCACATTGACGAACTGCGTGACCGGCAGGTGAAAGCTCGTCTCCACATACCTTACGTTCTGCGCGACGTGCTTGGCAAAGATCACCTTGGCCGCCTCGTGATACCGCTCCGCCGTGGTGAACCATGGCAGCGCGTGATCCAGCAGGATGCGCTCGAAGTCCGGGAAGGTCGCGTAGCGATAGGCCCGCGCGCGAAACACCGGATCGGGCGGCCACTGCTCCGGATCCCACGAGGTCAGCAGCTCGTAGGGCAACGCCCCTTCGATGTGAAGGTGCGTCTCCGTCTTGGGCAAAGCCTGGATGAAATCGCGCATGCGTAGTGAGATAACAATCGGTTCGTGAATCGCTGTGAGCGTGAACCGGGCCAACCGGACTCTCGCCGCCCTGTGACTCCCGGCGGCCTACTTTTTCCCGAGGAGATACTCCGGGTTGAGCTTGTGCAGCGCCTTGGGGAGAAACATGCCGTCCTTCCGGATCAACTTGCCGTCGAACCAGATTTCGCCGCCGCCGTACTCGGGGCGCTGGATGCACACCATGTCCCAGTGGACCTGCGACTTGTTGCCGTTGCCGCAGTCTTCGTAGGCCTGGCCCGGCGTGAAGTGGAAGGAGCCCGCGATCTTCTCGTCGAAGAGGATGTCGCGCATCGGCTCGAGGATGTACGGGTTGAAACCGATCGCAAATTCGCCGATGTAGCGCGCGCCCGCATCGCTATCGAGGATCTCGTTCAGCTTCTTCGTATTCGAGGAGGTCGCGTCGACGATTTTGCCCTTCTTGAACGCGAGGCGGATATTGTCGAACGAGGCGCCGAGGTAAACCGTCGGCGCATTGTACTGGATGTAGCCTTCCACGCTGTCCTTCACCGGGCAGGAGAAGACTTCGCCGTCGGGGATGTTGCGCAGTCCCCCGCAGGGCTGTGCGCCGATGCCCTTGATCGAGAAACGCAGGTCGGTGCCCGGGCCCTTGATGTGGACCTGGTCGGTCTTCGTCATCAGCTCGTCCAGCGCTTTCATGCCCGGCGTCATCCGCGCGTAGTCGAGCGTGCACACCCGGAAGTAAAAATCCTCAAACGCCTCCGTGCTCATGCCCGCCTGCTGCGCCATCGCGGAGCTCGGCCAGCGCAGCACGACCCACTTCGTCTTGCCGACGCGATGGTCGAGCACCGGCTTCATCAGCCGCGAAACGAGTTGCACCTTCTCGGAAGGCACATCGGAAGCCTCGAAGATATTCTCGGAGCCGCGCATCGCGATGTAGGCATCCATCTTCTGCATCCGCGCCAGCTCCACCTCGGCATGCGGCGCATACTGCAGCTCCTCGGCGCCAAGCGACATCTCGCGGGTCACGCGTGCCCGGTGGATCTGCACGTAGGGATGCGCCCCGCGCGCCCGCGTCGCGCGGATAAGCGCGATCACCATGGCGTCCGGGATATCGAACGCGTCGATCAGCACGCGCTCGCCCTTTTTCAGTGCCGTCGAGAATCCCGTCAGCCCCTCGGCCAATTCGGTAAAACGAGGATCAATGAGCATGTTGGGCGCAACTAACGACGCACCCCGCCTCCCTCGCAAGGGGAAATCTGCACTCCGGGCGAAGCACCTACCCCATTAAGAAGCCCGCCAA
Organism: Verrucomicrobiota bacterium; assembly: GCA_040386765.1. Classification (GTDB taxonomy): domain Bacteria; phylum Verrucomicrobiota; class Verrucomicrobiia; order Opitutales; family Opitutaceae; genus ER46. Next base: position 135 of record JAZKEV010000265.1, on the reverse strand, counting down.
ACGACGCGAAATCAGCAATCTTTCTACTTTCCATTTTCGCATAACTTTTCGCCCGCACTCCCGCAGGGCAGGTTAAAGCTGTTGCTCGACGTTGTGTCGCTTTCGTAGCGCGGAGCTTCGGCGGTTGCTCAGTGA
>JAZKEV010000264.1:0-4414 GCA_040386765.1 Verrucomicrobiota bacterium | reverse complement strand
GCCGAGCGACGCATCGCCATCCTGGAGGACGGTTCGAAGCTGTCGCTGGACGCGGCCACCAAGGTCGAGGTGCGCATGTCCAAGGACAAACGCGAGCTGCGGCTGGTGGAAGGTCGCGCCAAGTTCGACGTGACCGGCCAACTCTCCAACGTGGCGCCCGGCCAGCGGCTCATGGTCAACGACGGCGGCTCGTTCCTCGTGAACTACGGGACCGGCAGCCTGTTCGGCGCGACCAATGTCGTCCTGAGCGATTTCCAAGCGATCCCCGAACCGTCCACCTACGCTCTGCTTGCCCTCGGCGCCGCGATGGTCTTTATCTTCCGCCGCCGCTCCCGTCCGTAGCTGCCTGCGGCGGTCTCCCACCGCTGTTCCCACGGCTGAGCGGCGTTTCCAGCCCAGCCCCGTGCCCCTCCGACTCATACTCGGCCTTCTCTTTCTTGCCATGCTCGGCGCCCTCGCCCGCGCCCAGCCGATCAGCGGCGGCGCGACTATCCAGCTCCCCACGCTGGCGGAGCTGCCGACACCTCCTTCGCGCATCCCGATCTTCTATCCGCCGCAACTGCCCGCGCCCGGAGAGGGCATCGATCGCATCGCCCCCTTGCAGCGCGCGGGTTTCGACGCACCGGCCGGCCTCGCGCCCTACGTCGGCGAACCCTTTTACCCTCAGCTCGGCACCTGCCTCACGGAGGATCACTTCACTAAAAAACGCCGCACCGCCCTCGAAGCCTACCGCGCGAAGCGCGACGCCTTCGTCAACGCGCTGCGCAGCGCCCTCGCCCGCGGCGAGTCTCCGCCGCCTGAAGTCTCGGCCACCGCGGTGCAGGGGCTCGAGGCCGCCGCATTCGAGCTCCGCAGCCTCCTCGCCGAAGAGACTTACTCCTGGGGCTACTTCCGTGCGTGGACGGTCGCCCATCGCCAGCCCGACGTGCCCCCGGCACAGCAGCGCGCCCGTGAGTTTCAATTTCTGCGAAGCGTCATTTATTACCACCCCACGCTCCCGCCCGCGCACCGGCGGTTGCTCGGTGACTACGTCGCGCAGGTCGGCGCGTCGTCCGTCACCGACCTTCCCGATGCCGCACCCCGCGTCGACCCCGGTTTGACGATTCCGTTTCTGCCAGAGGGCTCGCGCATCCGGATTCCGGATACAATTACCGCCGCGCTCCACGCCGACCTCTCGCGCTTTGTGCGCACCCGCTTCGAGCTCCAGCAGGAACTCGCCCGCACCTTGATCGCTGTCGATGGCGACACTTCGCGCAAACGCCAGCAGTCCCTCGAAGCCATGCTCAAGCGCCACGAGCCCATCCTCGCCCGGCTCGAGGCCGACGCCGAAGCGATCCGGGTCGCCCTCGCCGCACTGCCGACCGCCGCACCGCCCATGCTTCCGCCCCACGTCCGCCAGCTCGCCGACAAGCTCGCCGCAGCCCGCACCGCGTCACATCGCGAGCTCATCGCCCGTCTGCAACAGGCGCGCGAGCGCCTTTGCCGCTACCAGACCGGCAGCGAGCAGCTCTACTGGGACAGCAATTTCACCCCCGGCTCCCACATCACGGTCACCGCCGGTTTCAGCCCGCCTCAGCTCAATATCGCGGCCGTGGTCAACCAGAGCACCGTCCAAGCCACTCGCGCTGCCGCGCAGGAAAAGGCCCTCCAGGCCACTCTGGATGATTTCCTGCGGGCCACCGCAGTCCAGCAAGCCGCCATTGAGGCCATGCGCTCCGAGGTCATTCTCGCCACGGTCCGCTGGCAGAATCCCGCGCACCCGGACGACGCCCCGTATCCGACTGCGGCTCTCACCGCTGCGATCCGGCATCTCCAAGCCGTGGAGCGCCACGACCGCATGACCCTGTACGCCGATTGTCTCGCCGCCACGCTTCGCCCCGGCCTCGCGCCGGAGCAGCGCCACCTCCTCTTCGCCGCCGCCGTGCGCGACCTCCAGCTGCCCCTCCCGCCCGGCTCCCGGCGCCCCGCCGCGTTCTTCGACGGCCCGTAACAGCCGCGGCGTTTTACCGCCCGAGCAGGCATTCCAGCCGAATCTTTGTTCGGTTTGCCCGTCGGCGCTGTTTAGAAAGTAACCACGATGAAGGATGACGCGACCCTGCTCCGCCGCTACGTCGACGACCGCTCCGAGGCCGCCTTCACCGAGCTGGTTCGCCGTTACATCGATCTGGTGTACGGCGCCGCTCTGCGACGGACGTCAGGGGACGCTCATCGGGCCGCTGACGTCGCGCAGGAGGTCTTCACGTCACTCGCCCGTCACGCTCGCAAACTCTCCACGCATCCGACGCTCAGCGCCTGGCTTCATTCCGCGACGCGCAATGCGGCCCTCAACCACATGATCTCCGATCAACGCCGTCGCACCCGCGAGACCGAAGCTCTCGCACTGGAGACCGCCTCCTCCGCTTCCGCGGCAGCGAGGTGGGATGAGGTTCGCCCGCTCCTCGATGACGCCATCGACGAACTGCCCGAGGCGGATCGCACCGCCGTGGTGCTGCGTTTTCTCGAGCACCGTGCCTTTGCCGATATCGGTGCTGCTCTCCGTGTGTCCGAGGACGCCGCGCGGATGCGCACCGAGCGTGCTCTCAACAAGCTGCGCGGCGCCCTCTCGCGCCGCGGCATCACGTCCACCGCTGCCGCGCTCGGCACGCTCGTTTCCACTCAGCCGCTTATCTCCGCCCCCGCCGGCCTCGCCGCGCAACTCGCCTCCCACTCCCTGCTCGCCGCGGGCTCCACGGCCTCGGTCTTCACGCTCCTCTCGCTTATGAATGCCAAACTCGTCTTCACCGCCGCCGCCAGCGCGCTCGTCGCCTTTGTGATCGGCACCCAGGTCTCCAGCCGCCCCGCTCCGGACGTACCACCGCCCGCGCCCGCCGAAGTCGCCCGCCATGAAAAATCGCTCGCCTCGCTCCGCGACGAAAACCAGCGGCTCGCCGCCGAGATGGCCGGACTCCATGCCTCCCTCGCCAGCCTGAAGGAGGCCAATGCCACGCTCGCCGCCAAGGCGTCCGCGCCCGCACCCGCCTCCGCCCCGCGGTCCATCACCATCGGTCTGCAGCGCTGGGAGATTCAGCAGCAGACGCTCAACAACCTCCGCCAGATCGACGCCGCGCGTAAGCAGTATCAGTTGGAGAAACGCAGCGTCGCCAACTCGGTCCACGATCTCGTCGGTCGCCAAGCCTACATCAAAACCGTCCGTCCCGTGGACGGTGAAGACTATGCGAGCCTTCCCATGGACCCCAGCAAGCCCATGACCGTCACCACCGCGGGCGGCGTGCCCGTCACCTTCGACCCCTCGGGCGCGGAGACCACCCGCCCGGAGATTCCCGCCGAAATCGCCCGCGCGCAGGAGCTGCAACAACGCTCGCAGCCCCACATGGGAAATGCCTTGAACGCCTACCGCACCGCCAACAACGGCAAGATGCCACCCAACGAGCAGGCCCTCGTCCCCTACTTCGCCACGCCAAAAGACGGCGCCGACTTCGTCGAGTACCTCGAAGCCAAAAAAGCCGCCGGCCTGTAGGAATAGTTCCGCGCCTCAGAGGTGGCGGCGGTTGTCCTCGGCCCGCCCTCACCGGAGGGCGGTCGGAACGAGGGCCGCTACCCGTGGCAGGAACGACTTTACACCGCGGCAGACTGAGGGCGCGAACCTAGGTGGCCGCGCGAGCGGTGCGACTTATTCAGATTCACACAATAGCCTGACGTGGACGCGGGGTGCTCTCACCTGCTGGCTATCGCGTGCGCTACTGTAGTCTCGCGGAGTGAGGCACCCCGCCTCCGTTTCGCTCATCCGACTACCCATCAGTGCCAGCAGGCGGGCTGCCTACCACACCTACGAGCGTTTTCCGGACAGCTTCGTGCGATCGAGCGACTCCGAAACTCTCTCGCTAAAATCCTCCAAACCAGCACCCGCGCCCTCCCAAAACACCCATCAGCCTACGCAAAATCCTCGCTCAAGAACTTTGGAAATTAGCCGATCAGAAGATCCTTATCGGTTCCCCTTCCTCCCTTGCTCCTGCGCTTTCTGCAAATTTCGTCCGCCCCTCCAGCTTTCGCTCGGAACCTGTGTCCTCTTCTGCTCCAATTTGCGCCGCTGCCCTTCCAGCGCTGCATGCCCCGTTTTTTTTCCACGTTTGTCGCCCGACTCGATGACGCGTATCGCGGCGAATCGTATTTTACTGGGCTGAAGGCACGGCTGCTCGCCGCGTTTAGCGCGCTCATTTTTCTCTGGGTACCGCTCAATATCACGAAGCTCCTGTGGACCCAGCCGCCCCACATGGAGCTCCGCTTCGCCATCAATGCCGTCGTCGCCCTGGCCGCGACGCTCGGTCTCTATTGGGTGCGACAAGGCAAGCTGCAGCGTGCGGGCGACGGCCTCGCCATCGGCCTCATCCTGCCCACCCACGCTGTGCTGTTTCTC
>JAZKEV010000263.1:0-13878 GCA_040386765.1 Verrucomicrobiota bacterium | reverse complement strand
AGGCGAGGTGGCGACCGCAGGTGACGTGACGGGCGATGTCGAGGTGCACCTGCGCGCGGGCGATGGGGATGCCCACGGGCACGCTCGCGATCCGGCGTACGACCGCGTGATCTTGCACGTGGTGTTGTTTCCGCCCGACGAGCGGCGGATGACGCGGGGCGGCGGCGGGCGCGAGATCCCGATGCTCGCGCTGCTGCCGCTGCTGCATCGCGCGCTGGAGGAATTTGCCGCGGATGAGGCTGTAGAGGTGCTCGCCAATCGCGCCGTGGCGCGGCTTCCCGACGAACTCTGCGCCCTCTCGATGCCGGAATTGCTGGAACTGCTGCACAAGCATGCGGCGGCGCGGTGGCGGCAGAAGGTGCATTTCGCCCGGCTTCGCGTGCAGCGCCTCGGCTGGACGGCGGCGTGCCACCAGACGGCGCTCGAGATTTTGGGCTATCGTTTCAACCGCGCGCCGATGCTGCGGATCGCGGGCAGCCGGCCGCTGGACGCGTGGGCGCGCTGGGAGGTGGCGGCGGATGCGGTCTTCGAAGCGGAGGCGGGCGCATGGAGTTTGCAGGGCGTGCGGCCGGCGAATCACCCGCGGACGCGTTTGCGGCAATACTCGGCATGGGCGCAGGCCAGGCCTGATTGGCCTGAACGGGTGCGAAGTCTGGCGGCGGCGTTGACGCCGATTGCGCCGCGGGCGGGCGATCCGGCGGTCCTTTCGACCCGCGAAGTGCGGCGGCGGAAGCGGTTTAGCGCGCTCCGGGCGCGTTGGGGCGACGAGGTTTGCGGCGGGGCGGTGGGCGGCACCCGGCTGGATAATATTATGTGTGATGGGCTGCTGCCGCTGGCAGCCGCGGAGACGGGAAACGACCTCGAATGGGCGTGGTATCACTGGTTCGCGGGAGACCTTCCGCCCATGCTTACGAAGGGTTTGCGGGAGCTGGGGTTCTTCGACGGGCGTGAGCAGCCGGCGTGTCACGGCGCAGCCCAAGGCGTGCTCGGTTGGCTGCTGGAACGCGAAGCAGGATATTGAATTCCGCAGGTCAACCGCGAACAGTGGCAGGGCGGGGGGCTTGACAAAATTTTGCGCGAGCGGCTATTTTACCCGACTCAATACAACTCACTTCCCAAAAAGTGGGCCCTGCGGCCCGCTTTTTTTTTCCCACTTTTCCCGCCACCGTTCCCCCTCATGAGCAGCGAAATTCTATCCGTCCTCGAGTACATGGAGAAGGAGAAGGGCATTCCGCGTGCCGATATGATCGCCACGATCGCGAATGCCTTGAAAACTGCCGCGCAGAAGGGCGTTAACTCTGGTCAGGAGCTCAAGATCGATATCAACCCGAAGAACGGGCAGCTGCACGCTTGGGCGGTGATGAAGGTGGTCGATTCCGTGAGCAATCCGAAGACGGAGATCCACGTCGAAAAGGCGCAGGTAGTGAAAAAGGGCGCGGTCGTGGGCGAGATGCTCGAGCGCGAGATCGATCCCTCCACGCTCGGCCGCATCGCGGCCCAAACGGCCCGGCAGGCGGTCATGCAACGGCTGCGGCAGTTCGAGAAGGACCGCATCTACGACGATTTCAAAGACCAAGTGGGTAATATTGTTACCGGCACGGTCCGCCGCCGCGAGCGCAACGACCTCTTTGTCGATCTCGGCAAGGCCGAGGCCGTGATGCCCGCCAAGGAGCAGGTCCCGGGCGAGGAATATCAGCCGGGCGAGCGCATCCGCTGTCTCCTCATGGAGATCGAGAGCACGCCGCGCGGGCCCGAGATCATCCTGAGCCGGGCGAGCCCCAAGTTCGTCCGCCGCCTCTTCGAGCTCGAAGTCACCGAGGTCGCCGATGGCACGGTGAAGATCGAAGCCTTTGCCCGCGAGCCGGGTTACCGCACCAAGATCGCCGTCACCAGCATCGATTCCAAAGTGGATCCGGTGGGCGCGTGCGTGGGTGCCCGTGGCGCCCGCGTGAAGACCATCGTGCGCGAGCTCGGTGGCGAGAAGATCGATATCATCAAGTACTTCGCCGATCCGCGCGAGATGGTGATCGAGGCGCTCAAGCCGGCCGTGCCGCGCGAGATCGTGCTCGATGAGAAGACTCACCGCATCCTCCTGAAGGTGGCTACGGATGACCTCGCGGTCGCCATCGGCCGCAAGGGCCAGAATGCCCGTCTCACGTCCCGCCTTATCGGCTGGCGGCTTGACATTGAGGAATTCAAGGCCGTGGGTGCGGACCCCGAGGGCGATGCCAAGCGCAAGCTCGTCGCCTCTCTCGGCATCCCGGAGGCGCAGGCTCTCCGGCTCGTCAAGGCAGGCTTCGTCTCGCTCGAGTTGTTCGAGGGGGTCGAGGCCAGCGATCTCGAAGGCGCAGGCTTCACGGCCGACGAAGCCAGCGACATCATCCAGCGCGTCGCCGCGCGGACCTCCAAGTAAGCTGCACAGTCTTAATACTACACTCTCGACTACTACTGCATGAGCATTCGCATCCATAAACTCGCCGAAGAACTCGGCCTGGAGAATAAGGAGCTGATAGCGCTCTTGAAAGAGCGCAAGATCATCGCTTCGGATGTGAAGTCGGTCTCAAGCACGGTGGACAACATCAACGCCTCGGCGTTGCGTGAAGAGTATGCGGCTCGCATGCCCGCGAAGCCGCCGACCGCTCCGGCCAGCGAGCCCGCCGCCGCGCCTGCGGCGGCTCCGGCTCCCGAAGCCGTCTCGCCCTCCGCTCCGCCGAGGGTGCAGATCCCGCAGGGTGTCTTCGTGAAGTCCAAGCAGGACATCGATCGCGAGCGGGAAGCCGTGATCGCCGCCAAGGCCGCCGCGCTGAAGGCAGCGCAACAGCCTTCCTCGCCCGCGCCCGCCGCCCCGGCGCCCGTTTCGGCCCCCGCGCCTGCTCCGGCAGCTCCGGCGCCGGTTTCCGCGCCGCGTCCCGTGTCCGTTCCGCAGCCCGTTTCTGCGCCGCGCCCCGTCTCTGTGCCGCCCCCGGTCGCTCGCATTCCCACGCCCACGCCCGTCTCGCGGCCGCCCATGCCGCCTGTCTCCGCTCCGCCGGTGCAGCCTGCTCCGTTGCGGCCCGCGCCCGTCGCGCCGCCTGCCCCCGTGCCGGTTTCGCGTCCCATTTTTACGCCGCCTCCGGTGGTGCCGCCGCTCGCCGCCAAGCCGCCCTCGCTGCCCCCGCCGGTCGCCAAAGCCCCGTCGATGCCGCCGCCGATCTCGGCGCCGCGTCCGGGTTCTTCGCCCAACCCGCTCCCGGTCATGGCTCCCAAGGCCCCGCCGTTGCCCGGTTCGGCCGCCGCAGCAGCCGCTGCCGCCGCCGCTCCGCAGATCACGATTCAGGGTGATATCAAGATTCTCCATCTCAAGCCGCCGATCGTCGTCCGCGATTTCGCGGTGGCCCTCGGTCTCAAGCCTTTCAAGCTGATTTCGGAGCTGAACCAGCTCGTCGGCTTTGCGGCGATGAATTCGACGATCGAGGAGCCGGTGGCTCAGAAGGTCGCCGAGAAGTATGGCTTCGTCCTCGAGATCAAGCACCGCGCCGACGCTGCGGCGCAGCAGGCAGCCAAGGAAAAGAAGGCCGAAAAGAAGCAGCCGGAAGAAGACGAGCTCAAGCACTTGCAGCTGCGGCCCCCGGTCGTCTGTATCCTTGGTCACGTCGACCATGGTAAAACCTCTTTGCTCGACGCCATCCGCAAGGCTGATGTCGCCGCGGGCGAGGCTGGCGGCATCACACAGCACATCGGCGCGTACCAGATCGAGTATAACGGTCGGAAGATCACCTTCCTCGATACGCCCGGTCACGCTGCCTTCACCAAGATGCGCGCGCGCGGCGCGAGCGTCACGGATGTCGCGATCCTCGTGGTCGCGGCTGACGACGGCTTCATGCCGCAGACGGATGAGGCGCTGAAGATCGCGCTCGCCGAGAAGCAGCATCACCCCGACCGCTTTGCGCTCATCGTTGCCGTCAACAAGATGGATGTGAAGGGCGCCAATCTGGATCAGGTCAAAAACCAGATGCAGCAGCGCAACATCGCTCCCGAAGATTGGGGTGGCGATACCGTCACGGTCCCGGTTTCGGCCATCAAGGGCACCGGCATCAGCGAACTGCTCGAGATGATCCTCCTGCAGTCCGACGTGCTCGAGCTGAAGGCCAATCCGAAGGCGGAGGCCAGCGGCACCGTCATCGAGTCGGAGATCGATTTCGGCCGTGGTCCTCTGGCGACCGTCATCGTGCAGCGCGGCACCCTCCGCGTGGGCGATGCGATCGTGAGCGGCGGCAACTATGCCAAGGTTCGCGCGATGTTCGACGACCAGGGCAACAATCTCAAGGAAGCGCCCCCGGCCATGCCGGTGCGCGTGATCGGCTGGAGCGGCACCCCGGATAGTGGCGCGTCGTTCAAGGTCGTGAAGAATTCGCGCGAGGCCGAGCGGATCGCCGAAGAGGAGCAGCTGCGCATCAAGAAGGTGGCGACGACCGCGGCCGCCGTGCCGAAGGAAGTCTCCATCGAGCAGCTCTTCGCCAACATCGCGGCGACGCAGGCCAAGGTGCTCAAGGTCATCGTCAAGACCGACGTGTTCGGCTCCTCCGAAGCCGTGCGCAACATCCTCGAAGGCATCAAGAGCGCCAAGGTGCAGCTCGAGATCGTCTCCATCGAGGTAGGCCTCGTCACCAAGAACGATGTGCTCATGGCCAGCGCGTCGAAGGCGCTGATCATCGGTTTCCACACCAAGCTGGAAAACGGCGTCACGCCGCTCGCCAAGCATCACGGTGTGCGCATCGAGACCTACGACATCATCTACGAGATGGGCGACAAGGTCCGCGAGATGCTGGCCGACCTGCTCGACCCCGACATTAAGGAGCTCAAGACGGGGGCCGCCGAAGTCCGCCAAGTCTTCCCGCTCGCCAAGGGCTTCGTCGCCGGCTGTCTCGTCACCGAGGGCAAGATCAACCGCAATGCCATGGCGCGCCTGCGCCGCGGCCGCGAGATCATCCACGAGGGCAAGATCAGCACGCTCAAGCGCTTCAAGGACGACGCCAACGAGGTGCGCGCCGGCCTCGAGTGCGGCATCAAGCTCGACGAATTCAACGGCTACCAGGCCGGTGATGTCATCGAGTGCTTCGAGGTTCAGAAGGTCCGGGCGTCGCTGTAAGCATTAATTGCCGGTTGCGGATTGCGAGTTTCGGAGCGATTCTACGCTCCGTCTCGCAACCCGAAATCGTCCATCCGCAATTGCCGTGAGCAACCGTACCGTCCGCGTCAACGAGCTCGTCCAACGCGAGATCAGCGACATCCTCCGCAAGCGCTACCAGACCGAGGCCGTCGCCATGACGATCTCCGAGGTGCGCGTCTCTCCCGACCTGCGCGATGCGCGGGTCTTCGTCGCGGTCGTCGGCAGCGATGAAGTCGCCGAGCAGAAGCTGAAATGGATTCGCTCGAAGGCCGCCGATATCCGCGAGGAAGTCAGCCGCCGCATCGTGCTCAAGTATCTCCCGAAGTTCGAATACCTGCTCGATCATTCCGCTATCCGCGGCGCCCGCATCCTCCAAGTGATCGATGCGCTCGAGTACAACCAGCCGGCCGATGGCGCGCCGGCCTCGGACGAGGCGGAGGCGGACGGCGAGAAAGAGGAGAAGGCGTGAGCGTGCCGGATAAGTTTTATCCGGAGATGTCGGCGCGGTTTGCCGAGCTCTTAAAGAATCTGAAGGGCCGCAAGATCGCGGTGATCGGCCATGCCCGGCCTGACGGCGACTGCATCGGCTCGCAGGTGGCGCTGGCGCGGGTGCTGGCCTCGCAGGGCTTCGACGTCGTGTGTGCGAACCCCGATCCGATTCCGCGCCGGTTGAAATTCATCGTGCAGGACATGCCGTTCCTGCGCACGGACGACGTGCTTAAGGCCGGGGAGGACCGTGCGGCGATCTTCGTCGATTGCGCCGACCACTTCCGCAGCGGCGAGCGGCTAAAGGCGCACTACGCCAAGCCGGTCGCGGTCATCGACCACCACCTCTCGAATGTCGGCTACGGTGAGGTAAACCTCGTCGACAGCGACTCGGCTGCAACCTGCGAGATCCTGGCCGGAATCTTTTTCGACAACGGCCTGCCGGTCGATGCGCAAAGCGCCCAGGCGCTGTACGCGGGCGTGCTCACGGATACGGGCCAGTTTCGCTTCGCCGCGACATCGCGCCGCTGTTTTGTGCTCGCGGGCGAGTTGGTCGCGCGCGGCGCCAATCCCAGCGAGGCCGGCTATGAGCTCTACGAGCGCGAGACGGTGGGGAAGATGAAGCTGCTGCAGCATTTCCTCGCCTCGTTGAAACTCGAGTGCGGCGGGCGGGTGTGTATCGGCACGCTGCCGGCCGGCATCTTCGAATCCACGGGCTCGCTGCCCGAGGATACCGAGGGCTTGGTCGACTACGCGCGGTGCATCGAGGGAGTCGCGATCGGCGCCCTCATCGAAGAACGCGCCGATGGCAGCGTGAAGGCGAGCCTGCGCGCCAAGGATGCCTCGTACCGTGTCGACAAGGTCGCCGCGAAATTTAGTGGCGGCGGCCATGCCTGCGCGGCGGGTCTCAGCCTGAAGACCGGCACCGAAGATTTTTATGCCCGGCTCGTGGCGGCGTTTGCCGAGCGACTGGCCGTGGCCGACGGAGCCAAAGACGTTTAACATCATGCTGCTCGGCCAGACGAAAGAGATGGAGGGTATCCTCCTCGTAGATAAACCAAGCGACCATACCTCGCACGACGTCATCGCGCGGCTGCGTGGGAAGCTGAAGATGAAGCGTATCGGCCATGCGGGTACGCTCGATCCGATGGCGACCGGCCTCCTGATCGTCCTGGTCGGCAAGGCGACCCGCGTCTCGCAGTACCTCACGGGTCTAGACAAGGAGTACGAAGGCACCATCGAGCTCGGCAAAGTCACCGACACGCAGGACGCCGATGGCGAGATGATGGAGACGCGGCCCGTGCCGGCCTTCACCGAGGCGGATATCCTCGCGGGCATCCAGGGCTTCCTCGGCGACCAGTATCAGATGCCGCCGATGTATTCCGCGGTGAAGATCGATGGGGTGCCGCTTTACAAGAGCGCGCGCAAGGGCGTGGAAGTGGAGCGCGAGCCGCGCTTCATCCGCGTGGCCAGCTGGGATATCACGCGCTTTGGCCTGCCGCAGTTCGATTTCCGCCTGCGCTGCACCAAGGGCACCTACGTCCGCACGCTCGCGCACGACCTCGGGCAGAAGCTCGGCTGCGGCGCGCACCTCGCCGCCCTGCGCCGCACCGCGACGGAAAAGTTTAACGTCTCGCAAGCGCTCACGCTGGACCAGATCCAGGCGATGACGCTGCCGGAAATCGAGAAACGCCTGATCGCCCCGCGCGACGCGGTGCCGAGTCTGGCGCTCTGAGGACGGCGCGCAGAGAGACTGTCACGCCACTTGCCATGTTAAGGCGCGCTGCAGGCTCAGAAGTAGGGCGGGTTTTTAACCCGCCTTTTGCAGGCACGGCGCATGTTGGAAGCTGGACCTTGCTGGGGGCCAAGCGGCGACCTTTTCCATGTCAAGGAAACGGGCATTCGCTGGTCAAAGTTACGGCCATGATTTCGCTTCGCGATAAATGACCTCCGCCCCCTACATCGACGGTCTCGACCGCGCCGACCTCCCGCCGCGCCCGCTGCATCTCGCGATCGGGATGTTCGACGGCGTTCACCTCGGCCACCGCGCGGTGGTGGAGGCGGCCGTGCAATCGGCGCGCGGCGCGAGTGGCCTCGGCGGCGTGCTGACCTTCTGGCCGCACCCGAGCGCGCTTTTCCGCCCGGAGAATCCCACGCGCGTGATGCAAAGCGCCGCGATCAAATCGCGCATGCTCCGCGCTCTTGGTGTCGAGACCGTGATCATCCAACCCTTCACGACCGAGCTGGCGTCCGTCTGCGGCGAGGAGTTTTTGCCTTGGCTGAAGCAGCGGCTGCCCCGACTCGTGGCGGTGTACGTCGGCGAGAATTTCCGCTTCGGGCAGGGGAGGAAAGGGGATGTCGCGCTGCTGGTGCAGGAAGGCCGCAAGCATGGCGTGCGCGTCTTCAGCGCCCCGCGCGTGAATCTCGATGGCGAGCCGATCAGCAGCACCCGCATTCGCGCCCAACTCGAGGCCGGTGACATGCCTGCCGCCAATGCGCTCCTCGGCTACAACTATTTCGCGGAGGGCGTGGTGACCGGCGGCAAGCGCCTCGGGCGCACGATCGGTTTCCCGACCCTGAATGTCCCGTGGTCCCCGGAATTCCGCCCGCGGCTGGGCGTGTATGCGGTCCGGGTCTCGGGTGCGAAGTCACCCGCAGCACTCCCCGCCGTCGCCAACTACGGCGTGCGCCCCACCGTCGAGAACACGAGCGAACCCCGCCTGGAGGTCCACGTGCTGGGCGATTGCCCCTTCGGCGAAGGCGATGCGGTGACCGTGGAATGGCTCCGCTTCCTGCGCCCGGAGCTGAAGTTTGCGAATTTGGAAGAGCTGCGCGCGCAGATCGGTCGGGATCGGGCGGCGGCAGCCGAGTTTTTTACCGCTTAAAGTTGCGAGATTTTTCCTTGCGCTGCACGGTCTCGGTGGCGTTACTCGCCGACCTCAGATTTGCGGACCTTTAGCTCAGTTGGTTAGAGCGTTTCCTTGACATGGAAAAGGTCACTGGTTCGAGTCCAGTAAGGTCCACCATCTGATTTAACCCGCTATCTCCAAGTGAGATGAGGGTTTTTGCTTTCCGGGAAAGTACCTTAGTGACAACGCCGCCCATTACGTCAGGGGCGTTTCAGGAAGCCTCATAAGGGGAAGGGGCTTAGAAGCCCAAAGCTGACTTTTGCCTATCAATTACCAATACTTCCCATCGATGCGGCCACAGTGAATCGGCCCTTTCCAAAATTCCCATCATTTCTAAAACGCCCCCAATTTTAAGGGAAGGTGTAGAAAAAAGGGTGTAGAAAATCAGCTGACTAAGCCAACCCGTGCGGGTGGTCGTACCTTTAGATCCTCGAATCGGCCGGTTTGGCTCAGCGCCGTGGAGTGAGCGCTTCGTCCAGACGCTTCCAAGCGCCGGGTGCGGTGACCTTGGCGATCTGGCGGTGGTAGTCGAAACTCAGCAACACGCCCGCGCCGACCGAAAATAGCGCGACCAGCACCAGCGCCCCGCCGGTCAGCCGCGCGACGAGGCGGGAGGTCCCCGGCTGCGCCACGTCGCACAATCCGATCATGGCCAGGAAGGTCAGCGCCGGCATGAAGTCGGCCATGTAGCGGGGCGTGGCCAGGAAATAGCTGAGCACCGTCACGCCCATCGCCGCGGCGAAACACGCCGCGCACAGCAGGAAGACCCGCAGCAGCGCCCACTCCTCACCCCGCCAGCGGCGCCACCGCCACGGCACCGACAACACGCAGAGCAGCACGGGGAACGATAGCGCGGCGCCGCACACCGCCTCGTTCCACCCGCCGAGATAGCCCGGCGGCCCCTCATTCACGGCCACGGCGGCCACAAACGGAAACTCCGGGATCAGCTTCGGCGGCGATGCGAAATAGATATAGGCATTGTGCGGCAGGTAGCGTGCCGCGAAGTGGTCCGCCTTGGCCTCGTAGATGCTCGTGAGCTGATAATTCTGCCCAAACTCGAGCGGGTTGCCAAACCGGGCGTAGTTGTGCGCAAAGATCGCGAGCAGCCAAACCCCCACGCCGGCGACGGCCCACGCGGCGGGTGCCAGCGAGGTGCCGCGGTCCTTGCGCCCTGCCCACCAAAACCACAGCAGCGGCACAAAGGCCACCGCGCCCAGCACGTAGATGGGCCGGGAAGCGATCGCCGCGCCAAAAGCCAAGCCGGCGAGCAGCCACAAGCGAACCCAGCCCCGGAGGAGGCCGTGGAGCACCAGCAGCAGTGTCAGCATGGAAAAGGCATAGGCCGAGGTGATCGGCAGTTCCCACACCAGCGGCCGCCGTTGTAGCGCCAACACGTGCGTGCAGCAGCCCAGGACGAGGATGCCCACCGGCAGCACCCAAGGCGGGCTCGCCGGAAACCAGCGCCGCCGTACCTGATAAAAAGTGAGGCAGGCGGCGACGAATCCTACAACCGCCAGCACATAGATCGTGCTCGTGGTCCCCAGCGGCTGGCCCGTCGCCAGCCCATAGGGGAGCATGAGCAGCAGCGCGGGGACGGCGCCGAAGTACAGATAGTTGCGGCCCTTGAAGTACGAGGCGTCGGCCATCCGGTAGGGCGCATTCTGCGCCGGGTCATAGGGGTCGGTCAGCGTAGACATGGCGGGGTGCGGCGCCTTGCTCAGGTAGAGGTGCCCCGACCGCCAGCCCTGCACGAGAAAGTTGTAGTAGTCCTCGTCTCCAGGCGGCCTGAAGCCGCCTGCGGTCTTGACCGTCCAGTGAAAGAAAAAGCAGACGGCGAGCACAGCCAGCAGGCCGGGCGCGACGCTACCCCACGCCCGCGAGGTGCGTCCCTTCGGCGAGCGATCCCTCATTTCATCCACCAAGCACCTCAAATGCCGCTCGCGCGCCTTGGCAAGCCTCCCTCTTCCACGCGCGGTGAACTCGCGGTAGGTCATGTGGAAAATAGACCATCGAGGCGCAGTGAGTTGCAACTGAACAATCCTTCCCCTCTGCGCGCCGTGTCTACCTTAAGCGCTACCGTCGCCTCACTGTCGCACTTCAAGCCTGAAACTATTCCAAGAAAAACCGAACCCCCATCATTTTGCGAAAGGGTGGACCTCGCGCTTACGTTAACGAGGGAGAACCATGACCTATTCAGCCGATCAAAAGGATGCACTGGAGCGTCTCTTCCCTGGCAGCACCGCGTTTTGCCACTATCACGCCGAGTATTCGGATCATCTGGTCGAGAACACCATAAACGGTGTCCTTTTCCTCATGGCGTGGTGGTCGGCCCCGGCAATCGACCGGTTCAAACTGCTGTGCGACGTCTTCGGCCAGAGATTGGCCGCCGCTCATCTCCGCTTTTATGTGGTCGATGTGGATGGCCTCATCTCCCGGACACCGTTTGCCAGAGGCGAACGCATTGGCGGGTATGGCGAAATTTTCTGGATCAAAGACGGCCGAGTGGTGGGATCGATGGGCGCCGATTGGTCAGCCGAGCGTTTTGAGAAAAATATGGCTTTGCTGGCGCGGTGATCTTCGCGCCCGCGAGAGGCCGTGATAAGTGACCTGCGGGGTAACGGAATACTGAATACGCGTTCTCCCGTGTCCGCAGCCCGTGGGTGACCCCTGACTCCCGCGTAAAACGGGCGTAGGCGCCTGCCCATCATCTTTCCCGCTGCACCTCACTGATCTGCCTGTGCGCGGCGGCCGCGGGTTTGTTTTTGTTACCGTTAGCGCGTCGCGCGGGCGCGCTTCATTACAGCGGCGCGTCCGGTTTTGCGCTTCAGCGCGGCCTTGGCCTTGCGCACGCGGGCGGCGCCGCCGGGGCCGAGCTTTTTGCCGGCGTAACTGATTTCGTGGGCTTGCGAGGAAATGCGACTGCGGTCGCTTCCCACATTTCGTTTGGTTGCGGTAGCCATAGGCTGACACTGAACCGTAGCGGGCGCTCATGTTCCCCGCGGCGTAGGGCGCCGGGCACTGCGAGCGAACGCCTCAGTCTATGACGGCATGGCCATGATCACGACGCCGGCGCGTCTGCTCACTAACGCCGAGCTCGCGCGGCGACTCGTGGAGCTGGCTCAGATGCTACGCGCCAAGGGCGAGAATCCTTTCAAGGTGCGGGCGTACCGGCGCGCGGCGGAGACGGTGGGCGGGCTCGAGGAGAGTGTGGATGCGCTGGTGCGGGCGGGCGAGGACCTCACGCGCTTTCCGGGGATCGGCAAAGGCATCGCCGCGGCGCTGCGGGAGATCGTATTTTCGGGCAAGCTCGGGCAGCTCGAGCTGCTGCTCTCCGCGGCGCCGCCGGAGGTGGCGGCCCTCAACGAATACCCGCGACTCGATCCGCAGCGCGTGGCTCGCGTCTACAAGAAGCTCAAGATTTCCAACGTGGGGGAGCTGCGGGAGAAGTTCGAGTCGGGCGAGATCGCCACGGCGTTTGGCCAGCGAATCGAGGAGCATTTCCGGCAGGCTTTGCGCGAGAACCACCAGATCCTGCTCTACGACGCCGACGAGCAGGCGCACCGCCTGCGTCGC
The DNA here is from genome assembly GCA_040386765.1 of Verrucomicrobiota bacterium. Classification (GTDB taxonomy): domain Bacteria; phylum Verrucomicrobiota; class Verrucomicrobiia; order Opitutales; family Opitutaceae; genus ER46. The sequence goes on along the minus strand of JAZKEV010000263.1, from coordinate 1,761 downwards.
CATCTGCTCACAAAGTGCGAGGTGAGCCGCGCGGAGGTGGTGGGCGACGTGCGGCGGCGGGTGGAAGTGGTGGGCGAACTGGCGTTCCTGATCGAGTGCGACGACTTAGACGCGACCGTGGACCGCGTGAAGAAATTCGGCGGCGGCATCGAGGTGGTGGATCGTACGACCGCTGACGCGACGTTTCAACTTCCCGGGTCGGTCATGCTCACCCTGCACCGCGCGACGGCGCAGCAGTGGGGGCTGCTGCTGATCGCGACGACGGGCTCGCCCGCGCACCTCGAAGAACTCGAGAAAGCGAAAGGCCCACTGGCCCGCTGGGGCAGGACGAAGCGCGGCCATGCGGACGAAGCGGCTGCCTACAAGGCGATGAAGCTGGCGTGGATTCCTCCCGAGCTCCGCGAAGGTCGGGGCGAGGTGAAACTCGCCGCGCGCGAGGCCTTGCCGGCTCTCGCGGAGATCGGCGACATCCGCGGCGAGCTCCACGCGCACAGCACGGGCAGCGATGGCGCGCACTCCATCGAGGAGATGGCCGAGGCGGCCAAGGCGAAGGGGTACGAGTACCTCGGCATTACCGATCACTCGCAGAGCCTTAAGATCGCGCGCGGTGTCTCGGTGGCGGACCTGCGCGCACAGCTCCGCCGGATCGACAAACTCAACGCCAGACTCTCCGGCATCCGCATTCTGAAGTCGGCCGAGGTCGATATCCTGGCCGACGGCTCGTTGGATTATCCGGATGAGCTCCTCGCGGAACTCGATTACACGATCTGCTCGATCCATTCGCGGTTTCGCCTGGGGAAACAGGAGCAAACCGAGCGCATCCTGCGCGCGATGGATCATCCGGCATTTACGATCCTCGGGCATGCGACGGGTCGGAAGCTGCTGACCCGGCCGGGCTACGAAATCGATTTCGAGCGTATCGTGGCGCACGCGAAGGCCGCGGGGTGTTTCTTTGAGATCAACGCGAGCCCGGAGCGGCTCGATCTCTCGGTGGAAAATGCGCGCCTCGCCGCGGAGGCGGGAATCAAGATCGCGGTCTGCACCGATGCGCACCACAGCGGTGAACTGGACTACCTGTCGTACGGCATCGACGTGGCGCGGCGCGCTGGGTTGGAGAAGAGTGCGATACTCAATACGCGGTCCTGGGCAAAGCTGCGGAGGCTCTTGAAGCGGAAGCGGTGAGATGCGCATGCGCATGGCTTTCTGTAGCGGCGGTCTATGACCGCCGAACGAAGGCGTTATCAGATGCGTCGGCGGTCCGCCGCTACAGTAAACGACAGACGCCAGCTCGCGGTTAGGCGGGCTGGCGTCGATGGGAGAAGGAGACTAGCGGCACGAAGTAGCGTCCGTCACTCGGCGCCTACCTTCGGCAGATTGGATTCGAGTTCGACGTCGTGTGGGTGGTTGCGCTTGTCCTTGCGGCGTTCGTGGCGCTCGCGGACCAGCTCGTCGAGTTTCTCGACGAGGGCATCGAGGGCGTTGTAGGCATCGTCGCCTTTGGCGGTCGCGACGAGATCGGGACCGCTGATGACGATGTGGCCGGTGGCGCTAAAATTATGCTGCTGCCCGCGCTGCTGATCGAGGTGCAGGCGCACGTCGATGCGGATGATGCGGGAGTTGTGGCGGAGCAGGACGGAGAATTTTTCCTGGATGGCTTTCTTCAGGGCGTCAGTCAGCTCGACGTGGACGCCCTGCATGGTGATCTTGGGTTCGTTATCGACAGGATTATTCGGCATGGTCCGGGTGTAGACAGCGGAAGCG
>JAZKEV010000262.1:0-1914 GCA_040386765.1 Verrucomicrobiota bacterium | reverse complement strand
CCGCGAGGCTCAGGCTGCGGCCCTCGTCGTGCCGCGCACGGGCATGGCGGTGACCATCGAGATTGGCGATCCGAAGGACCTGCATCCGCACAACAAGAGCGACATCGGCAAGCGGCTCGCGCTGCTCGCACGGGCGGAAGTCTATGGTGAAAAATTGGAGTCGCAGAGCCCGCGCGCCGTGGCGTTTGAAAAAGTGTCCGGCGGCATGCGGGCGCGGCTGAGTGCGGCGAAGGGCCTGCATCTGCGCGACGGCAAATCCGCCGGCGCGGTAGTGGCGGGAGCGGATCGCGTTTTCCATCCGGCGACGCTGGCCATCGAAGGCGATGTGGTGATCGCCCGTTCTGATAAAGTGCCGGAGCCGGTGGCGCTGCGGTACGCTTGGGCGAATGCGCCTGAGGTCTCGCTCTATAACGGCGCGGGACTGCCCGCCGCGCCGTTTCGCTCCGATGCGTGGTAACGGAGTGAGTTGTCTGGCTCCCGCGCAGCGAGGGGACTCAGAGTGTCTTCGCGAAGTCTTCGAGCTGGGTGATGCAGGTGGCCCAGCCGTCGTAGAAACCCATCTTCTCGTGTTTCAGGCTTTCCTCATTGTTCCGGTGGAGGCAGCGGGCGGTGTAGCGCGTGCCGGAGCCCTCGTCGGCCAGGGTGAAGATGCCGGTGATGCCGATCCAGGGTGTCGTCGGACGCCAGCCGCCGGTAAGCATCGACGTCCAGACGATGCGCTCCTGCGGCACGATCTCGAGGAAGCAGCCGGGGTTGTCGCTCTCGCCGCCGTCCGGCCCGCGCATGAAGGTGTAGAAGTCGCCACCGGGGCGGAAGTCGAAGGCACGCACCTCCGTGGTCCACGGTTTCGGGCACCACCATTGCGCGAGCTTCTTGGGATCGGCCCAGGCCTGCCAGACGCGGGCGCGCGGCACGGCGAGGAAGCGGGAGATTTCGAGGTCGTTAGGTTTTTCGTTTATCGTTTTCATGGTCTTCGAGAAGTAATTTATCCATGCGGTCGAAGCGCGCCTCCCAGAGGGCGCGCTGCTGGGCGAGCCAGTGCTGCGCGGTCTCGAGCCGTTTCGGTTCGATCGCGCAGGTGCGCACGCGGCCGATTTTCCGGCTCACGATGAAGCCGCTCTTTTCCAGCAGCTGGAGGTGCTGCACCACGGCGGGCAGTGTCATCTTCAGCGGCTTCGCGAGTTCACTCACGCTGGCGAAACCACGCGCGAGGTGAGCGATGATCGCCCGGCGGGTCGGGTCGGCGAGGGCGGCGTACATGAGATCGAGCTCAGCCGATTGCTTAAGCATTTCCTTAAGTTTTAAGAAAAGTGAGCGGGGAGCAAGATAAAACTTCAGTGATTGCTTAAGTGTTGGAGCGGCGAGCTGTATCCGCCGACGGACGGGTTAACGCCTGCGCACGCGATCGGCGGTCATAGACCGCCGCTACAGGCCCCGTCTTCCGCGCACAGCCGCGCCAGCTCGGCGAAGCCGCGCGTGGTCACTTCCTCGACGTCGAAGATGACGGGGATAAATTCGAGCACCCGGAGCGCATGCGCGTAGCGTTCCGCCAGGCCGGTGGCTCCGAGGAGGGCGATCCGCGCGCGGGGCCGGCAGCTCGACGCCATATGGCGGATCTCCGTGCCGATCAGGAGGCCGGAGATGAGATCGGCCAATTCCGTGGGTTCAAGTTGCTCGAGGAGGATGCCGGCGCGGAGTTCGAAAAACGCGTGCAGCAGACCGTGCGGCGGCGCGCTGCGCGCGATGCCGGTAGAAAAGGAATCGGCGCGCAGTGCCGAGCCGGAGGCTGGGGGCGCGGCGAGCGACGCAAACAAGGTGTGCCCGAGCACGGCGGCGAATACCTCGCCAGTCATCGCGGTGTGAAAGTCGCGCACCTCATTGCCGTCGGTCTCCACCCATTTGGCGTGGGTGCCT
>JAZKEV010000261.1:4275-9985 GCA_040386765.1 Verrucomicrobiota bacterium | reverse complement strand
CGGGGGTCGTCGAGGCGAGGGCGCCGTGCGCGGCGCCGTATTCCACGGCCTTCTGCGCGTCGTTGAACTCGAGGAAGCCAAACTGCACGCCCGAGGCGAAGGAATCGCCGCCGCCGACTCGGTCGAGGATTTCGAGGCCGGGGTACTGCTTGCTCTCGTGGAATTTGCCGTCGTGCCAGAGAATCGCGGACCAGTCGTTCTTGGTCGCGGTGATGACGTGGCGCAGCGTGGTCGCGGCCACCTTGAAATTTTTGAACTCCTTCACCGCCGTCTCGATCATCGCCTTGAAGGCATCGGTCTCGATGTGGCCCAGCGTTTCCTGGCCCTTGACCTCGAAGCCGAGCGAGGCCGTGAAATCCTCCTCGTTGCCGATCATCACGTCCACGTACTTGGCGATCTCGCGATTGACCTCCTGGGCCTTCTTCAGGCCGCCGATGGTCTTCCAGAGCGAGGGACGGTAGTTCAGATCGTAGCTGACGATCGTGCCGTGCTTGTTCGCCGCCTTGACCGCCTCGACCGTGATCTCAGCCGTGGTGGCGGAGAGGGCGGCGAAGATGCCGCCGGTGTGGAACCAGCGCACGCCGAGCTTGCCGAAAATGTGATCCCAATCGAAGTCGCCCGGCTTCAGCTGCGAGGCTGCGGTGTTGCCACGGTCGGGGTTGCCGACCGCGCCACGGATGCCGAAGCCGCGCTCCGTGAAGTTCAGGCCGTTGCGGACCGTGCGGCCGATGCCGTCGTCATCGCGCCACTTGATGAACTCGGTGGAGACGCCGCCCTGCATGATGAAGTCCTCGACGAGGTGGCCCACCTCATTGTCGACAAAGGCGGTGCAGACGGCCGTCTTGTAACCGAACGCCTTGCGCAGGCCGCGCGACGTATTGTACTCGCCGCCACCCTCCCAGACCTTGAATTCGCGGGCGGTGCGGATACGGCCCTCACCAGGATCGAGGCGAAGCATGACTTCACCGAGCGAGATCTGGTCGAAGGCGACTGATTTGGCGGGTTTGATTTGGAGGCTCATGGATGGGAAGAGGGAAAGTGAATTAAAGGTGCCCGCGAATCACGCGAACCGACGCTAAATACGAACGGGCAACACTCTCGCGCTGCCGGTTCCGTTCGCATTAGTTCGCGCGCATTCGCGTGTTTCGCGGGCTGGTGTTGAAGTTACTCGGCGACCTTGAAAGCGGCGAGGTCCCACTTGGGCTTGCCGGTTTCGACCGCGATCTCGTTGAAGGCGGCGACCTCGGCTTCGCTGAAGAGCAGGCCGCCATTCTTGGTGCAGCGCGCGGCCGCGGTGGCTTCGAGCTGGCCGGGGAGCATGCAGTTCTCGTTGCCGTGGCCGAGGATATCCTGGATGACGGCCTTCACGTTTTGCGATTGGTTGCGGCCCTTGGCAAAGGCGCCGGCATTCATCGCCTCGGGCTTCCAGACCTGGAAGAAGAAGGCGCAGGTGCCCTTGTCGTCGCCGACCTTGTCCCAGCGGTTGCGGAGCGTGGGCAGGGAGCCGCCGATGAAGGCGCCGATGATCTCGTTCATCAGCGCGAGGCCGTAGCCCTTGTGCGCGCCGAAGGGCACGAGGTACTTGGCCTGCGCCGGATCGGTCGTGGGATTGCCGCTGGCGTCGACCGCCGCGCCGGGGGGCAGCTGCTTGCCCTCGCGGAGGAGCTGCTGCACACGGCCCATGGCGACGACGGAGGTCGCCCAATCGATCACGATCGGGTAGCCGATGGCATCCTGTGTGGGAAAGCCCCACGAGTGCGGATTGGTGCCGAGGGTGGGGAACTTGCCGCCAAAGGGCACGACCTCGGCCAGCGCCGCGGTGCAGTTGGTGTAGGCGATGTAGCCGCGCTTCGCGGCATCCATCACATAGCCGCCACCCCAGAGGTAGTGGAAGGCGTTGTCGACGGAGACCATGCCCACGCCGTATTTGTCGGCGAGCTCGATGGCCTTCTCGATCGCGGCGTAACCGGTCGCCTGGCCAAGCTTCTTGTTGGCATTCCAGATCGCCGAAGCCGCGTAGGGCGACTTGATCTCTTCGATCTTGGCCTGCGGTACGCAGCCGCCGGAGCCGGCGCCAAAGAGGTGATCGAGGTGGAGGGCCTTCAGCGCATTGTGCGTGCGGATGCCGTGGCGGGTGGCCTCGGCGCAGAAACGGGCGCCGGCTACCGCTTCGTCGCGGGTGTATCCGCGATGTTCATACGCGGCTTGGACGAGGGCGTTGTGCTGGGCTTCCGGGACGACGTAGAATTTTTCGGACATGGGAATGGAAACGGGGTTGGGAGTTGCGCCGCAGTTTCAGACGACCTTCTTGACCGGCACCTCAGGGTTGATCTGCGCGAGGGGCTTTTCGCCGTGCATCGCGCGGATGAGATTGGTCACGGCGGCGACCGCCTGGCGCTGCACGCTCTCCGCCGTGCGGGAGCCGATGTGCGGCGTCACCACGACGTTGGGCAGCTTGAGCAGCGGGTGATCGGCCTTCGGCGGCTCCTCGTCGAGGACGTCGGTGCCGTAGCCGCCTACCTGGCCGGACTTGAGGGCCTCGACGATGTCGGCGGTGTGCACGATCTCGCCGCGCGCGCAGTTGAGGATGATCACACCCTTCTTCATCTTCGGGAAGGATTTCGCGCTGATCATGTCGCGCGTCTCGGGCGTGAGATTGGTGTGGAGCGAGATGTAGTCCGAGGCGGTGTAGATCTCGTCGATCGAGGCGGCGCGCTTCACGTTGTTGGCGGTGGCAAACTTCTCGTCCCAGTACACGTCAAAGGCGATGACGTTCATGCCGAAGGCTCGGGCGCGGATGGCGACTTCCTTGCCGATGCGGCCGAGGCCCACGATGCCGATCGTCTTCTCGAGGAGCTCGTGGCCGGTCTTGCGCTTCCAGCCCCCGGAGCGGGTCGAGTCGGTGTGGAAGAGGAAGTTCTTCTCGAGCGAGAGGAGCAGGAGAAACGTGTGCTCGGCGACCGTGGTGTGATTTACGCCCGGCGTGAAGAGCAGGGGCAGGCCGAATTCGGTGCAGGACTTCACGTCGATCTTGTCGACGCCGATGCCGTACTTGGAGATGACCTTGAGCTTGGGTAGCGCCTTCTCGAGGACCTTGCGGGTGATCAGATCGTCACCACAGATATAGCCATCGACATCGCCCACCGCCGCGAGAGTGTCGGCCTCGTTGAGGGGACCGCGAGCGCGGATGACTTCCCAGCCCGTGTCGGCGAGAAGTTTGTGATGCTCGCCCGGCGTATCTTGGAACGAGGTGGTCGTGAGGAGGATTTTGGTCATGGCGGGAAAAGAGGGTCTTTTTCGCACACGTATCCGCGAGAGGAAAGCGAAAGTTTGGTCATGACGTTAAACACTTGCGCGGCAGTGAACGCACGTCCGGGCTCGCTCCCGAGACTAAGACGGGTCGGGCGCGGGAAATACGATGTCGTCGCCGCTGCCCTGTTCGTCCCGCCCGTTACTGCCGAAGGAGTAGAATCTCCGTTCGCCCTGCGGGCTCGTGGTCGCCCGAAGGGGCTGCCCATCGAAAACACCTTGCGGAAAGGCGGGGAGAAAGGCCGGGACAAGCTCTTCGAGCGAAGCGGGTTCGCGACTGTGTACCAACCGGTAACGTTCGATCGTCCAGCTAAGCGAGGCCAGTCGGAGGCGATCGATGCTCTCGCCGTAGGAGATGAAGATGCGGCTGAGACGGTGCAGTCCGAGTTCGCTCATCGCGGAGTAGGGCGAGAGCAGGCTGGGTTTAGCCGGTTTCGCCGCGGCCGAGGCCGAAGCCTGGGGCGGCGGAAGCGGTGCGATGCGCTCGGGTGCAAGCTGGATGAGCGAGAGCACCTCGGACTCGAGACGGCGGGAATAAGTGACCTTGTTTTGCTGGGCCCAGCCGCTGAACAGCCAGGCCGGCCAGCTGGGCCCGAGCCCGGGCAGGGCGGGCTTGGTGTCGAGGGCGTAGAATACCTGCACGCGCTCGGAGCGGAGTGCCTCGCGGAAGTTGGCGAGCGGGTGCAGGGCCGCCAGATTTTGCTCGAAGCGCGCGAGCTGCGCCTGAGTCCACGTCTGGCGACGGCAGCCCGCGGAAACGGCGTCGGTGGCAAAGCCGTGAATCGCGGCCGCGACCATGATGTTGAGCAACGTGGCGGGATGATGGGCGAGGGCGTTGCCGAGGCGCTGGGCGGCGAGGATATCATCGGCGGCCTCGGCGGGCCGGTCCAACTCCACCGCGGCGGAGGCGCGGACCGAGAGGGCCACGCCGATCGTGAAAACTGTCCCCGCATCGACCAGCGGCGGGCCGAGGGGCGTCTCGCGTGGCTCAAGCTCGGCCCGTCGGCGGGTGCGGGCGGCTTCGCGCACCTCGTCGAGCAGGGGCTGGAGGGGCTCCATCGCGGCGAGTACGTCTGCGGCGGGCGAGTCGGAGAGTGGGGTGTTGAGCAGGCGGACGGTGCGGAGCCGGTCGCGCAATGCAGTGAAGTCGCGGGCGCGCTTGCCGCGAAACTCGTTCAGCGCTTGGAAGCTATCGAGCCGCGTCGAGGCTTCGACCTCTTTCTTGGCCGGATCGTCCGGGCGGTCGTAGAGCAGCTTGGCGAGCATCGGAGCTTTCCATAAATTCTCCGCGTCGGGCACACGGGCGGGCTGGATCGCGGCAAGATCGAGGGGCTCGCCGCGCGCGGCGAGGTCGCGGGCGGTGGCGGCCCACGCGCGGGATCCCCGCCAGTTTTCGACGGCGATGAAAAGCGCGAAAGCGGTGGCGAGGCCGGCGAAGGCGAAAAGCGTCCGTCTAATGACGGCGATGAACCTGGGCGAAAGTTTCATGGGTTTTGAGCTGGTTGAGCCAGGTGGCGACGGTTTCGGGGGACGGCGGCGGAGGCTGGACGGAGTAGTTCCGGGCGCCGCGCGAGAAATGGAGGAGGGCAATCACCAGCCACGCCACGCCGAGGGTGCGCCACGCGAGGCGATACGGGCGGACGAGCTGGACGAGTACCTCGCGCCAGGCGGGCGAGGGCTCCAGCGAGGCCACCACGTCGCGACGCAGCGCATCGAGTTCGAGGCCGGCGGAGGCATGGCGGTCAAGGAGCCAGTCGCGTGGCGGGCGTTGATCAGGTTTCATCGGGAAGTCTCCACGAGGTGCCGCAGCGCACGCTTGGCGTGATGCAGGCGGGATTTGACGGTGCCGAGGGGCACGCCGGTGATGGTGGCGATCTCCTCGAGGGAGAATTCCTCGACCACGTGCAACAGCAGCGCGGAGCGGTGGGCGGGAGGGAGCTTTTCCATGAGCGCGAAGAACTCCTCGGCTTGTTCGCGCCGCAGGAGGAGCGCACGGGAGTCGAGCGCTTCGCTGTCGGGCAGAGCGTCGACGGACGCTTCGTCGGACGAGGGAGCGAAGACCTGGTCATCGCGGCGAAGCCGGCGCCAGTGTTGCACGCACTTCTGGTGGGCGATACCGAAGAGCCATGAGGCGAACCGGTCGTCGTCGCGCAGCCCCTCGATGTGGCGTACGGCGCTGGCAAACGTCTCCTGCACGACATCGAGAGCGGCCTGGCGATCGCGCAGCAGCTCGACGGCATACGTGAAGAGCGGCAGTTGGTGGCGCTTGAGGAGAGTATCCCAGGCGGCGGGAGCATGGCGGCGGGCGGCGTTGACAAGATTGGAATCGGGGAAGGACAAGCGGGTCGTTACGGAGTGGAATGCCGGAGGCGCGAAAAGGTTCAATCGGCTTGCTTGCGCG
>JAZKEV010000261.1:3585-4265 GCA_040386765.1 Verrucomicrobiota bacterium | reverse complement strand
AGGGTCATGTGGTTGCCCAAACATGACCACGTTTGCTGCCGCCACCCGGGCCCTTCAGCGCCGCCTCGGATCGAAGATTGTTTTTACGGACGATGCCGCCCGTGCGGCGGCGTCGTACGACAGCGCGAAGCTCCCGTTTCTGCCCGAGGCGGTCGTGAAGGTGCGGAAGGAGTCGGAGATCGGCGTGGTGCTGGAACTGGCCAACAAGCACGGCGTGCCGGTGACCACTCGCGGCCGCGGCACGACTTTGATGGGCTCGGCCACCCCCATCCGCGGCGGCTGGGTGCTCGATATGCTCCAGCTGAATGCGATCGAGATCGACGACGAGGCCGGCATGGCCCACGTGGGCGCCGGCGCCAAGGTCGCGGATATCCAGCGCGCGGCAGAGGAGAAGGGCTGGTTCTACCCGCCCGATCCGTCCTCGCGGGAATACTGCACCATCGGCGGCAATATTGCGTGCAACGCCGGCGGCATGCATGGCGGCAAGTACGGCGTGACGCGCGACTTCGTGATCGCGCTGCGCGGCTTCCTCCCGACCGGCGAGCTGGTGCAGTGGGGCACGGCCACGAAGAAATTCTCCGCGGGCTTCAACCTGCGCGACCTCTGGATCGGCAGCGAAGGCATGCTCGGCGTGGTGACGGGCGCGGTGTTGAAACTGGTGCCGCAACCCGCCGCGCGCT